>DAMDJY010000037.1:19610-23344 GCA_032100225.1 Mobilicoccus sp.
TATGCCGTCGACCTCTGGTGGCGCCGGTACCGAGGCTCGTGACGAAGGGTTGTCGGTGACCTCGTCTAGCGTCTCGGGCATGACGACATCCGCCTCCTCCAAGCGCAAGAGTGGCCGCAGCGCGCCACCCGGGCACCGTTGCACCGAGTGCGGCTGGACCACGGTCAAGTGGGTCGGGCGCTGCGGCGGATGCGGCGCGTGGGGCAGCGTCGTCGAGGTCGACGCCCAGCCCGCCGGGCGCACGCGAGCGACCGCGACGGTCGGGCGGCCCGCCATCCCCATCGCTCAGGTCGATGCGGCGGCCGCCAAGTCGAGCAGCACCGGCGTCCCCGAGTTCGATCGCGTTCTCGGCGGTGGCCTCGTGCAGGGCGCGGTCGCGCTGGTCACAGGCGAACCCGGAATCGGCAAATCGACCCTGCTGCTCGACGTGGCCGCACGCGCGGCTCAGTTGGGACGCACGGTCCTCTACGTCACCGGTGAGGAGTCGGCGGCGCAGGTGCGGCTTCGCGCCGAGCGCATCGGCGCCCTGGCCGATTCGCTCTATCTCGCGGCCGAATCCGACCTCGGCACGGTGCTGGGGCAGATCGAGCGCCTCTCCCCCGACCTGTTCATCCTCGACTCGGTGCAGACGATCTCGTCCACCGAGGTCGAAGGCGCCGCGGGCAACGTCTCACAGGTGCGCGAGGTCGCCGCTGCCGTCATCAGTGCGGCCAAGGCACGCGACATGTCGACGCTGCTCGTCGGCCACGTCACCAAGGACGGCGGCATCGCCGGGCCACGCGTGCTCGAACACCTCGTCGACGTCGTCGTGCAGTTCGAGGGCGACCGCCACACGCGCCTACGCCTCGTGCGGGCCGTCAAAAACCGGTACGGCCCCACCGATGAGGTCGGCTGCTTCGACCTCGGCGAACGCGGCATCCTCGGCCTCACCGACCCGAGCGGTCTGTTTCTCTCCAGCCGCGACCTCGAGGTGCCGGGCACCAGCGTCACCGTCACGCTCGAAGGTCGCCGCCCCCTGGTGTGCGAGGTACAGGCACTGCTGACGCCGACCGCAGGCGGCGGGTCGCCGCGTCGCACCACGAGCGGCATCGATCACTCGCGAGTGGCGATGAACCTCGCCGTCCTCGAGAAACACGTCAAGGTGCCCGTCGGCACATGCGACTGCTACGTCTCCACCGTCGGCGGGGTGCGCCTGTCCGAGCCCGCCTCCGACCTCGCCATCGCGATGTCGGTCGCCAGTTCCATCGCCGACCGCCCGATCCCGAGGGGCACCGTGGTCATCGGTGAGGTGGGTCTCGCAGGCGAGCTGCGCCCCACCGCGGGCGTGGCCAAGCGACTGGCCGAGGCCGGACGGCTCGGCTTCACCCAGGCTGTCGTGCCCGCCGGATCGGTCGAGGCCGGCGACATGCCACGCGGCCTCCAGGTCCACCAGGTGCAGCGGCTCGCCGACGCCGTGCGGGGGCTTATCGGTCCGGGCCGGTAGCATTCGAACTCACGCCAGACCAGGAGGAACACCGTGGCCGAGATCGACGAGGAGCTGCGAGCAGTGCTCGCCTCCGTCGCCCCGGGCACCGAGCTGCGCGACGGCATCGAACGCATCCTGCGCGGCCGCACCGGCGCCCTCATCGTCCTCGGCCACGACAAGACCATCGAGAGCATCGCCTCCGGCGGATTCCCTCTCGACATCGAGTTCTCCGCCACGCGGTTGCGCGAGTTGGCCAAGATGGACGGCGCCGTCATCCTCGACAAGGACGTCTCGCGCATCACCAAGGCCGCCACCCAGTTGCTCCCCGACTCCTCGATCGAGACCAGCGAATCCGGAACCCGGCACCGCACCGCCGAGCGCGTGTCCATCCAGTCCGGACTACCGGTGATCTCCGTCAGCCAGTCGATGCAGATCGCCGCGCTGTACCTCAACGGGAACCGGCACGTGCTGGAGGATCCGGCCACCATCATCAGCAAGGGTGTGCAGGCGCTGCAGACCCTCGAGCGGTACAAGAACCGACTCGACGAGGTGCTCGGCACCCTGTCGGCCCTCGAGATCGAAGACCTCGTCACGATCCGCGACGTCGCAGCCGTGCTGCAGCGCCTCGAGATGGTGCAGCGCATCCGCGACGAGATCTCCGGGTACGTCACCGAGCTGGGCACCGAAGGGCGACTGCTCACCCTGCAGCTGGCCGAGCTGACCAGCGGCATCGACCGCGAGCGCGACCTCGTCATCCGCGACTACCTCGGCCCGATGTTCGAGCGCAGCACCGAGGACGTCATCGCTGCGCTGGGGTCGCTGACGCAGACGGCTCTGCTCGACGTGGCCTCCGCAGCGGCCGCACTCGGATACTCGACGCTGCAGGAGACCTTGGAGGAGTCGACCAGCCCGCGCGGATTCCGGCTGCTCTCCAAGATCCCACGCCTGCCCGGCCTCATCGTCGACCGCCTCGTCGAGCACTTCGGCGGCCTGCAACGCCTGATGGCGGCCAACCTCGACGAACTCCAGCGGGTCGACGGCGTCGGCGAAGGCCGAGCCCGGGCCGTGCGCGACGGGCTGTCGCGCCTGGCCGAGTCCAGCATCCTCGAACGCTACGTCTGACCGGCTCTGCACCTGAGAACACGGCATCTGACAACACGACATCCGCAAACACTGCACCCCCAGTCGAGTGACTGGGGGTGCAGTGTCGGTGTGATAAGTCCGGCTCAGATCTGCGCGGCGTCGACCTCCGACCGGCGTTCCTGCTCGTGGCTCGCTGCGGGACGGCGGGGCCACCAGAACTTGTCGCCCGTGATGCTGATCAGCGCGGGAACGACGACGGTGCGCACGAGGAACGTGTCGAGCAGAATTCCGATGCCGACGATGATGCCGATCTGCGTCAGGGTGATCAGGGGCAGCACCCCGAGCACCACGAACACGGCGGCCAGCACGATGCCGGCGCTGGTGATGACGCCGCCGGTCAACGACACGGCCCGCACGGTGCCGGGGAGGGTGCCGATCTCGTTCGACTCCTCCCACGCGCGGGTCACGAGGAAGATCGTGTAGTCCACGCCCAGGGCGATGAGGAACAGCACCGCGAACAGCGGCACGGAGACGTCGAGGGCGGGAAAGCCGAAGACCTCCGAACTCAGCCAGGTGCCCGCACCGATGGCGGCGATGGTCGAGACGCCGGTGGCGAGGATGAGCAGCAGCGGGGCGAACGCGCTGCGCAGCAGCACGTACAGCACCAGCAGGACGACACCGAGGATGGCGGGAACGAGCAGCTTGAGGTCCCGTTCGCTCGCGGCGCGGGCGTCGAGAGCCTGGGCGTCGGCGCCACCGACGCGGGCCTGGGCGCCGTCAAGGGTCGACAGTCGACTGCGCAGCGCTTGCACCGTGTCGAGCGCCTCGTTGGAGGCGGGTTCGGCGTCGAGGACGACCTGGAAGCGTGTGCGGTCACCGTCCTGGCCGGTCGGACTGGCCCGCAGCACACCGGGAGTCGCGGTGATGGCGTCGAGCACTGCGGGGATGTCGGCCTGATCGGGCGTTGTGGCGAGCACGGTCGTCGGCGAGACCTCGCCCGGCTCGGAATGGGCGCGCAGGGCGTCGAGTCCTTCGACCGATTCGGCCCGGACGCGGAACTGACTGCTCTGCTCGAGACCGATCTGAGCGTGGGTCAGGCCGGCGGCGCAGATCGCGAGGATCGGCAGCGTGACGGCGAGCGCACGCCACGGGTGACCGACGACCGCGTCGGCGACGGCATGCCAGC
>DAMDJY010000038.1:0-2778 GCA_032100225.1 Mobilicoccus sp.
GTGCTCGGGCACGTGCTGCCTGGCGATCTCGGCGACGACCTCCGAGCCCGCGCGGGAGCGCGTGAACGCGACGGTCCTGATGTCCTGATCCACGAGGTGGCCGAGCAGTTCACCCGCGTGCGTCAGGGTCGAACGTCGGTCGGCGCCCTCGGGCGGTGCCGGGTCGAGCAGGGCGAGAACCCGTTCGGCTGCGGGCGACCCGTCGTCGACGACGGCTTCGACGTCAAGCCCGAGCAGCGCGGAGGCATGCCGTGCCGGGCGGGCCACGGTGGCCGAGGCGAAGGCGAAGGTGACCTCGGCGCGGTGATGCTCGGCGATCCGACGCAGGCGGCGCAACACGGCTCCGACGTGCGTCCCGAACACACCTCGGTATGCGTGGCATTCGTCGACGACGACGAGCCGCAGGTCGCGCAGGAACGCGCCGAACCGGGCGTGCCCGGGCAGGATCGAATGGTGCAGCATGTCGGGGTTGGTGAACACGACGTTGGCGTGTCTGCGGATCCAGGCCCGCTCGTCCGAGGGGGTGTCGCCGTCGTACGAGGCGGCCCGCACCCCGGGAATGCCGAGGGCCTCAACCTGGGCCAGCTGGTCGGCGGCCAACGCCTTCGTCGGGGCCAGGTAGAGCATGGTGCCCGGCCGAGGGGATCCCTCGACGACGGACGTCAGGCCCGGCAGCAGGTAGGCGAGGCTCTTGCCCGATGCGGTACCGGTGGCCAGCACGCAGTGTCGGCCGTCGTGGAGCAACGACGCGGCCCGCACCTGGTGGTCGTACAGCGACGTGATTCCCCGCGCGAGGTAGGCATCGCGGACCGACGGCGCCACCCACTCGGGCCAGGGATTGCTCGTTCCCGGCCGAGCCGGCAGCGTGCGCGTCGCAGCGAGCCGGGGCGCGCTCGGAGGCAACGCTGCCAGCACTGACGAGGGATCGAGATCGGGCATCCGGGCCACCGTACGCCCGCTCCGTCCAGGCTCGGGTGGGACCTCGTGAGCGCGGCGACTACAGTGACAGCACCGAAAGGAGGCGTCGATGAGCGAACTGTCGGTGTCCAGTCGTGACGAGGGCCAGTACACAGTGGTGGACGTGGCCGGCGACCTCGACCTCATTTCTGCGCCTGCCCTCCGAAAGAAGCTCACCTCCCTCTTCGCCGAGGGGCACCGCTTGATCGTCATCGACCTCAGCCAGGTCCCGTTTCTCGACTCGACGGGAATCGGCGTGCTCGTCGGGGCGCAGTGGAATGTCCGCCGCAACGACGGAAATGTCCGAATCGTGTGCTCAGATCCTCGAGTTCTGCGAGTTTTCACCATAACCGGTCTCGAGCAAGTTTTCAGTATTCACGACACGGTTGAACAGGCGTTGAGCGCGGAAGACGGCCCCCGGCAACCTGCTTGAGGCGTCTGCACTACCCAGCGGTAGGTATCCCCCGGGGTGAGGATGCTCCGCTTGGCGCCAGGGTGTCTTGCTCCCTGCCCGCGTCCCCCTATACGGTCTTCTCAGCGGTCGAGGAGTCGTGCCGTCATGGGACTTCATGTGAATGGGAGCATCAATGGTTGCCCCGGGGGTATCTGCCGCCCGCGAAGAGCGGACGGATGAGCTGTTCGCCCATGCCGCCACATTGACCGACATCGCTGAGATCCAGGCGTGCCTCGACGAGATCGTGCTCCTCAACGCCGGTGTCGCAGAGGCTCTGGCCGGTCGTTATTCACAGCGTGGAGCCGACCCCGAGGATCTCGTCCAGGTCGCTTACCTCGGACTCGTCAAGGCCGTGCAGGGGTACCGCATCGGCGAGGGTCCCGGATTTCTTGCCTACGCCGTCCCCACCATCTCCGGCGAGATCAAGCGGTACTTCCGCGACCACGGGTGGATGGTTCGCCCTCCGCGTCGACTGCAGGAACTCCGCAGCGCCGCCACGACGACCGCTGCCGATCTCGAGCAGGCCTGGGGTCGTCCGCCGACGAAGGCCGAGCTGGCCGAGGGTTTGGGAGTCGAGGTCGGTGAGCTGGCCGAGGCCGAACAGTCCCGAGGCGGGTTCACTGCGCTCTCGCTCGATGCGCCCACTCGTGAAGACGGGTCGGCCTCGCTCGGAGATCTTCTCGTCGACGAGGTCGACGCCTACCGGCACGTGGACGACGCCGAGATGCTGCGTCCGGCGCTCGCGATGTTGAGCCCTCGCGACCGTCACATCCTGCTGCTGCGCTTCGTCCGCGGCCTCACACAAGAGCAGATCGGGCAGGAGATCGGCGTCAGTCAGATGCAGGTCTCGCGTCTGCTCACCAAGATCCTGGACGGTCTGCGCGAGCAGCTCGAGGTGCCCGGCATGAAGGCGCCTGTCGGCTGACCTGGCTTTTTGACGACATCCCCGACCCACGTACGGTCGGGGATGTCGTGTTGTGTCGCTGGTGAAGGGATGGCCGAATGCGCGAGTCGCTCCCGAACCGGCGAAGTGTGCTTCGTGCGGTCGTGGCCGGGGCCGGCATGGCCGCCCTCGGGGCCTGTTCGGCCGACCCGTATCAGCGCGCCACACCGACGGGTGGTGCGACGACGGGGGCCGGCCCCAGCGGATCGGCCGGCCGCGTGGTCGAGTTTCAGGGCGTGACGTACCGCGTCCCACAGCAGGCCGAGCGGATCGTCACCATCGGTGACGTATGTCTCCAGCCCGCACTCGATGTCGGCGCACCCGTGGTGGCGACGTCGTCGATCGCGCCCGCGACCGTGCCGCCGACGCGACGCGCAGCGTTGCGCGAGTTGCCCGTCCTGGGCAGCGGTCGGGTGAGCGAGAC
>DAMDJY010000038.1:2983-4209 GCA_032100225.1 Mobilicoccus sp.
CGTCGACGCGGTCGGGCGTGAGGTGCCGGTGGTGGTCGTGCAGGCGGGCGGCGACCAGCGCTTCGCCTGGCAGGAGCGGGTGCGCGGCATCGGGGAGGTGGCGGGCGTCGCCGATCCGGGCGCTCCCGAGGCGGCGTTGCACGCGCATGTCGAGCAGGTGCGCCGCGAGCGAGCGGACGTGCTGGCTCTCACGCAGCTCGTCGTGTTGCGGGCCTGGGACACGAAACGCATCTCGGCCTACGGCGCCGACTCGGTGCCCGGGAGGCTCCTCGCGGCGGCCGGTGTGCGGTTCGTGTCGTCGGTCAGCACTCCCGAGGCGGTTGCGGCGCAGGGTGAAGTGCGGGCGGCACTCACCGACGTCACGACGTACTTGAAGGATGCCGACATCGTCATGTTGGCCAGTGATTACGCGGGTGGGCTCGATGCCTTCACCGGCGGGAGCCTCGCCACCTCCGATCCCGTGACGGGGCATGTGCGCCGCACCGGCGCCGTGCTGCAGGGCGCGGGGCCGCTCCTGCTCACCAACTACGCGCAGGCGCACTACATGCTCGATCGGCTGGACGAGGCGCTGGCGTCCTGGAGCGCCGAGAACAAGGACCAGCAGCCGACAAACTCGGCGGCGTCGTGACTCGCGAAACCGGCATGGACCCGCGCACCAGCCAGAGCTGACGACGGCCAGGGCGAGCCCCGCTGCACATGTTCGTGCTCCGAAGGGTTGTCGGAGGGTCGCTCTAGGGTGTGCGGCATGGGTGGAGATGCGCATCGGTCGGAGCAGGGCAATGGCGTCGGCGCTGGTGGCGGCAGCGGCGCAGAGGGCTCACCGCCCGTGCCGGTACTGCCGGCCGACCTCGTGGAGCCGTTGCGAGCCGATCTGGAGGCTGCCAAGTACACGGTCGAGGGCGTGACCGAGGCACTCGGCCCCGTCGCCTCGGGCGCAGCGATGCGCGATCACTTCGCCCCCGCCCGCCGAGTCCTGCACCGCCGCATCCCCGATGCGCTGTCCGTCCTCGTCCGGCTGTTCGCCCTCGGCGACACCGTCACCGACGACGACCTCGCACTCGCGTTCCCCACCACCGGTGCGGCAGGAGTCGAACGCATCGGGCTCGTCCGCCGCGACCCCTCGGGCGGATGGCGGGCTGCCTGCGACCTGCGCCCCTACGGCGACGAGGATCACGGCTGGTGGATGGCCTCCGACCCGGCCGAAGCCGTCACCGGGCAGCCACTGC
>DAMDJY010000038.1:4219-23276 GCA_032100225.1 Mobilicoccus sp.
ACCCCGATCACGTGCTCGGCGTCGGCGGCGCCTCCCTCACCCTCGCCGCGTGGACCCCGCGCATCCACGCGCCCCGGCTGCTCGACCTCGGCACAGGCTGCGGCATCCAGGCCCTCCACGCGGCCGACCACGCGGAGATGATCGTCGCCACCGACCTCTCCGAACGCGCCCTGGCGTTCGCCGCCTTCAACGCTGCCCTCGCCGACCAGACGTGGGATCTGCGCGCCGGCGACATGTTCGAGCCCGTCACCACCCCCGATGGGCCCGAGGTGTTCGACCTCGTCGTCAGCAACCCGCCGTTCGTCATCAGCCCCCGCGACGCCGATCTGCCCCTCTACGAGTACCGCGACGGCGGCCGCGCCGGCGACGCACTCGTCGAGTCGTTCGTCCGCGGCGTCGGAGATCACCTGGCGCCCGGGGGAGTGGCGTGTTTTCTCGCCAACTGGGAGGTTGGCGACGGCGACGATTGGCGCGACCGCTGGCGTGAGTGGCTCGAGACGCCCGAGTGCGCCGGGCTCGACGCCTGGGTCGTCGCCCGTGAATACCAGGACGTGGCCGAGTACGCGGAGACCTGGGCCCGTGACGGCGGACACCGCCCCGGCACTCCCGAACACGACCGCTGGGTCACCGCCTGGCTCGACGACTTCGAGTCCCGAGGCGTCGAGCACATCTGGTTCGGCGTCGTCGCCATGCAGCGCCCCCGCGACGAGCACGAGCGGTGGATCGATCTCACCGAGGCCACCGGCAGCGTCGAGTCGCCCATGGGGCCGGTCATCGCGCGAGGGCTCGACACCCGCGCCCGCCTGAACCAGCAGAGCGACGCCGACCTCTTCGCGCAGGCCTGGGCCGCGGCCTCCGACGTCACCGAAGAACGCCACACCCGCCCGGGCGAGGCCGACCCCAGCGTCATCGTCATCCGCCAGGGCGGCGGGTTCCGCCGCGTCATCCAGGCCGACACGGCGCTGGCCGCCTTCGTGTCCGTCTGCGACGGCGACCTCACCGCCGACGTGGCCGTCACTGCCATCGCCGCCCTCACCGACCAGGACGCCGCCGACCTCCGCGCGAGCATCGCTCCGTCGTTGCGGGAGCTCGTCGCCGACGGACTCCTTGTCCCGGCCGAGGCGGCAGCGACGTGACCACCGTCTGGCCCCTCGTGAAGCCCCTGCACGGCACCGATACGACACGGCCGTGCGCCAGGCGTTACCGTGAGGCAAAACCCCGCCGCCGCGCGGCGCGGGCCGCGGTTGTGAAGCAGCGACGAATCCGCTGCGGGTGAAAGGGAGCCGACCAGTCGTGTCTGCAGAAGAACCGAAGCGTCTCGTCATCGTCGAGTCGCCGGCCAAGGCCAAGACCATCGCCGGGTATCTCGGTTCGGGATACGAGGTGGAGGCCTCAGTCGGGCACATCCGCGATCTGCCGAACCCCAGCGAGCTCCCCGCTGACATGAAGAAGGGCCCCTACGGCCGGTTCGCCGTCGATGTCGACAACGGCTTCGACCCGTACTACGTGATCGACGGGGACAAGAGGAAGAAGGTCGCCGAGCTGCGCCGCGCCCTCAAGGACGCCGACGAACTCCTGCTCGCCACCGATGAGGACCGCGAGGGCGAGGCCATCGCCTGGCACCTCCTCGAGGTGCTCAAGCCCAAGGTGCCCGTCAAGCGCATGGTGTTCCACGAGATCACCAAAGAGGCCATCCGCCGCGCCGCCAACGAGACCCGGGACCTCGACAAGTCGCTCGTCGACGCGCAGGAGACTCGCCGCATCCTCGACCGCCTCTACGGCTACGAGGTCAGCCCGGTGCTGTGGCGCAAGGTCCGCCAGGGCCTGTCTGCCGGTCGCGTGCAGTCCGTCGCGACTCGCATCGTCGTCGAGCGCGAGCGGGAGCGCATGGCGTTCCGCGTCGCCTCCTACTGGGACGTGACCGGCCGGTTCGAAACCGCCTCAGCTGCTGAGTCGTTCACCGCCCGCCTGGCGTCGATCGACGGTACCCGCATCGCCAGCGGCCGCGACTTCGGTGACGACGGCGTGCTCAAGAGCAAGGTCACGCACCTCGACGAGTCCGGCGCTCGGGCCGTCGCGGAGGCCGTGTCGTCGCAGACCGCCACCGTCAGCGAGGTCAGCGAGAAGCCGTACTCCCGCCGCCCGTCCGCGCCGTTCACCACCTCGACCCTGCAACAGGAGGCCAGCCGCAAACTGCGCCTGAGCAGCCGCAACGCCATGCGCGTGGCCCAGCGGTTGTACGAGAACGGCTACATCACCTACATGCGTACCGACTCCACCACGCTGAGTGAGTCGGCTCTTACCGCGGCCCGCAGCCAGGCGCGCGACATGTACGGCGAGGAGTTCGTGCCCGCGGGCCCGCGCAGGTACGAGAAGAAGGCCGCCAACGCCCAGGAGGCGCACGAGGCCATCCGTCCCGCCGGTGACACGTTCCGTACTCCGGCACAGGTCGCGGGGCAGTTGCGCGGCGAGGAGTTCGCGCTCTACGAACTGATCTGGAAGCGGACCGTCGCCTCCCAGATGGCCGACGCCAAGGGCTCGACCGCCACCGTCAAGCTCACCGTGCCCACCTCGGGCGCGCAGGTCGGCGGCGCCCCCACGAAGACCGCCGAGTTCTCGGCCAGCGGCACCGTCATCACCTTCCGAGGGTTCTTGGCCGCCTACGAGGAGGGCCGCGACGAGGACGAGCGCGCCGCCGCCCAGACCCGCGAGGAGGACCGCCGCCTACCGCAGTTGCGTGAGGGTGGATCCCTCGACGTGGCCGAGGCCGACGCCGCCGGTCACGAGACCTCCCCGCCGGCCCGCTACACCGAGGCCACGCTGGTCAAAGCGATGGAAGAGCTCGGCATCGGCCGCCCGTCGACCTACGCCGCGACCGTCGCCACGATCCAGGATCGCGGCTATGTCGGCTCGCGCGGCACCGCGCTGGTGCCGCACTGGCTGGCGTTCGCGGTCACCCGCCTGCTCGAAGAGCACTTTCAGAAGCTGGTCGACTATCGGTTCACCGCGTCGATGGAGGCCGATCTCGACGCCATCGCCCGCGGCGACGCCCAGCGAGTCGACTGGCTGCAGAAGTTCTACTTCGGCGACGAGGCCACCACTGCGGAGGGCCTGCGTCACCTCGTGGAGAACCTCGGCGACATCGACGCCCGCGAGATCTCCACGATCCGCCTCGGCGACAACATGGTCGTCCGCGTCGGCCGCTACGGCCCGTACGTGCAGGAGGAGGTCCCGGCCGGGGTCGACCCCACGACGGGTGAGGTCGTTGACGGCGCCGAGGCCCCCCAGGCTCGTCGCGCGTCCATCCCCGACGACATCGCGCCCGACGAGATGACTCCGGCCAAGGCTCGTGAGCTGCTCGAACAGGCCTCCGACGACGGTCGCGAGCTCGGCGTCAACCCCGAGACCGGCCGCCAGGTCATCGCCAAGGCGGGCCGCTACGGGCCGTACGTCACCGAGGTGCTCACCGAGGCCGAGACCGAGCTCAAGGGCAAGAACAAGGTCAAGCCCAAGACGGCCAGCCTCTTCGCCGACATGGATCTCGCGACGATCGAGCTCGACGCCGCGCTGAAGTTGTTGTCGCTGCCGCGCGTGGTGGGTGTCGACGCCGAGGGCGTCGAGATCACGGCACAGAACGGCCGCTACGGCCCGTACCTCAAGAAGGGCACCGACTCGCGCTCCATCGCGAGCGAGCAGCAGCTCTTCGACATCACCCTCGACGAGGCCCTCGCGATCTACGCCCAGCCCAAGCAGCGCGGACGTGCCGCCGCCAAGCCGCCGCTGGCGGAGCTCGGTGAGGACCCGGTGAGCGGCAAGCCCGTGGTCGTCAAGGACGGCCGCTTCGGCCCGTACGTGACCGACGGCGAGACCAACGCGACTCTGCGTCGCGACGACGACCCCGAAACCATCACTCCGCTGCGCGGGTTCGAACTTCTTGCCGAGAAGCGCGCCAAGGGTCCGACGACGCGCAAGAAGACCGCGAAGAAGACGACCAAGAAGGCCACGACGAAGAAGACGGCTACCAAGAAGACCGCCGCCTCGACGACGAAGACGGCCACCAAGTCGACGACCAAGACGGCCACTAAGACTGCGACGAAGACGGCCAAGAAGGCCTGACGAGCGACAGCCACCGGCGAAGGCCGGAATCCTGCGGGGTTCCGGCCTTCGCCATACCCGGAGCCTGTTGTGTCTGGATGTCGTCAAGAGGTGCGCTCGATCTGCAACACCAGGCCCGTCCCCGCGATGGTGGGAACAGAGGATCGGTCGTCGACCCCGTGAGGGGAGCGAATCATGGCGCAGGGCGCGAAGACTCGATGCGTGACGAGGTTCGGCGCGAGGACCGGCGCATGCGCGCTGGTGCTGGCGGTGTCGGCAGCGCTTGCTCCCGCCGCGGGAGCTTCGGCGGTGACCGTCGCCCCGGCGCACCAGGCTGTGTCGACCTCGAGCACCGCCGCCACGTGCGAGGTCGGGGTGTACGGAATGGACGCGCAGGGCGACCTCGTGCACGCCTACGGCCGGACCGACGGGAGCGGGGGACGAGGCGAGGTCTTCAGCAAAGCGAGTGCGCCCAACGCGACGACGGCGATGAGCAGTGTCTATTCCTCGTGGGACGACGGGGTCCCGGACGGTCTGGACTCCCTGTAGTACGACACGACGGCTGTGGTTGGTGGGCGCCTCGTGCGCACGACGTGGCTGCGTGAGTTCACCTCGGACCCGTTGGTCCCAACGGTCCTCGGACGGAGACGAAACACGCCGTCAGCTCAACGACGCTGGGTCGCGGGTGGGCGGCATGCAGACGATCCACCAGAGCCTGTTCGGCATGACGAACCCGACGCAGACGCAATTCCTGTACGGTTCACCCAGGGAACGTTGCGCCGCTACCGCCCGATCAAGGAGGCCGCGGGGCAGACGACGGGGTACCGATCGGCGGGAGCGGTCGCCGGTTTCGGTGACGTGCGGGGCCTGGCCCTCATCGCCTCGGATGCCCGCTAGGACGTCTTTCTCGCCACCACGCGAACGGGTGCGTTGTTGACCGTCACGGTGCCGACCACGTCACCGATGCGGACGTCCGCAGCCCGCCTCCGCAACACCGGATGGAAGAGCTACCGCGCGCTGGTGCCCACGACCTGCGGCAACACGGTGGCGGTCATGGCGGTGGACGATCGCGGATACGGACGTGTCTTCACCGTCGGCCGCCTCGCGGGTCTGCGCACGACGGTCACGGCCGCACCCCGCACCGTCGATGTCCGGGGTCTGCGAGCCCTGGCGCCCGGTACGCAGATGCCCTGACTCGGGATCGCGCTGATACCGCACTGCGTCAACACCCCGTGTCCGGACACAGCGACGCCGCCCCACCGACATGTCGGTAGGGCGGCGTGTGTGCGCGTCGGGCGACCAGGCCTGACGTGCGGCCCCTCAGCCCTGGCGGGCTTTGAAGCGGAGGTTGGCCTTGTTGATCACGTAGAGGTGGCCGCGGCGGCGGACGACCTTGGACCCCGGCGCCTTGGCCAGGGATCGGATGGATGCACGGACCTTCATGGGTGGCTCCTCACCAACTCGACTTCGTGACGCCGGGGAGTTCTCCGGCGTGGGCCATCTCGCGCAGACGGATGCGGGAGAGTCCGAACGTGCGGTAGACCGACCGGGGCCGGCCGTCGACGACGTCGCGGTTGCGCAGGCGGGTAGGGCTGGCGTCGCGGGGGAGGCGCTGCAGCGCGCGCATGGCCTCGGCACGCGCCTCGTCGTCGGTCGCGGGCGACGCGATGACCTGCTTGAGTTCGGCCCGCCGTGCGTCGTACCGGGCCACCGTCTCCCGGCGTCGGGCATCGGCCGCGATCTTGCTCTTCTTGGCCATGTCAGCGCTCCTCGCGAAACTCGACGTGCTGCCCGGCGCGCGGGTCGAACTTGCGGAGCCGCATCCGGTCGGGGTCGTTACGGCGGTTCTTGCGGGTGACGTACGTGTAGCCCGTCCCGGCAGTGGACCGGAGCTTGATGATCGGGCGCAGCTCGGTGCTCTTCGCCATCAGAGCTTCTCTCCCTTCGCGCGCAGCTCGGCGACGACGGCGTCGATGCCACGACGGTCGATGACCCCGATCCCACGAGGGCTGACGTGCAGCGTGACCTTGCGGCCGAGGCTGGGCACGAAGTACGTGCGGCGTTGAACGTTGGGGTCCCAGCGGCGCTTGGTGCGTCGATGGCTGTGGCTGATCGAGTTGCCGAACTGCGGGGTTGCCCCCGTCACCTGGCAGCGTGCGGACATCCTTCCTCCTGTGCTAAGAATGAGAACGATTCGCAACAACATACAGGAGACCCCATGCGAGACGGAATCCACCCCGACTACCACCCCGTCGTCTTCCGCGACCGATCGGCGGGCCACGCCTTCCTCACCCGCTCCACGGCCACGCCGACGCGGACGATCGAGTGGGAGGACGGCAACACCTACCCCGTCCTCGACAGCGAAGGCCGGGTCGAGAAGTTCAACCGCCGGTACGGCCGCAAGTCCGGCCAGGCGGCGGCAGAGCAGAACCTCGGCGGCGCCCGGTGATTCCCGTCATCACGTGCTGCTCGACCTGTCCGGCGCCGTCGTCGTGCGTCACGACATCGACGCCGCGGCAGGGACGCTGCGCCGCGTGGTCTCCGACGCGACCGGCATCCTCGAGGACCGCATCCAGGACCTCGCACACACCTGTCTCGGCTGCGCCTTGCGGGAGGACATCGTGCCGGCGCTGCGTGAGGTCGCGTTCCGCCGCCCGAGCGCGATCGTGCTGGCCCTGCCGGTGACCGCCGAGCCGGTGCCGGTGCTGCGCGCCCTCGTGGTGTTGCAGGACGAGGGGATGGTCTCCGTCGGCGCAGTCGTCACGTCGTTGCAGGCCGAGGATGCGCCCTGGGATCTGTGCGGCGACGACCGGCTCAGCGACCGTGGGCTTGCCCTCTCCAGCGACGACGAGCGCGCCATGGGGGAGGTGCTCACCCGGCAGATCGAGGGCGCCGGCGTCGTGGTCCTCGACAGCCCGCTCGACGAGTTGGGCGAGGCGTTGGTCGACCACCTCACCCCGCCCGGCATCGCCCTGATGCGCCTTCACGAGGTCGACGCCGTTGCCCTGCTGCAGCCTCGCAGCCGCGAGGAGGTGCTGCGCCGCGGCGACCCTCTCGCCGTCGAGGTGAGCCATGCACCCGAGCGCGAGGGTGTGTGGACGGTCGAGCTCGAATCCTGGCGGCCGTTCCACCCCGACCGGCTGATGCGCAATCTCGAAACTCTCGGCTCGGTTCCTGGTCGCAGCCGCGGCGTGTTCTGGCTGCCCACCCGCCCGAACGCCGTGTGCCAGTGGGACGGTGCCGGTGGTCAGCTCAGCATCGGTGAGCTCTCGACCTGGTCCGACGCCGGCGAGTCGGCCCGCACCCGCATCGTCGTCACCGGCATCGACGGAACGCCCGACGAGATCGCCGAGACCTTCGCCGCCACCCTGCTCACCGACTCCGAACTTGCCGGCGGCCTCGGCGCCTGGGCCGGCCGGGCCGACGGCTTCGACCCGTGGCTGGGCGAACAACGCGGCGCCGCCTGACACCGGTCCGCCCCTCAGTCCCGCCGCAAGCGCGGTGCACCCCCCGTGCCGCACCGCATCAGGCTCGATCTACACCCCCATCACGTTCGACCCATCGAAGGAGATCCATTCATGGCCGTTCCGAAGCGCAGGATGTCCCGGTCCAACACCCGCTCGCGCCGGGCTCAGTGGAAGGCGACTCCGCCGGCGCTGGTGCCCGTCATGGTCGACGGTCGCGAGGTGGTCGTTCCTCGCAGCCTCGTCCGCGCGGCACGCCTCGGCCTGGTCGAGGGCGCATCCCGCGACTGAGCCGACTGACCTGCGCGACTGACCTGGGCGCGTGACCTGCGCGACCGCCCTCCACGACTGCTTCTGCCTGGCCTCGACGGAGGTGCCAGACTGGCGCCCATGCGCGATATCGGCCCCTTTCCGATCCTCGATCACGACGACGACCCGGACGATCTGATCCACCTGGCTCAGCGGTCGGCCAAGCGGGTGCCGTTGCCGCCGCGGGCCGTGCTCACGCTGCTCGGTGACGTCGTGCCGCCGTATGTGGCCGAGCACGGGTTCGAGGTGGTCGACGAGGTGGAGACGATCATCCGGCGTCACCCCATCCACGTGGGCGTGCACAACGGCGTCGAGGTGGCGCTGGTCGAGATCCCCCTCGGTGGTCCGGCCGCGACGATCCTGTTCGAGCACATCCTCATGAGCGGAGTGACGCAGGCGGTTGCTGTGGGCTCGTGCGGCGGGCTCGTCCACTTCGAGGAGGGCGCCTTCGTGCTGCCCAGCAAGGCCCTGCGTGCGGAGGGTACGTCTTACCACTACCTCCCTGCCGCCGACTGGGTCGAGACCGACGCTGGCCTGCGCGCCTCCTGCGTCGAGGCCATCGAAGCTGCCGACCTGGCCTCCGTCGAGGTGCCGACGTGGACCACCGACGCCTTCTATCGGGAGACCCGCGCCACCCTCGTGGCACGCCTGGAGCAGGGCTGCCAGGTCGTCGAGATGGAATGTGCCTCACTCGCCGCGTGCGCCCAGTTCCGCGGCGCGTCGTTCGCGCAGATCCTCTACACCGCCGACACCCTGGCCGAGGAGGACTGGGATGCGCGGAGGTTCGGCACCGACGCCCGCGAGGTGGGACTCACTCTCGCCCTCGACGCCGTGACGCGGCACCCGGTGCCTGAGGTCGACGCCTCCTGACGGGCCCACGCGGCCTCCTCAGATAACCGGCTGCCCCGCCGATGTGGAGGGCCGAGCACCCTGCCAGGTGCTCTGCCACACACAGGGAGGTCATCCCATGGATGTAGCCGCGCTTGCTCAGACGATCCTCAGCCAGAGGACCGCAGTCGCGTACTCGGATGC
The DNA here is from genome assembly GCA_032100225.1 of Mobilicoccus sp. Classification (GTDB taxonomy): domain Bacteria; phylum Actinomycetota; class Actinomycetes; order Actinomycetales; family Dermatophilaceae; genus Mobilicoccus. The sequence continues at coordinate 13,120 of DAMDJY010000038.1, forward strand.
ACAGGTGTCGTTGCTCAGGAAGTCGATGGACTCGCAGCAGAACTCTGCTGCGCAGCTTCTCGAGAGCATGCCGAGCATGCCGCTTGCCTCCGAGGGCAGCGTCGGGCGCAACGTCAACACCTACGCCTGAATCTGCTTGTGCCCAGCGCCGACCCGCCCCACACCGGGCGCGGGTCGGCGCTCGCATGAGGACGGGTCCGACGCACTCCCGAACGGTTGTCGGTGGTGTCGCCTAGGCTGCGGCCGTGGTGTTCATCGCGTTCGAAGGCGGAGACGGCGCGGGCAAGTCCACCCAGGTGGCGGCCCTCGCGTCATGGTTGCGTGAGCGTGGCCACGAGGTCGTGCTCACCCGCGAGCCCGGCGGTACCGAGCTGGGCGGGCGCATCCGCGCCGCGCTCCTGCACGGCGATCACATCGGCCCGCGGGCCGAGGCGCTGCTGTTCGCTGCCGATCGGGCCCACCACGTCGAACAGCTCATCCGCCCCGCGCTGGCGCAGGGGCAGGTCGTCATCACCGACCGGTACTCCGACTCCTCCGTCGCCTATCAAGGCGCAGGTCGGGCGCTCGCGGTCGACGAGATCGCGCAGTTGTCACGGTGGGCCACCGGCGGCCTTGTTCCCGACCTGACGGTCCTCCTCGATGTGAGCCCCGAGACCGGTCGTCGACGCCGTAGCGGGCGCGACGAGGATCGCATGGAAGCTGAAGCGGCGGAGTTCCACACCCGGGTCCGGGCCCACTTTCTCGAGCTGGCGCAGGGCGCGCCCGAGCGGTACCTCGTTCTCGACGCAGGCGCTCCCATCGCCAACTTGTCCGCAGCGGTCAGCGCCCGCGTCGGCGAGTTGCTGCAGGATGCCGCGCCATGACGGTGTGGGACGACCTCGTCGGGCAGCCCCAGACGGTCACTACCTTGGATCGCGCCGTCCGCGACCCGGCCGCGATGACCCACGCGTGGCTGCTCACCGGCCCACCCGGTTCCGGACGCTCGACGGCTGCGCGGGCCTTCGCCGCCGCGCTCAACTGCCCCGAGCACGGATGCGGTGCCTGCCGGGAGTGCCAGACGAGCCTGGACGGCACCCATTCCGACGTCACGATCGTCGCCACCGAGGGCTTGTCGATCCGCGTCGAGGACGCCCGTGAACTCGTCGTCGAGGCAGCGCACCGTCCGTCGGTCGGCCGCTATCGCGTCGTCATCATCGAGGACGCCGACCGGCTCACCGAGCGCGCCGCCGATGCGCTGCTCAAGGCCCTTGAGGAGCCGTCGGAGCGCACCGTGTGGCTGCTCTGTGCGCCCTCCTACGAGGACGTCATCGTCACGATCCGCAGCCGCAGCCGGCACGTCCGCCTGCGCACCCCGCCGGCCAAGGCCGTGGCCGAGTTGTTGGTCCGCCGCGACGGGATCGACCTGGCGATGGCGATGTACGCCGCCCGCGCCGCCCAGAGTCACATCGGTCTCGCCCGCCGCCTGGCGCGCGACGACGACGCTCGGCGCCGTCGTCGTGAGGTCGTGCAGATGGCCGGCCGTATCCGATCGGTACCCGACGCAGTAGGGGCCGCGGCCGACCTGGCCTCCATCGCCACGGAGGAATCCGGCGCGTCCAGTGCCGAGCGTGACGCCGCCGAACGGGCGCGCCTCTTGGAGACGCTCGGAGCCGACACGAGCGCACGCACCCAGCCGCCACACGTCCGGGCGCAGATCGCCTCGCTGGAGAAGGAACAGAAGACCCGTGCGACCAGATTCGCGCGCGACGTGGTCGACCGTTCTCTCATCGACCTGCTGTCGGTCTACCGCGATGCACTCGTCGTGCGATTCGGGTCGAGCGTCGACCTCGTCAACGAGGACGCGCGCGCCGAGGTCGATGCGCTGGCGCGTGCCATGGGCCCCGACGAGATCCTCGCGGCGATGGCGGCCATCGGCACAGCACGCACCCGCATCGACGCCAACGTGCCGCTGCTCCTCGCCCTCGAGGCGATGGCCATCTCGTTGAGGTTGCCACGCCGGTGAGGCCGCCCCACCGCACGAGTACCGTGGTCAACCGAATCGCCCGATCGGGCGATCTGCCGCACAGAGAGGTCGTCACCGTGGATCGAGCCGAGGCGAAGACACGTCGTTCCACGTCGGCCAGGGTCGTCAAGGCTGCGACGGCCATGTCGACGGCGACCCTGCTGGCCCTCGCGGGCTGCTCTGTCGATGCGCCGGGCGCTCCGACGCCGGGCGGCGCCTCCGGTGCGCCGGCGACGGCACCTCCGGAGGGGCAGGAGGGCCTGAGCGAGTTCTACTCCCAGGCTTTGACCTGGGAGCCCTGCGGGCGTGACAAGCAGGACAAGGCGACGTGCGCGTGGGTCGAGGTTCCGGTCGACTACGACAAACCCGAGGGTGAGACGTTGCGGCTGCGGGCGCTCAAGGTGAACGCCGCCAACAAGCGCCAGGGTGCGCTGTTGGTCAACCCGGGTGGGCCCGGAGGCTCAGCCGTCGAGTACGCGCGAGCGGCCGACCTGGTTGTGTCTCCGCAGGTCAGGCGTGCCTTCGATGTCGTGGGTGTCGACCCGCGTGGGGTGGGGGAGTCCAAGCCCATCGAGTGCATCGACGCCGAGCAGATGGACACGATGCTCGGGTTGGACCCGACTCCCGACGACGCGAGTGAGCTGGACCGGGCCCGTGAGGTCGCTCGCACTTTCGGCGAGGCCTGCAAGGCCAAGCAGCCCAACCTCCTGCCGCACGTGAGCACCGTCGACGCCGCCAAGGACATGGACATCGTCCGGGCCGCGCTCGGCGAGGAGAAGTTGACGTACCTGGGCAAGTCGTACGGCACGTTCCTGGGTGCGACCTATGCCGGATTGTTTCCCAAGCGGGCCGGACGCATGGTGCTCGACGGGGCGATCGCGCCCGAGCTCTCCAACGAGGAGTTGAACCTCGGGCAGGCGGTCGGGTTCGAGACCGCGACCCGGGCCTACGTCAAGGCCTGCGTGGCGCAGGACGACTGCCCGCTGGGGTCGGACGTGGATCGCGGCATGCAGAGTTTGCGTGACCTGCTGCAGAAGATCGACCGCAAGCCGCTGCCCGTGGACGACGACGCGCGCGTGTCCTCGCTGACCGAGGGCTGGGCCGGTACCGGCATGGCGCGGGCCATGTACGACGAGGGCACGTGGGAGATCCTCACCGACGCGTTGCGCGCGGCCCAGGACGGGGACGGGACGCCGCTGTTCGACCTGGCGCGGGAGTATGCCGACCGCGACCCAGAGGGTCGCTACTACGGCAACATCATGCAGGCGATCTCGGCGATCAACTGCCTGGACCGGCCTTCGAAGCGACCGAGCGAGTCCGAGATGGCCGAGCGCATCACGAAGTTCGAGAAGGCTGCTCCGACGTGGGGCGAGTCGATGGCGATGGCCACGCTCACGTGCGAGGAGTGGTCGGTCCAGTCCGAGACGCAGCCGGCGGAGATCGCGGCGACCGGCAGTGGGCCGATCGTCGTCATCGGGACGACCCGCGACCCGGCGACGCCGTACGAGTGGGCGCAGCGTCTGGCAGGCCAGCTCGACGAGGGCCGTCTCATCACCTTCGACGGCGACGGCCACACCGCCTACATGCGCAGCAACAGTTGTGTCGACAACGCCGTCGACGACTACCTCGTCAAGGGCAAGGCGCCCAAGGACGGCCTCACCTGCTGAGGCCTCTGCTGTCGAGGCCGGTCGTGCAGGATGCGTCCGGCGCAGCCGTTTTGGGGGCAGGCCAGCGGGTTTGCTATCCTCGACGAGCACCTGCTTGCGGGTGCGTGCCGCTTTAGCTCAGTCGGCCAGAGCGATTCACTCGTAATGAATAGGTCGTCGGTTCGATTCCGACAAGCGGCTCAGACAACGCCCTCGACTCCGGTCGGGGGCGTTTCTGGTGCTCAGAAACGGTGTCGCAATGAGCAGCGTGCCCCCTCGGCTGCCGACGTCCAGCCCATGGTCTAGCACTAGTGGCCACCAGCGATCCGTTGGCCATGGACTCTCGGGCTGCGCCAGGCCCTTCATGAGGTCGCTTTGGCTTCGGGCGGATGCGGCCACCGTGCGCCCGTGCACGTTACGCAACCCTGCGGGCTCCTTGGTGGTCCACCGGCTCAGTCGCATGACACCAGCGAAGCAGCCCGAGCACCGATCGGCGAGTCTTCGCCAACACCCACGCTGGACGATCGTCCCGGCACGGGGCGACTGCTGGTGCCCATCGCGGCACAAGAGCGCAATTGGTGGGTGCGTTTGCCTTGAGCACAGGAGTCAAGCGTCAACGTCGACACCCCCCGGGCCATGTGATAGACAGCATGCTGTCAAAGAAAGCGCTGCCTGCCTACGAGAGGAGGGCCCATGCGTGTAGTCGTCTGCGGTGCGGGGATGGGTGGCCTGACCCTGGCGCACGGGCTGAAGCGATACGCGGACGTCCTGGTGCTGGACCGTGACCAACAGGCATCCGCCACGGGTGGGTATCGCCTGCACCTGGACGCTGCCGCCTGCCAGATTCTCGAGCGGGTGCTCCCCGCGTCGACGTGGTCGGCGATACGCGCGGTGTCCGATGGCCCGAGCGCGTTCCGGGCGTTCACCGTGGCCGACGACCGCCTGTGTCCGGTCGTGGTCGACCCGCAACCGGCTGGCGAGGACCGGCTCCTGTGCCACCGACCTGTCCTGCGCGAGCTGCTGGCCGAGCCGCTCGGGGATCGGGTCCGTTTCGGTGCCCAGGTGGACCACGTCGTCGTGGGCGAGTCCGATGCCCGCGTGGTTCTGTCGACCGGAGAGACGATCACGGCCGACGTCGTCGTGGGCGCGGAGGGCCCCGCCTCCCCGACCGTCACCGCCCTTGCGGGCGCGCCCACGGCCACGCCTACCGGGCTGGTGGGCATCGCCGGATCGACCTCCCTGGATCCAAGCGATCAGTTGCCCGCGCACCTGCTGGCCGGTCCCGGGCTGGCCGTCTCGGGGAGCGGGACCGGACTGTTCCTCTCCACGACAGGTCTGAACGCGCCCCCCGGGGACATGCCCCCCGAGATCCGACACCTGGCACCTCGGGCGTCCCTGGTCTGGGGCCTGATCGCGCGCCGCGCGAGCCTGCCTGACATGTTGCCCACCAGTGGTGAGGAACTGGTCGAGCTCGCCGTCGAGCAGCTCTCGGGCTGGGAACCACGCCTGCGTGCCCTCGTCGAGCGCGCCCAGCCAGACACCGTCGCCTTGTACACCTTCCGCGCCGCCGACCCCCGCGCCGACCTGACACCCTGGCGACCCGGCCCCGTCACCGCGCTGGGCGACGCCGTGCACTGCATGCCACCGACCGGTGGACGCGCCGCCGCCACCGCCATCCGCGACGCCGGCTTCCTCGCCGACGCTCTCACCAGTCGTCCCGCGACGCTGGCCGGAGCCCGGGCAGCGATCAGGGACTACGAGGACGCCATGCCCGCCTGGGCCGTCCCCGCGATCCGCGAGTCGCTTCGACCCGTCACGGTCATCAACGCACTCGCCAACCCCGCGCTCAGGGCCGTCGCGGGACCAGCCCTCCACCTCGCCCCTCATGTCACTCCGGCCCGTTGGCGGCGGTGGTCATGACCGCGCCCCGATCCCTCGGGCCGGGCGAGGCGCCACTCCCGCTGTTCGAGATCGTCCACACAGCCCGCCTCGCCGACCGGGCCTTCACCGCCGCCTTCGCACAGCACGGCCTGGCAGCGGGCCAGTTCGGCGTGCTCGCCAGCGTCAATGACGCCCCCGGCATCACCCAGGCCCAGATCGCCCGACGACTCAACGTCCGCCCGCAGAGCGTCGCCCGTCCCGTCGATCAGCTCATCCACGACGGACTCATCTGCTCAGACGCCCCCGTAGGGCAGGGCGGCGCCACACCCCTCCACATCACCGAGACCGGCCGAGACCGCCTCGACCAGGCATGGCCCACCGTCATCACGATCAACCACCCCGACGCCCTCGGACTCGGCGACGCCGACATTCAGACCCTGATCCACCTCCTCACCACCATCCGCACCCATCTCGAGCAGCGACCACTCTGATCCCGCAGACGGCGACACAGGCATGACGTCCGAAATCGCACGTTCGCACATCGACGGGTGCGGAATCTCACTCACGCGTATCAACCGGGAGCAAATTGCTTACTGGTTCAAAGCGCCGACTTCGTCGGCGCGGGGCTGACCACCGGCGGCGGCCGGCGCTGCGCTGCGGGCCTCGGCCGTTCTCGCGCTCGACCGTCCGCCGGCTTGCTGGCTCGACATGCGGCGAAGGGGCGTTCAGGAACAGTTCCTGAACGCCCCCATCGCAGAGGCCTCACCTCACCGGTATACGTCGCGCCGATGGTCGATCCGCAGGACGACGACCTTCAGCGCGTCCTCGTCGATGCGGTACAACACCCGGTAGGTACCCCGCCGCGCCGACATGACCCCGACGAGCTTGGCGTAGCTCCTTGCCCACACGTCGCGGGTTCTGGACCAGAGGGCCGGTCATGAACTCGACCACAGCCGCCGCCACCGTCTCAGGCAAGCCCGACGGGACCGCCCTCACCGCGGGTGGTGTCAGGACCAGCTCGTAGGTCACGACCTCAGACGCTTGACCGCGTCGATGCCGGACACCACGTCGCCGGTCGCGTACGCCGCATCGGCCTCACGAATGTCCGCCATCGCGCCAGGGTCGGACAGAACGTCCAAGGTCTCCTCCATCGCGGCCACATCCTCAGGGCTGATCAGCACGGCGACCGGCCGACCGTTACGCGTCACCGTCACCCGTTCGTGGTGCAACTCCACTCGGTCGACCACATCACTGAAGTGATCCCGGACCTCACGCAACGGCTCAGTACTCATGGCCACAATTGTGGCGCTTCGGGTGGTGCGGTCAACGGGGAGCAGGCAGCGGATCAGCACATCACCGCCCGGCACCACCCACAAGGCAGGCGTACAGGTGCGAGCCGAGCCACCGACCCGACGACCGAGCGACCGCCCGGCCTCTGCGCCCGCATCAAGGGCGCTACGCGTCGCTGCGCGATGACCTACGGCCACCCCTGGCCATCGACTCCCACCCCAGCCCAGGCGGCGGTGAGGGCATCGACGACGTCACCTCGGCCGTAACGCGTCTCGGCCGCTGTGCGGGTCGCGGCGGCGAAGGTCGCGAACTGCGCATCCTTGGGGAGGCGCTGCTGCGTGATCGTGTCGTACCAGACCTGCCCGGCACGCTCCCACGCCTTTCCGCCCAACGCGTTCGCGAACAGGTAGAACGCGTGATTGGGAATGCCCGAATTGATGTGGACCCCGCCGTTGTCACCGGAGTCGTCGTGCGGCAGGTCTTGGTAATCGCGCATGTGCGCCGGCTGCGGATCCGCACCCAGCCGCGGATCGTCGTACGCGGTTCCCGGCGCCTTCATCGACCGCAGCGCGACACCTTTGACACCTGGCCGGAACAACTGCGCGCCGATGAGCCAATCCGCCTCGTCTGCCGACTGGCCGGCCGTGTACTGCGTTGTCAACACCCCAAACACGTCGGAGATCGACTCGTTCAACGCCCCGGCCTGCGCCAGATAGATCAAACCCGACGTGTACTGCGTCAACCCGTGCGCCAATTCGTGTCCGATGACGTCGACCGAGTCGGTGAAACTTGCGAAGATCTCCCCGTCGCCATCACCGAACACCATCTGCTCACCGTTCCAGAACGCGTTGTCGTACCCGCGCTCGTAATGCACGGTCGCCACCAATGGCAGACCACGCCCATCGAGACTGTCGCGTCCGTACACCTCGTACAGCAACCGCCACGTGGCGCCCAGACCGTCGTACGCCTCGTTGACCGACTCGTCCGAGACCGCCGCGTCGCCCTCGGCCCGCTCGAGCTCGCCCGGCAGGGACGAGCCGTGGCGCGCATCGTGGACAGACCGCTGTGGCGTGGCCGGGGTTGTCGACGGGGAGGGGACCGCGGACTCGGAATCGGCCGCAGTCTCGCGCCGCGGCTTCGGCGCAGCAGCCCGTGGATTCACCCGGGACCGCAGATGCGGCGGCACGATCGACGGGCCGCCCTGGTTCTCACCGCGGGGACCGTCGGCGCCGCCGTCGCGACTGCGTTCGGGCCAGGTCGGGGGCGTGGCCTTGACCTCGCGTCGCGCCCGGAGCGTCTGCTCGATCTGGCGGGTGAACGCGGCGCGGGCCGCGACCTCCCCGTCGCAACGGGTCGCGACGGTGTCCAACAGGTACGGCGGAATGATGCCCTGGTGCGTCATGACCACACTCTGCCCGCAGGCACCGACAACCGAAAGAGCCTGTGGTTCAGAGGCCTTACTGCCAGAAGGCCGTGATCTCCGCAGCGAGGGCCTGGGCCTGCGCCCACCCGGCCATCGCAGCGGGCTCTCGGTGTGCCGGGTCGAGGACGTTGCGCGCGAACACCTCCAGCGTGGCCGCGTCGGGTTCGACGAGCAGCACGTCGCTCTCGCGGCGCAGCTCCACCAGCGCCTGATCCAGCGTCGGGCCGTACGGACTGCTCGGCGCCTCGGGGCCACACGAGACCACGAGCACCCTGTCGTATCCCGCAGCCACGTCGGCGTTGGTCGAGGAGCGCATCCCGCCGTCCATATATGGGCGGCCGTCGATCGTCACCAGCGGATACACGGTCGGCACAGTGCAACTCGCGGCCACCGCCTGCACCAACGGAACTCCGTCGGCCTGCTCGAACACCCGGAACGAGCCGTCCGAGGCGTCCACGGCCGTGACGCCCAGGCGCCGGGCCGGCCAGTCCGTCGGCACGAGCGCCCCGATGCTCGCCACCCACACGTCCTCGGGCGCGGAGACCGGGTTCGCCAGCGCGTGCGCGCCGAGGCGACGGCGCGTCTCCTGCTCGTCGTGCGCGTCCACCGCGAGGGTCGCCTTGAGGTCGATGAAAGCCAGGCTGTCGAACGCCATCGCCTCGTGCCCGTGGTCGCCCTCGGGCTCCATCGACATCTGCATGAGCGACCCGAGAGCCTCCGGGCGCAGGTGCCCCGAGAGCAGCAACGTCGCCACGACCGACCCGGCCGAGGTGCCGAACGCGTCGGCCTCCTCCACAGGCAGGCCCGCGTCGATCAGGCCCGCCAGCAGCGCTGCCTCCCAGGCGATTCCGCTGATTCCGCCACCGCCGAGCACGATCGCATGAGTCCGCTCGTTCATCACGTCTCCAAGAGTTCTTGCCCCGCGTGCGGGGTAGGACGGGTGCCGTCACCACCTCCGAGGAGGGGCCACGACGATTGTCCTCCCATCCCCGGCGCGACGAACGTCGGGCAGTCACGCACCACGGGAGGGCCCCATCTGACAGGCTGGAGCTGCAGTCGAGTGACCCGGGCCGACCATGCCCGTCCACCGCAGGCACGGGGCACGACCGCCTGCCCACCAGATCGCGAAGGAGCCCGCCGTGGCCGCATGCGTGGAAGTCGTCGTCACCGGTCCCGAGCCCGAGTGGGCCGCCGACCTCGCCCGAGTGCTGGTGGAGGAGCGGCTCATCGCCTGCGCCCACATCTATCCCGAGATGCGGTCGGTCTACCACTGGCAGGGTCAGATCGAGGACGTCCCCGAGGCGCGCCTCGCCATGCACACCCGCGCCGACCTCGTCGAGGCGCTCACCGCGCGTGTCGTCGACCTGCACGAATACGACGTGCCCTGCATCATGGCGATGCCCATCGTCGGCGGACTCCCCGCCTACCTCGACTGGGTCGCGGAGCAGACCCGCGAAGCCGGACCCCGCGAGCTCGCTCACAGCTGACTGCCCGACCGGCCGCCTGATCGACCGCCGCGCCTGCCTGCTTGCACGCTCACTGCCGGCCAAGGAGCCTCGAAAACGAGCGAGCCGCCCGCGTGATGCGGGCGGCTCGTGTCGGTACTCGAGGTGGTGTCAGTGTGCGTGGGGCGCGGGCCAGCGGCTCGTGGTGACGTTGTTGTCGATGGCGCGCTGGACGGCCTCGTCGATGATGCGCTCGGCGGTCTCCTTGCCGGCCCAGTGGGCGCCGACGACGGACTTACCGGGCTCGAGGTCCTTGTAGGTCTCGAAGAAGTGCTGAATCTCGAGACGGTCGAACTCGCTGACATCTTCGAGGTTCTGGATGTGCTGGATGCGGGGGTCCTTGGCGGGGACACACAGGATCTTGTCGTCGCCACCGGCCTCGTCGCGCATGTGGAACATGCCGATCGCGC
>DAMDJY010000039.1:0-22879 GCA_032100225.1 Mobilicoccus sp.
TTCCTACGTGAGGCACCGAACCCACCACGCGGGCATATTGACATGAGGCACCTCGACCGGTGCTACCGCATGATGGACTCCGCCGTCGGCCAACACGCCGAGGTGTCGGAGTCCGCTGCGGTGGGCCCACGAACGACGTTGGCTCCGAACAGATCTCAGACTTGACCCAAGCTTGGACCGATTCGCTTGCGGCGGACGCAGGGCGGTTGTTAGCGTGGTTTCACCGGATGGACGTGCGCCCTGGTCGCTCGTGTTGATCTGCCGTTCAGCATGGCGGGATCAGTACTCACGCTCTTTCCGTGTTCGTTCCCTTCGGTGAGGTCTGAGGCACCTTCTCCGGCACGCCGGGTCTCACAGCACGATGCATATCGCTCCATTTCACTTTCCGTCGGTGCCGCGCCGACGACGTGTGAACTCTTTTCCACACCCTGTGCACAATTCTGTGGACAGCCATGTCCCGTCAGGTGACCACCGGCTCGGCCCATGCGTAGTCTGGGCCGCATGTCAGGAACATCGGACCCCGCCGTCGCTGCCGCAGCCGATGAACCAGGACGCATCTGGGGTGCCACGCTGCGAGCACTCGACCAGGCCGGTATTCCGGCACCCCAGCGAGCATTCCTCCGCCAGGCAACCCTCGTCGGCGTTCTCGACACCACAGCCCTCATCGCCGTGCCCGACGACTTCACCAAGGAGATCGTCGAATCCCGAGCGCGCGACTACCTCGTCAAGGCGCTGACCGAGCAGGTCGGCCGCGAGGTCCGCCTCGCCGTCACGGTCGACACATCGCTGCGGGAGCAGATCGCGCCGGCCGAGCAGCCGGTGCTCGAGGGTTATCCCGATCTGGAGGCCGAGGGCACCGACGGGACAGCCGCTGACGCAGGTGCCGGCGCAGACGCAGGCGCAGGCGCAGGCGCAGGCGCACCCGAGGAGCCTGCCCCGGCACCTGTCGGAGAGCGACGTCCCCGCCCCACGGCCGACCGACGCAGTGAGGAGTCCTCGCAGCTCAACCCCAAGTACACGTTCGACACTTTCGTCATCGGGGCCAGCAACCGGTTCGCACATGCGGCCGCGGTCGCGGTGGCGGAGGCGCCGGCGAAGGCCTACAACCCGCTGTTCGTCTACGGCGACTCCGGGCTCGGCAAGACGCACCTGTTGCACGCGATCGGCCACTACGCCCGCAATCTCTACCCCCACGTGAAGGTCAAATACGTCAACTCCGAGGAGTTCACGAACGACTTCATCAACAGCATCCGCGACGACAAGGCCGCGAGTTTCCAGCGCCGGTATCGTGACATGGACGTGCTGCTCATCGACGACATCCAGTTTCTGCAGGGCAAGATGCAGACGCAGGAGGAGTTCTTCCACACCTTCAACACGCTGCACAACGCGAACAAGCAGGTCGTCATCACCTCGGACGTGCCGCCCAAGCAACTCTCGGGCTTCGAGGAGCGGATGCGCAGCCGGTTCGAGTGGGGCCTCCTGACCGACGTGCAACCCCCCGACCTCGAGACCCGCATCGCGATCCTTCGCAAGAAGGCCATCCAGGAGCGGCTCACGCTGCCCGACGAGGTCATGGAGTTCATCGCCAGCCGCATCTCCACGAACATTCGTGAGCTCGAAGGTGCGCTGATCCGCGTCACTGCGTTCGCCAACCTCAACCGTCAGCCGGTCGAGCTGAGCCTGGCCGAGATCGTGTTGAAGGACCTCATCCCCGACAAGGAGAGCAGCCAGATCACGGCCAGCATGATCATGGGCCAGACCGCGGCCTATTTCGGCCTCTCCATCGACGACCTGTGTGGGTCGTCGCGCTCTCGGGGTCTGGTGACGGCTCGTCAGATCGCCATGTACCTGTGTCGTGAGCTGACGGAACTCTCTCTGCCCAAGATCGGTCAGCAGTTCGGCGGGCGCGACCACACGACGGTCATGCATGCCGACCGCAAGATCCGCCAGCTGATGGCCGAGCGGCGTTCGGTCTACAACCAGGTCACCGAGCTGACCACGCGGATCCGCTCTCAACAGTCCTGAATTCCCGGCCTGCGTCACGGCTCCGGAGGTCCGGGGTCGCACTCTGGGCGGCAGACGCGCCGGTGACGCCGTGATGCTGTGATGGCGTTCACAGGGCAGTTCTCGGCTGAGATTCCGCACTATCTGTCATCCACAGTCAGCACGTCCTTTGCCGTGGCCACACGATGTCGGCAATACGGCGTGAGGTGAATGCCGCACGTCCGGCTCTGCCGAATCGGACCTTCCCCCCTTATGCGGCACGAACGCCGCCAGGCCTCCCACCTGCATGGATGCCCAATTCGTCCGTCTCGCAGGCCCGTTCAAGACAGATGTCCACATAGCTGTCCACACATGTGGACAACGGACGCACGACCAGGACGAGGGACTCGAATCAGGTCACTGACGTGCAACGATGCCTCCACAGGTGGGGATAACCCTGTGGATGAACGTTCTCCACACCCCCCTGTGGGCAGAACGGGCCATCCAGGGAAACCACACCCGTGTCATCTGTGGAGGAAGCGGTGCACAACCACGGATGCCTGTGCAGGACGCTCGTCCGTCCACAGGGAGGTGTACTCGTCCACCGGGTCGCTCCACCGCTCGTCCACACGGTCATCAGGCCCGTGACCTGCAACGATGACCTGAGTCCACAGTGTCCACAGGACCTATGGCAACGATGAGATCTCTCTACCTATGTGATCCCGCCCCACGTACGGTGTGGATCCACAGGCCGAACGACAGACCCTCGACAAGCCCATCGGCGCCTTCGGTGAGGATCTGATCCTTTTTCGAGATTCTTTTCTTCGAAAGATCGGGAACGCTACGTCGGCCGTCCTCGACCTGTCCGGATGAAGAAGCAGTGGTCGACGATGGCGAGCCCTGCTGGAGAATGAGCGCCCCTCACGCTCACAGCTCGTCTGTCCACAGCCGACGTGGCGGATTGGTCCTGTCAGTGCAGGCGACTAGAGTCGGCTCGACTGTCTGCCTCGTGGCACGAGTGCGCAGTCGTCGAAGGATCTCTGAAGGTGGGCCCGCAGGGCGGCACCGGTGACGAAGGGGCGGTTCCCGTGAAGTTCCGAGTCGAGCGCGACGTGCTGGCCGAGGCTGTGACCTGGACTGCGCGAGGGCTCCCGGCACGCCCGCCTGTTCCTGTTCTCGCAGGTGTTCTCATCGACGCAGACGAGAGCGGCACGTTGACGCTGTCGGCCTTCGACTACGAGGTCTCCGCCCGCATCACGGTGGCCGCCGACGTCACCGAGGGTGGTCGTGTCCTGGTTCTCGGTCGTCTGCTGGCCGATATCTCGCGCAACCTGCCCAACCGTCCGATCGATGTCACCACCGACGGCAACAAGGTTCAGCTGACCTGTGGGTCCAGCCGCTTCAGCCTGCTGCAGATGCCCGGCGACGAGTACCCGACGCTGCCTACCTCGCCCGAGCCCAGTGGAACGATCCCCGGCGACGTGTTCACCCAGGCCGTGGCCCAGGTGAGCATCGCGGCCGACCGCAGCGACACGCTGCCCATCCTCACCGGCGTGCGCATGGAGGTCTCCGGCGACAAGATCTCGCTGCTCGCGACCGACCGCTACCGCCTCGCGATGCGGGATCTCACGTGGAGCCCCGCCTCCAGCGACATCGAGACCGTCGTGCTCGTTCCGGCGCGCACGCTGTCCGACACGGCCAAGGCCCTCGGTGCGGCTGCCTCTGTCGAGGTGGCCCTCGGTGGCGCTGCCGGCGGTGACGGACTGGTCGGCTTCGAGGCCGGTCAGCGCCGCACCACCACGCGCCTGCTCGACGGCGAGTACCCCAAGGTGTCCTCCATCCCGCCGAGCTCGGTCGACTCCGAGGCCGTCGTGGAGACCTCGGCGCTGGTCGAGGCCGTCAAGCGCGTGTCGCTCGTGGCCGAGCGCAACACCCCGGTTCGCCTGCGGTTCATGGACGGCCAGGTCGCGATCGATGCCGGTACCGGCGACGACGCCCAGGCCAGCGAGGCCGTCGAGTGCTCGTTGACCGGTCCTGAGCTGGAGATCGCCTTCAACCCGCACTACCTGCTCGACGGCTTGCATGCGCTGGGCACGAGCTTCACTCGCCTGGCGTTCACGCAGAGCAGCCGGCCCGCGGTCATCTCCGGTCAGACCGAGCAGGACGGCGAGCCCGACCTCTCGTACCGCTACGTGCTCATGCCGGTTCGACTGCCGAGCTGAGCAGGCTCTCCCACACGTGTACCTGCGCCATCTGAGCCTGGGTGATTTCCGCAGCTATCCGACTGCGGAGGTCACGCTCACCGAGGGCGTGAGCACCCTGGTGGGGTTCAACGGCGTCGGTAAGACCAACCTCGTCGAGGCGGTGGGGTATCTGGCCTCGCTGTCCTCGCACCGGGTCGCGCAGGACGCTCCGCTCGTCCGGTTCGGCGCCGAGCGGGCCGTCGTGCGAGGTGCGGTCATGCGGGACGGCCGCGAGACGCTCGTCGAGTTGGAGATCGTTCCCGGACGCGCCAACAGAGCCCGTCTCAACCGCTCGGCCGTCCGTCCGCGTGAGGTGCTCGGCACCCTGCGCACCGTGTTGTTCGCCCCGGAGGACCTGTCGCTGGTCAAGGGCGATCCCGGTGACCGCCGCCGATTTCTCGACGACCTCCTCGTGTCTCGTCAACCCCGCTGGGCGGGCGTGCGATCGGATTACGACAAGATCCTCAAGCAGCGCAACGCCCTGCTGCGGGCTGCGTCCCCGGCGCGGGGCCCAGGTCGCCGTCGCTCCCGCGAGCCCGCACCGACGCCGGAGACGCTGGAGATCTGGGACGAGCATCTGGGCCAGATGGGTGCCCAGTTGCTCTACGCACGACTGCGACTCCTGCGGGACCTCGCTCCCCTGCTCACCGAGACATACACCCAGGTCAGCGCCAGCGCCCAGGAGGCTCGCGCCGTATACCGGTCGTCGGCCGACGAGGACACTGCTGCGCAGATCGAGGCCGGTGAGGTGTTCTCGCCCGAGGAGTTGCGTGATCGACTGGTCGCCACGATGCGGGATCGTCGCAGCGCCGAAATCGACCGCGGGGTGAGCCTGGTCGGCCCGCACCGGGACGACATGATCCTCAGCCTCGGTGACCTGCCGGCCAAGGGATATGCCTCGCACGGTGAGTCATGGTCCTTCGCCCTCGGCCTCAAGTTGGCGGCCTACCACCTGCTGCGTCACGATCTCGGCGACGACCCGGTCCTCATCCTCGACGACGTGTTCGCCGAGCTCGATGCCGGTCGCCGGGAACGCCTGGCGCGCATGGTCGCCGATGGGCAACAGGTCCTCATCACCGCGGCAGTCAGCGACGACATCCCGTCTGGGCTCCAGGGAGCTCGCTTCGGAGTCCGTCCCGGCATGATCCAGGTCGGTGACGCACCGGCCGACGTCGAGGAGTTCACAGCGCCCCACGACGGCGACGAGGACGAAGACCGGCCCGAGTCCGAGGCCGTGGCTTTGGTCGAGCGCTCCGACGACGCGGATGCCTTGCGGGATTCCTCATGAGCGGATGGGACGAGCCTGAGCCGCCGCCGGACCCCCTCGAGATGGACGATCCCGCAGCTGAGGGTGCCGGTTCGGTCGGTGCCGTCGGTGCCGTCGGTGCCGTCGGTGCCGTCGGTGCGCCGGTCGAGGACGTCGAACTCGACGATTCGGCACTGGCGCTTGCCGCGGCGAGCGCCTTGGCGAGGGTCAGGGAGGCGGCGCGGGCCAAGGGACTGCGCCCCGGATCACGCCCGGCACCGAGGCGTCGTCGCAGGTCGGAGGCGGTCTTCAGTGGAACGGCCGTCGACGGTCGGGATCCGCAGGCCATCGGGGACCAGTTGGATCGGCTCATGGTGGATCGGGGGTGGAAGGTCGACGTCGCGGCCGGATCGGTGATGGGTCGGTGGCCGGTCATCGTCGGGCCCGATATCGCTGCGCACTGTGCTCCGGTGACCTTCGAGGACGGTGTGCTCACCGTGCGGGCCGAGTCGACGGCGTGGGCGACCCAATTGCGTCTGATGATCCCGGCGATGCTCGAACGGTGCGTGGCAGAGGCGGGGCCGGGGGTGGTGGCGGAGATCCGGATCACCGGCCCGGCGGCGCCGTCGTGGAGCAAGGGACTCCGTCGCGCGCGGGGGCAGGGACCTCGCGACACGTACGGATGACCGGCCGGTTCTGTCATTTGCGCGCAGGGGCCCGAACTCACCCGGTCAGGTACCCCGACTCCCGAGGGGAGGAGATCGCCCGTCTGACCGGCGGTTCGGGCCGGGGATGAACGTGTCCACCCGTCCGGGACGGTAGACTGAAGTGTCAATCTCACACCCGGTTCCGCTCACTCCCTCACCGTCCGGAACGCCCCGGTTCATCGCCGGCGGACGGCGCAGCGCGGCCCCGGCCACACCGGCGATGAGGAGCAGCGCGTGACACCGTCTTCGACCGAGTCCTCCGACGTACCCGTCGAGCAGACGACCCCCACCGGGGAGGCATCGTCGGCGGTCGAATCCTCCGATTCGCCGGTGTACGACGCGACGGCGATCACCGTCCTCGAGGGTCTGGAGGCCGTGCGTAAGCGGCCTGGTATGTATATCGGTTCGACCGGTGAGCGCGGTCTGCACCACCTCGTGTGGGAGATCGTCGACAACTCCGTGGACGAGGCGCTGGCCGGGTACGCCGACCGTGTCGACGTGACGCTGCAGGCCGATGGTGGCGTGCGGGTCCGTGACAACGGTCGTGGCATCCCCACCGACATCCACGCGGCCGAGGGTGTGTCTGCCGTCGAGCTCGTGCTCACCCAGTTGCACGCCGGTGGCAAGTTCGGCGGCGGCGGGTACAAGGTCTCCGGTGGTTTGCACGGCGTGGGCTCCTCCGTGGTCAACGCGCTCTCCACGCGTCTCGAGGCCGAGGTTCGCCAGAAGGGCCATGTCTTCCGCATGTCCTTCGCCAGCGGTGTGCCCAACGGCCCACTGGAGAAGATGGAGGAATCGGACGAGACCGGGACGACGATCACGTTCTGGCCCAACGGCGAGATCTTCGACACGCTCGACTTCGACTTCGACACGCTGCGTGCGCGCTTCCAGCAGATGGCGTTCCTCAACAAGGGACTGACCCTCAGCCTCACCGACGAGCGCGAGCAGGCAGTCGCGGCGGCCGAGGACGAGCTGGACGACTCGGCCGAGGCGGACGCTGCCAAGGCCGTGGCGGGCGGATCAGACGCCGATGGTGATGCACCCACGTCGGATGACGACGCAGCTGCCGCATCGGACGCCCGCAACGGTGAGGTCGCCAAGGACGAGAGCGGCCGGGCCAAGGGCCGTCGGGTCGAGTACCGCTACGACGGTGGCCTGGTCGACTACGTCACCCACCTCAATGCGAGCAAGCGCAACGAGAAGGTGCACGACGAGATCATCGACTTCGAGCTCGAAGACACCGACCGGGCGCTGTCGCTCGAGGTGGCGATGCAGTGGACGACGGCGTATTCGGAGTCGGTCCACACCTACGCCAACACCATCAACACGCACGAGGGTGGCACGCACGAAGAAGGTTTCCGTGCGGCGATGACGCGTCTGATCAACGAGTTCGCCCGCAAGCAGAACCTGCTCAAGGAGAAGGACGAGAACCTCACCGGTGACGACATCCGTGAGGGTCTGACCGCCGTCATCTCCGTCAAGCTCGGCGACCCGCAGTTCGAGGGCCAGACCAAGACGAAGCTGGGCAACTCGGAGGTCAAGGGCTTCGTGCAGGGCGCTGTCACCGAGCGTCTCGGTGACTGGCTCGACGCGCACCCGAACGAGGGCAAGGACATCGTCCGCAAGTCGATCAACGCGGCTGCGGCTCGCATGGCGGCTCGTAAGGCTCGCGAGGCCACGCGCCGTAAGGGCCTGATGGAATCCGGTGGCCTGCCCGGGAAGCTGCGTGACTGCCAGTCCAAGGACCCGTCGCTCAGCGAGATCTACATCGTCGAGGGAGACTCCGCCGGCGGTTCGGCCAAGGACGGGCGCAACCCGTTCAACCAGGCGATCCTGCCCATTCGCGGAAAGATCCTCAACGTCGAGAAGGCCCGCATCGACAAGGTGATGGGCAACATGGAGGTTCAGGCCCTCATCAGCGGTTTCGGTACCGGTGTAGGTGAGGACTTCAACCTCGACAAGGCGCGCTACCACAAGATCATCCTCATGGCCGATGCCGACGTCGACGGTATGCACATTCGCACGTTGCTGTTGACGTTGTTGTTCCGGTTCATGCGTCCGCTGATCGAGGCCGGATATGTGTATCTGGCGCAGCCGCCGTTGTACCGGATCAAGTGGAGCAACCACGACCACGAGTTCGTGTTCTCGGACCGCGAGCGTGACGAGCGCCTGCGTGCGGGTCAGGCTGCCGGGTGGCGCCTGCCCAAGGAGAGCGGCATCCAGCGGTACAAGGGTCTGGGCGAGATGAACGCCAACGAGCTGTGGGAGACCACCATGGACCCGGATCACCGCGTGTTGCTGCAGGTCACCCTGGACGATGCGGCCGCGGCCGACGAGATCTTCTCCGTGCTCATGGGTGAGGACGTCGAGTCGCGACGCAGCTTCATTCAGCGGAACGCCCGAGACGTTCGTTTTCTCGATGCTTAAGCCGATGGCGCTCCTGCGCAGCGCGTGCTCTGCTTCTCCCCTCACTGACGAAGGAATCCTTTCGTGACCGATATGACACCGATCGAGACCGACCGTATCGAGCCGGTCGATCTCAATGCCGAGATGCAGCGGAGCTATATCGAGTACGCGATGAGTGTCATCGTGAGTCGTGCGCTCCCCGATGTGCGTGACGGGTTGAAGCCGGTGCACCGCCGCATCGTGTATGCGATGTACGACGGCGGGTTCCGTCCGGATCGTGGGTACAACAAGTGCGCGCGTGTCGTCGGTGACGTGATGGCGCAGTATCACCCGCACGGTGACTCGGCGATCTATGACGCGTTGGCGCGTCTGGTGCAGCCGTGGAACATGCGGTACCCGTTGATCGACGGGCAGGGCAACTTCGGTAACGCCGGCGACGACGGCGCGGCCGCGAGCCGGTACACCGAGTGCAAGATGATGCCGCTGGCCATGGAGATGGTGCGCGACATCCGCGAGGGCACCGTCGACTTCAAGGACAACTACGACGGCAAGAACAAGGAACCCACGGTCCTGCCGTCGAGGTTCCCCAACCTGCTGGTCAACGGCAGCTCGGGTATCGCGGTCGGTATGGCGACGCAGATCCCGCCGCACAACCTGCGGGAGGTGGCCGAGGCCGCCAAGTGGGTCATGGATCACGCCGATGCCTCCAAGGAGGAGCAGCTCGAGGCGTGCCTGCGCATCATCAAGGGTCCGGACTTTCCGACGGCCGGCCTCATCATGGGTCGCAAGGGCATCGAGGACGCCTACCGCACGGGTCGTGGCTCGATCCAGATGCGGGCGCGGGTCGCGGTGGAGGAACTCCACGGACGTACCTGCCTGGTCGTCACCGAGCTGCCGTACCAGGTGAACCCCGACACGCTGGCCAAGAAGATCGCGGAGCTGGCCAAGGAAGGGCGCCTCGCGGGCATCGCCGACATCAACGACGAGACGTCGGGTCGAACCGGTCAGCGCCTGGTCATCGTGCTCAAGCGTGACGCCGTGGCCAAGGTCGTGCTCAACAACCTGTACAAGCACACGGCGTTGCAGACGAGTTTCGGCGCCAACATGATCGCCCTGGTCGACGAGGTGCCCCGCACGCTGCCGATCAGCGCGTTCGTGCGGCACTGGGTCGAGCACCAGATCGAGGTCATCCGTCGTCGCACGGAGTACCGCCTGGCCAAGGCCGAGCGTGACATCCACCTGCTGCGTGGGTACCTCAAGGCCCTCGACATGCTCGACGAGGTCATCGCGCTGATCCGCCGGTCGGCCTCGGCCGATGTGGCGCGTACGGGCCTCATGGAGCTGCTCGGTGTGGACGAGGTGCAGGCCACGGCCATCCTCGACATGCAGTTGCGGCGCCTGGCCGCGATGGAGCGTCAACGCATCATCGAGGAGCACGACGCCCTCGAGGCGATGATCATCGACTACCAGGACATCCTCGCCAAGCCCGAGCGCCAGCGCGCGATCGTGGCCGAGGAACTCGACGACATCGTCGAGCGCTATGGGGACGACCGTCGCACCGAGATCGTGCCGTTCGACGGTGAGGTCGCGATGGAGGACCTCATCCCGCGCGAGCAGGTCGTCGTCACGATCACCCGCGGCGGCTACGCCAAGCGCACCCGCGTCGAGGAGTACCGCAGCCAGCACCGCGGCGGCAAGGGCGTGCGTGGCGCGCAGCTGCGTGGTGAGGACGTGGTGGAGCAGTTCTTCGTCACCACGACGCACCACTGGTTGTTGTTCTTCACCAACCTGGGCCGGGTGTATCGGGCCAAGGGGTACGAGATCCCCGAGGGCGGTCGCGACAGTCGTGGCCAGCACGTCGCCAACCTCATGGCCTTCCAGCCGGACGAGCACATCGCGGGCGTGCTCGCCATCGCGAACTACGACGAGCAGCCGTATCTCGTCCTCGCGACGCGACGCGGCCTGGTCAAGAAGACCCGCCTGACGGACTTCGACTCCCCCCGCAGCGGTGGCCTCATCGCGGTCAACCTGCGTGATGGTGACGAGCTCGTCGGCGCTCGCGTGTGTTCCGCCGAGGACGACCTGCTGCTCGTCTCCCGCAAGGGTCAGTCGACGCGGTTCAACGCGGCCGACGACGTGCTGCGGCCGATGGGTCGTGCGACGAGCGGTGTCACCGGTATGAAGTTCCGTGACGGCGACGAACTCCTCGCCCTGTGCCTCGTGCGTGACGGTGAGAACCCGGACGTGTTCGTCGTGTTCGAGAACGGCTTGGCCAAGCGCACCCCGTCGTCGGACTACCCGACCAAGGGTCGCGCCGGACTCGGTGTGCGCGTCGCGGCGATCAGTGACCGCGGAGGTGACCTCGTCGGCGCTCTCATCGTCGAGGAGGGCGACGAGGTCATGGTCGTCATGGAGAAGGGCAAGGTCGTGCGCTCCCGTGTCGACGAGGTGCGTCGCACGGGCCGCAACACGATGGGTGTGCAGTTCGCCAAGCCCGACCGCGGTGACGCGATCGTCAAGGTGGCGCGCAACCCCGAACAGGAGGCGGCCGACGCCGTCGAGGGCGCCGACGGTATTCTCGAGGACGACGAGGCCGGTAGTGAGGTCGAGGTGACCGGGGAAACCGCTGATGCAGTACCTTCGGACGAGGGTGCCGCTCAGGTGGACCCGGCCGCAGGTGACGACGAGCCCGGAGGTCTGAGTTGAGTACCGCAGGAGGTCGACCCGCAGGGTCGAAAGCGGGCACCCCGCGCACCGCACGTCCGACCGTGACGGGTCAGAGCCAGGCATCGGGACAGGGTTCGAAGGCTCCGGCCGGTCGTCCCTCACCGACGGCGCCGACGGCCTCTCAGAACCGCGTCGCTGCTTCGGAGAACCGGGGCGACGAGCCCCGCAAGGTTCGTCTGACGTTGTCGCGCGTCGATCCGTTTTCGGTCATGAAGATCTCGTTCCTGCTGTCCGTAGCCGTCACCATCGCCGGTGTCGTCGTCGTGGCGGCGCTGTGGATGATGCTGCAGGGCATGGGCGTCTTCGACACGCTGAACAAGACGTTGAACGAGTTGGCGCAGTCCACGACGGCGACCGGCGAGATCAACGTGTTGGAGATCCTGTCGTTCTGGCGGGTGCTGGCGTTGGCGTTCATCGTCGGGGTGGCCGACGTCATCCTCGTGACGGCGATCGCGACTCTCTCGGCGGTCATCTACAACATCTGTGCAGCGCTCGTCGGTGGAGTCTCCGGCACCTTCACGGACGTCTGACGCACGTCGCGGAGCCGCCTGCGAGCACTGCAGCACGGGACCGTCGGAGGACCGGCTCTCGTTTTGCTCGATCCGGTCGTCGTGCGTTAACGTTGGGAGCCGCCGCGCAGTAGGGCGGCTCGCAAGCGGGCCTATAGCTCAGACGGTTAGAGCGCTTCCCTGATAAGGAAGAGGCCACAGGTTCAAGTCCTGTTAGGCCCACTCGCACGAAAGGCCGCCCTCCTCGGAGGTCGGCCTTTTCGCTGCCCCACGCCAGCCTGTGCCGTGGCAGTGGTGCGGATGAAGATGCTGCTGGGGCGGCGTTCGTGCGGTGGCGATCACGGGTCGCCACGCCGGAGTTCGGGACGGCCCGGTCGAACCGGTATCATCGTGGCAGTCGACGTCGAGTCGTTCGGAGGGGTGGTGCTCAGCATGATGCGAATCGTCGCGCTCATGGCCGCAGCCGCAGGTGCGGTCGTGGTGGGTCAGCGGTGGCAGGCGCGTCTGGCAGAGAACGCTCTGTGGGCCGAGATCACCGATCCCGTTCCGCGCGAACGGAATCGCGAAGGCGATCTCGTCGGCGTAAGCTGACCACCCGGCGGCTCGTTCGCCGTCTCGGGGGCTTAACTCAGTTGGTAGAGTGCGACCTTTGCAAGGTCGAAGTCAGGGGTTCGAGTCCCCTAGCCTCCACCCCACGCACAAGGCTCGAACCCTTGCCATCGTCGATGGTTTCGGTTCGGGCCTTGTTGCTGTCTTGGGCCCAGGTGAGGGCGTTGGCGTTGATCTGGGGGTCGAGGAGCATTTCGAAGGGTCGGTTGTTCTCGACGCGGAGTTGGTCGTCTTCGTCGATGTAGATCTTGGTGAAGAAGGCTTGGTTGCAGAGGCGTCGGTTGGCGTTGTCGCAGCGTGCGTAGACGTCGGCGCAGTTGGCGAGCAGGTTGAGGGCGTCGTCGAGGTGGGCTCTGGCGTCGGCGTAGTCGCCGTGGTGCGTGTCGATGCGGCGGTTGGTCGTGTCGAGTTCGGCGAGGATGCGGTCTTGTTCTCGTTTGAGGACGGGGAGTGGGACGGCGCCGGCGTAGTGGGCTTGCATGAGCCGGTCTTGCTCTTGTTCGAGGCGGTCTGAAGTTCCCCCTGGAGCGTAGAGGCATCCACAATGAGGGATCGAGATGCCAGAGAAGCGCAAGAAGTACGACCGGGAGTTCCGTGAGGGAGCGGTCCGGATCGTCGAGGAGACGAACAAGCCGATCGCGCAGGTCGCTCGCGATCTTGGCGTGAACGAGGGCACGCTGGGCAACTGGGTCCAACGCGCCCGTGCCGCACGCGAGGGTCATGGAGAGCTGTCCAAGGACGACTACGAGGAGCTGAAACGGCTGCGCGCCGAGGTCGCCGAGCTGCGGATGGAGCGTGATGTCCTCAAGCGATCCGTGGTCCTGTGGGTGAAGGAGGCGACGAAGTGAGCGTGGCACGCTTCATCGCCGACCAGAGGACCAACTACGCCGTGCCACACGCCCTTGTCTGCTCGCTGCTCGGAGTCTGCGAAGCGTGGTTCTACAAGTGGATCAAGCGCGCCGACGGTCCCGGCGCTGCCAGCGGGCTGTTCACCGACACCGACCGCCGCCGCGACACCGTCGACCGCGCGGTGCGCGTCGCGTTCAAGAACGCCAAGGGCCTGCACGGCTCACCGCGCTTGCACGCCGACCTGCGCGAGGCTGGCTGGCAGATCAGCGAGAAGACGGTCGCCGAGTCGATGCGCCGCCAAGGCCTGGTCGCCCGCGTCATCAAGCGGCGCAGCGGCCTGACCAGGCAGGACAAGACCGCACCCAAGTTCCCGGACCTGGTGCGTCGCGACTTCACCGCGCCGGCGCCGAACTGCAAGTGGGTCGGCGACATCACCGAGATCCCCACGGCCGAGGGCAAGCTGTACCTGGCCACCGTGATCGACCTGTACTCGCGCCGGTTGCTCGGCGCGGCCACCAGTGCCCACCCCGACGCTGACCTGGCGTGCGCGGCGATCCAGATGGCCGTGACCGCTCGCGGCGGCAAGGAGGCGATCTGGCGCGAGGACGAGTGCGACCGGGTCATCTTCCACACCGACCGGGGCTCTACCTACACGGCGACCTCGTTCACCCGGCTCTGCGCCGACCTCGGGATCCGCCAGTCGATGGGCCGGGTCGGGTCGTGCTTCGACAACGCCGCCGCCGAGGCGTTCTTCTCCTCCCTGGAGTGGGAGGTCCTGTCCCGGCAGGCGTTCGACACCCGAGCCCAGGCCCGGGCCCTGGTCATCGACTGGGCCTACGGATTCTACAACCACCAACGCCGGCATAGCGCGGCTGGCATGATGTCACCGGTCAACTACGAGCAGTCCACCGCAGCGTCCGTCCCGGACGCCGCGTAGCCCGAAGCCCGAAGCCCTCCACGATCCGGGGGGAACCACAGCAGGCCCGGCTCGTCCGCGATGCGATCCCGGACCAGCCGGATCGCCCGCTCACGCAGCTCCTCGGGGTACTTCCTTGGTGCAGGCATGACTCCATCCTCCTGGGGAGATCAAGCCCTCCACACTTCCCGGGGCGATCCAAGGAGCGCCGCTGCCAGTGCGATCAGATGTCGTCTCACACTCTCTATTCTGCCGTATCGGATAATCCGCCCGCCCGGGTCCTTGTCCTACATCGCGACCAGCCGCCTCTGCCTGTCGCATTGATGCGGTCTGGTACCGAGCTGGGCTGTCACTCCTGGACAATGGGGTCATGACGGTTATGACCCATGAGCGCCAGTTGCCTCGGGTGCTGGTAGTCGACGATGAAGCGCCGTTGGCGCGGTTGGTGAGCGCCTACCTCGAACGCGACGGGTTCGCGGTCGAGGTGGCCGCGGACGGCATGGTGGCGGTGGAGTCGGTGCGGCGCTGGGACCCGGCCGTGCTGGTGTTGGACCTGGGCCTACCCGGGATGGACGGCATCGAGGTGTGTCGGACGGTGCGGAAAATCTCGGACTGCTACATCGTCATGCTCACCGCCCGAGTGCAGGAGGCAGACCGGCTCAAGGGTCTGCTGGTCGGAGCGGATGACTACGTGACCAAACCGTTCAGCCCCAGAGAACTGGTGGCACGGGTCCGGGCGATGCTGCGCCGCCCCCGGCACAGCGCCGAGACGGTGGTCGAGGTCGGCGCGCTGAGGGTGGACGTGGCGGGGAGGGAGGTCCGCGTGGACGGTGCGCCGGTGGACCTGACCCGGATCGAGTTCGATGTGCTCGCCGCCCTGGCCACGCGGGGGCAGGTGGTGTTTACCCGCCGGGAGCTGATCGAGGAGGTGTGGGGGCCGGACTGGGTGGGCGATGACCACCTGGTCGATGTCCACATCGGCCACGTGCGCCGAAAGCTGGGAGACGACGCGGCCGATCCGGTGTTCATCAAGACGGTGCGCGGGGTGGGTTATCGGATGGGCGCCGGCCGGTGAGGGCACGGCGGTGGGGGCTGGGCACGCGGCTGCTGCTGTCCACCGTGGCGGTGGTGCTGGTCGGTGCGGGGACGGCGTGGCTGGTCGCCGCCAGCCTCGGACCGCGGATCTTTCACGAGCATATGGTCGCCGGCCAGGCAGCCAATGAGCCGGTCGTCTATCACGCCGAGTGGGCGTTCCGCGACGCCTCGACCCTGTCGTTGGCCCTGGCCCTGATGGCGGCACTGACGGCCTCGGTCGCGGTGAGCCTGTTCCTCACCCGCCGGGTGACAGCGTCCTTGGCGGCGGCCACCACTGCCGCCCGTGCGGTGGCCGCCGGAGAGCACTCGGTTCGGGTCCCACATGTGGGCATGGGCCGGGAGCTCGATGAGTTGGCCGAAGCGCTGAACACCACGGCCGCCGACCTGGCCGAGGTCGAAGCCACCCGCATCCGGATGCTCGGCAACCTCGCCCACGAGATACGCACCCCGCTGGCCATCTTGGACGGGTACCTACAGGCCATCGCCGACGGCGTCCACGATGCCGATGAAGAGACCGTGACCTTGCTGCGTGACCAGGTCACTCGCCTGGCCCGGTTAGGGGAGGACATCGCGGTGGTGACCACCGCCGAGGAGGGCCGGCTGACCATGCGCATGACGCGGGTGGCCGTCACCGAGCTGCTCAGCGCCGCCCGGGCGCAGGCCGAGAGCCGGTACCGGGAACGTGACGTGGCACTGACCGTTGAGGTCTCACCGACAGCACAGCAGGCCGCGGTGGAGGCCGATCCGGACCGGCTCGGGCAAGTGCTGACCAATCTGCTCGACAATGCCCTGCGCCACACCCCTGCCGGTGGGCACGTCGAACTCACCGCGGACCGCAACGGGGCCTGGGTGAGTGTGCACGTGGCCGACGACGGTGAGGGCATCGGGTCCGAGCACCTGCCCCACCTGTTCGACCGGTTCTACCGGGCCGACACCGCCCGGGACCGCGCCCACGGCGGCTCCGGGGCGGGCCTGGCCATCGTGCGGGCTATCACCCGCGCCCACGGCGGCACTGTGACCGCCACCAGCGCGGGCCCCGGAGCAGGGTCGACGTTCACCGTCCGTGTGCCTGCGATGGATGTCGGTGGCACAGGGTTGATGAAGAGTCCATGAAGATGGCCGCGCCGGTTAGGAGCCGAGCGGGCTGACCTCGTTAACTGAAGACAGGGCCGGTCTCGCCATGCGGTGCCGTCGCGTCAGCGGTGAGCACCCGGCGTGCGGATCGTGCCCATCTGATCTTGATGGAGTCTTAAGAGAGGACACTGCTTGTGAACACGAAGAGGATGCCCGCGGCCGTCGGTGCTGCCGTCGCCCTGATCCTGACCCTGGCCGCGTGCGGGGGTAGCACAGAGGACGCCAATCCGGCCCAGACCCCCGAGACGACGACTTCGGCTCCGGAGACGACTGCCTCGGCAGGGCAGGTCGACCAGGCGCACAACGACGCGGACACCATGTTCGCCCAGATGATGATCGTCCACCACGAGGGTGCCATCGAGATGGCGGACTTGGCCGTGGAGAAGGCCGCCTCGCAGGAGGTTCGGACCCTGGCCGAGGGCATCTCCGCTGCGCAGGGACCGGAGATCGAGCAGATGACCTCCTGGCTGGTGGCGTGGGGCGAGGACACCACGCCGAGCGGCGGCATGGACCACACCGGCCACGGTGGGATGGACATGGAAGGCATGAGCCAGGAAGAGGCGATGGCCGAACTCGAAGGGCTGTCCGGCACCGAGTTCGACCGGCGCTTCCTGGAACTGATGATCGCCCACCATCAGGGCGCGGTCGAGATGGCCCAGACCCAACTGGTCGACGGGGAGAACCCCCAGGCCCTTGAGCTGGCACAACAGATCATCGACGACCAGCAGGCCGAGATCAGCGACATGGAAGGCATGCTCGCCAGCCTGTGACTGCGTTCGACCCGAGGACAGATGTGGCCGTCCACCTGGGACGCGGTCCGCCTCGTGATCGGCAAGGCCCCGATTCTTGGCCCCGAATCTGAGAAGGAGAACTGACATGAAACGCGTACGTGCGTACCACACCGTGGCCTTGTTGGGTGCCGTCACGGCACTGACCCTGACCGCTTGCGGGCAGGGCACCGGCGGGGCCGGTGGCGCCGAGACCTCGGCGACGCCGATACCGACTCAGGGCGAGCAGACCCCGACGCAACAGGCCGGGGAGGTCACCGGCACGGTGTGGGTGGCCAACGAAGACGGGAATAGTCTGACCGCCATCGACGCCGAGACGAGTGAGGTGGCCACCACGGTCACGGGGATCGAAGCCCCGCACAACGTCCAGGTCGGACCGGACGGGACGGTCTGGGCCGTCAGCGGCCACTCCAACGCCCTGGTCGCTCTCGACCCGGCTACCTATCAGCTCACCGGGACCGCTGCTACCGGGCAGAGCCCCGCACACGTGATCCTCACTCCGGACGGTGCGCGTGTTTACGTCACCAACGCCGGCGAGGACACTCTTGGTGTGTACGACGCAGCCACGCTCGACCGGGTGGCCACCGTCGAGGTCGGTGACGGACCCCACGGGTTGCGTCCCAGCGGGAACGGCGAGGTCGTCGTGGTGGCGAACACCGGGGCGGGCACTATCGACGTGGTGCAGATCGCGACCAACGAGGTCAGCGCGTCGATTCCAGTCGGGGACTCCCCCGCCCAGGTGGCCGTGGACAATGACGGTGACTACGCCTACGTGAGCCTCGCCGGGGATAGCTCCGTGGCTAAGGTCGACCTGGCCGAGCAGACGGTCGTCGGCTCGGTCGAGGTCTCCGCCCCGCCGGTGCAGCTCTACCTCACCCCGGACGGCACGCGTCTGTTGTCCGCAGATCAGGGCACCGAACAGACAGCAGGTGACACGGTGTCCGTCATTGACACCGAAGCCATGACCGTCACCGACAGCATCACCACCGGGTCTGGTCCCCACGGCGTGGTCGTGGACACCACGGGTGAGACAGCGTGGGTGACCAACCTGTACGACGACACCATCTCCGTGCTCGACCTGACGACGAACGAGGCGGTGGCGACCGTCCCGGTCGGTGACATGCCCAATGGCATCAGCTACAGCCCCACCCCGCCCGCACCCGGTCCTCAGAGCCTCACGTTGACGGTCCCCGACTACGCCGAGGACGAGCCCACGAGCGAGCACGACCACGGCTGAGCGGCGTGCCGCGCAGAAGGACTCGCCCCGAGCGCAGCACGGACACCCTCTGCACGGTCAACGCCCACGGTGGGGATCGATTCTTCGCTAACTAACGAGCATTCAGGAGGTAGGCATGATGACCCAGTCGAGCAGCCCCGGAGGAGACGTTGTTGGGGCTTGAAGAGGGTCACCGAAACTCCTCGGGCGGCGAGGGGCCTTACCCCCGGATCTTGGACACGGGGTGTGATTACGCGGCGGTTGGCAGCGTAGCGGCCCGGCGGGCCTCGTAGGTGGACGGGGAGAGGTAGCCGCACCAGCTGTGACGGCGGCGGGTGTTGTAGCGGACGAGCCGACGGCGCCCATCGACTGGGTGACGCCGAACTTCTTGCAGAGCTGGGCGTAGGCCTTGCAGCAGTAGACCGACCCGTGGTCGCTGTGGAAGATCGCGCCCTTGAGGCTGTCTCGGGTCGCGGCCGCGACGTTCAACGCTTCCTCGACGAGTTCGGTGCGCATGTGGTCGGCGATCGCCCAGCCGGCGAGCCGTCGGGAGTAGCAGTCGATCACGGTCGCCAGGTACAGGTTCGTCCCGTCCGCGAGCGGGAGGTAGGTGATGTCGCCGACGTAGCGCCGGTTGGGGCGCTCGGCGGTGAAGTCGCGCTGGAGCAGGTCGGGGTACTTCTGCCCCGACGGCTCGGGGACCGTGGTCCGCACCCGCCGCCTCTTCACATAGCCACGGATGCCCTCGGCCCGCATCACCCGCGCGACGCGCTTGTGGTTGACCCGCTCACCGGCAGGGGTGTTGTCGTTGAGCTCGGCGGTGATCCGCGGCGCACCGCAAGTGTTGTCCTCGGCGTGGACGGCCCTGATCCGCTCCACGAGCTCGGCATCGGCCCGAGCTCGCTCTTCGCGTGCCGGGGCTGCCTTGAGCCAGGCGTAGTAGGAGGAGCGCTCGATCTCGACGAGCTCGCACAGTCGCTTCACCTCGAAGGTGGCGGAGTTGTCGGCGACGAACTGGAAGCGACTCACCAGCGCGTCTCCCCGGCGAAATACTTGGCCGCCCGCTGCAGGATCTCCCGCTCGGTCGTGAGCTTGGTGGTCTCCGCTCGCAACGCCGCGTTCTCGGCCTCGAGCCGGGCGATCCTCTGCTCCGGCGTCTCGTCCGTCGGTGCCGACGAGCTCGCGGCGGACGTCTTGGCTTGCAGCGGGCTGGAGGTCAACGTCCCGTCAGCGGCGGTCTTCTTGCCGGTCCCGTAGGCCTCGAGCCAGTGCCGCAGGGTGCCGCGGACGATGCCGAGGTCCTCGGCGATGCCGCGGACCGTGGCGCCCGGGGTGGACTCGTACAAGTCGACGGCCTGACGACGGAACTCTTCGGAGTAGTTCTTCCTGGCCATGGTTCTTCGATCATCTCGCTTCCCCAGCACCAGGTGCTGGATTCAGCGTGTCCAAGAACCGGGGTCAGGCCCCAGTTCACCATCTCCCGCGGTGATGGTCTCGGGCACATCTACCTGGAGGTCGCAGCAGGGGTGATCACGTTCATCCTGCTTGGGCGCTACTTCGAGAAGCGCTCCAAGCGCCGAGCCGGTGCCGCCCTGCGGGCCTTGATGGAACTCGGTGCGAAGGAGGTCTCGGTCCTGCGCGACGGCCGGGAACAGCGGGTGCCAATCGAGGAGCTCTCCGTCGGTGACGAGTTCATCGTCCGCCCAGGGGAGAAGATCGCCACCGACGGGGTCATCGCCTCGGGCAACAGCGCCATCGATGCCTCCATGCTCACCGGAGAATCCGTACCGGTCGAAGTGACCGAGGGCGATCCGGTCACCGGTGCGACGGTCAACGCCGGAGGCCGTCTGGTCGTGCGGGCAACCCGTGTCGGCTCCGATACCCAGCTGGCACAGATGGCCAAGATGGTCGAGGACGCCCAGTCCGGCAAGGCCGAGATCCAGCGGCTGGCCGATCGGGTCTCCGGCGTGTTCGTCCCGATCGCGATCGCGATCGCCGTCGCCACGCTCGGGGCCTGGATCGGCGCCGGCTTCCCCGTCAGTGCGGGCTTCACCGCCGCGGTGGCGGTGCTGATCATCGCCTGCCCCTGCGCCCTGGGGCTGGCCACCCCGACCGCCCTGCTGGTCGGCACCGGGCGGGGGGCGCAGATGGGTGTCCTGATCAAAGGTCCCGAGACTCTGGAATCCACGCGCCGGGTCGACACGATCGTGCTGGACAAGACCGGCACCGTCACCACCGGCAAGATGACCCTGGACGACGTGATCGTCGCCGAGGGAGTGGATCGAGCCGAGCTGTTGCGACTGGCCGGCGGTCTGGAGGATGCCTCCGAGCATCCCATCGCTCAGGCGATCGCCGCTGGAGCGACCGCCGAGGTCGGCGACCTGCCCACGCCGGAGTCCTTCGAGAACGTCGAGGGCCTCGGTGTCCAGGGTGTCGTCGACGGGCACACCGTCCTCGCCGGCCGCGAGGTCTTGCTGCGCGACTGGTCACAGCACCTCGACGAGAACCTGCGGTCGGCCAAGCAGGCCGCCGAGGCGCAGGGCAAGACCGCGATCGCGGTCGGCTGGGACGGTCGGGCACGCGGCGTGCTGGTCGTGGCCGATCAGGTCAAGCCCACCAGCGCCGAAGCGATCGCCCAGTTCAAAGAACTCGGTCTCACGCCGGTGCTGCTCACCGGTGACAACCAGAGCGTGGCCGAACAGGTCGCCTCGGAGGTCGGCATCGAGGAGGTCATCGCCGAAGTCCTACCCAAGGACAAGGTCGATGTCGTGGCCCGCCTCCAAGACGAGGGCAAGGTCGTCGCGATGGTCGGCGACGGCGTCAACGACGCCCCCGCCCTGGCCCAGGCCGACCTCGGCCTGGCGATGGGCACCGGCACCGACGTCGCGATCGAGGCCGCCGACATCACCCTCGTCCGCGGCGACCTCCGAGCTGCGGCGGACGCAATCCGCCTTTCCCGGCGCACGCTGCGCACGATCAAGACCAACCTGTTCTGGGCCTTCGCATACAACACTGCTGCCATCCCGCTGGCGGCCTTCGGGCTGCTCAACCCGATGCTCGCCGGGGCGGCCATGGCACTGTCCAGCGTGTTCGTCGTCAGCAACAGCCTGCGCCTGCGGACCTTCACCGCTCGGGCCGATGACAGTGCGCCAGCTCCCACGCGAGCACCGGCTGAGCGTGAACCCGTCCAGGTCTGACCACCGATTCAACACCACAGGAAAGGAACACACGATGACCGCACATGAGCACCACAACCACCACGAAACACCGCAGGGCGGAGGCTGCCACAGCCACCAGCCCACGACGGAAAGCCTGGCCAGCGTCGGGGCCGACGAGATCACCGAGTGCCCCGTGATGGTCGGCACCGCGGTGATCAAGTCCGAGGCCGAAGAAGCCGGACTCTCCCGCGACTACAACGGACAGCGGTACTGGCTGTGCTGCGCCTCCTGCGGGCCACTCTTCGACGCCGACCCCGAACGCTACGTCGCCGCATAAGCACATTCGACCGGTCCCGCTCGCCCCGACCCCAGTCCGGGTGAGCGGGACCGCCGCCCCTGTGAACCAGAAACGGTTAAGGGGCTCTTCGACTTTCCGCGGGGCGGTGGCTTTGGGTCATGCCGCGTCTCGTTGTGCTCGGGTGAGCGCGATGGTTGAGAGTACCCGCCGCTGGTAGTTCTCGAGGTTGCGGAATCCGCAGGCGACTCGCTTGGTGTTCTTGATGATCCGGTTGAAGCCTTCGGTGCGGGCGTTGGTGACGTCCTCGAGGAGGGCGACCAGGATGGCGGGCCACCAGGTCTCGACGGTCTTGGCCAGGCGGGTGGCCTCGGGGATGTGGGCGTCGGCGGCGTCGCAGTAGAACTGGTACAGACGGTGCCGGATCCGCCACACGTCGGTCTCGGCGAGCAGCAGCCGGAGCCGTTCCTTGACCGCCCACGCGGCGCCGATCGCACCGGTGGGGTCTTCGATGGCGAGGGCGTCATCGAGGCGGCGGCGCTGCTTGTCGGAGAGGTGCTCGTACCCGGTCAGCAGCAGGTGCCGGTTGACCCAGACCTTCTCCTTGGTGGTGCCGCGCCGGCCGAGCTGTTCGCGGGTGACGCGCTGGCGGACCTCGGTGACCATTTGGTTGGCCAGGGCGACCAGGTGCCACTTGTCGACCGCGATCTTCGCGAGCGGCAGCGCGACCCGGATCCCGGAGGCGTACGGCGCACTGGTGTCGATGACGACGACCTGCACGGCGTCCCGGAACGCCTGGGACTGCTCCATGAGCCAGTCCTTGACGCACGCTCCGGAGCGGCCTGGGGCCAGGCCGAGCATCCGGCCGGGGCCGGTGGTGTCGGCGTCGACGAAACTGGTCAGCCACGGGTCGCTGCGCTGCCAGCCGGCGTCGGCCAGCACCCACCGCACCGAGCGGGCGCGGGTCTCGTCGATGCCGAGTACCCGGGTGGGTTCAG
>DAMDJY010000040.1:0-17495 GCA_032100225.1 Mobilicoccus sp.
TCGTCATCGAGCAACAACGCGGCCGCGCCGAAAGCGCCCTGCGCGCCCAGGTCGAGCGCGGCTACGCCCGCGTCGATGCGCTGCGCGGCCAGCTGCGCGCGCTCTCCCCCCAAGGAACCCTCGATCGCGGCTACGCGATCGTGCTGCACGCCGACGGCGGAGTCGTCATGGACCGCGAAGACGTCGCGGCGAACGAGATCCTGCGCGTCAAGGTCGCCCGAGGCGACTTCGGCGTCCGCCCCGTCACCAGAAAGGCACGCCGATGAGCGACACCACCGACACCGACACCGCTGACGAGACGCCCGAGGCTGCCCCCGCCGCGGCGAAGTCTGCGAAGACGCCGGCCACACCAACGGGACCGGTGCTGCCCGATGTCTCGTCAATGACATACGAGCAGGCCCGAGACGCCCTGGTGGAGACAGTCGCGAAGCTCGAATCCGGTCGCGCCGACCTCGAGACGAGCGTCGCACTCTGGGAGCACGGCGAGGCCCTGGCGGCGCACTGCACCGCCGCCCTGGACCGTGCAGAAGCCCGCCTCGACGCCTTGGGCGAGGACGCGGCCGACGAAGACTGAAGCGCTTCCGACGACCTGAGGCGCAGCAGTCCGACTCAGGGCGAACCACCCGCAGGCGGCGCGAACCTGCAGGTCAGCCCTGGTGGGGGCGCAGTGAGCGAGTGACCTCGGTGAGGGTCGCGTCGTCGGCGAGTCCGGAGACGACGGTGGTCATGCCGCCGACTTCGCCCACGAGGCCGCGGCGGTCGGGGTCGCCGCCGGTGGCGAACACCCGCCACGTCTTGCCGTCGATCTTCGTGGTGCCCTGCTCGGTGCCGTTGGCGACGGCCTGGGTGATCCACGACTTCTGCGCGGCCTCAGGAGCCTTGGCCGCCATCTGCTGCACTGCGACGAAGACCGACTCGTCGTCGGTGCGGTGGTAGCCCGCGTAGAACGCCTTGGGGCCCTGGTCGGTGGGCTGATACCGGACCGATGTCGCCTTCCACGGCTTGCCCGGCTCGCCGAGTTGCGGGAGCCACACCGTCACGTTCTCGTCGCGCTGCACCTGCTGGGCCACCGGAGTCACGTCGATGGGCGGCTGCACGACCGCCTCGGGCCTCGGCACGATCGACCACAGCACGAGCACGACCAGCCCCACCGCCAACATCGACAGCACGAGGCTGCGCCAGCTGCCACGCATCCGCGAACGAGGCTGAGGACGAGCCCCCGCGTCTGCTGCGTCACCGGCCGCGGCGTCCGCCACTGTGCTGCCACTTCCCGCGCCGTCACCCACCGTGGTGCCGTCCACCGTGTCGTCGAGGGCATCGTGCGGCGTGTGAGGCGTGGTCATGGGGGCCATTCTGGCGCATGTTCGACAGCGGCTCGGGTCGGGTCCCGGTGGCCCGTCCGAACACCCGCCTACCGGATCGCCGTCGTCGACGCCTGCAGCCACCGCGGTACGGGCCGCCTCAACCCCTCCGACGCGAGGACGAGGGCCCGCGTCGCCTGCACTCGTGATTCCCGCAGGTCTGCGATGTTCGCGGCACTCGGGCGGGCATCGACCAAGCGGCCGGCGAGGTTGACCACGCCTGCGCATCCGTCGAGTTCGGCCGCCCAGGGGCCGACGCTGCGCCCGTCCCACTGCACCTGACGGTGGCGCGCGTCCGACGCAGGACGACGCGTGAGCACGACGACTTCGACTCCTCTGGAGGCCAGGTCGTCGGCCAAAGCCGTCCCCAACGCGCCCGAGCCGCCCGCCAGGACGACACGGTTGCCGGCCTCAACACATCCACGACCGGACGGGGACAGGTGATCCGCACCGTTGCTCATGTCAGCAGTGTGCCGCCGATAAGCCTCTGAGCCCCGCCGCAGATGTAGGCTCGCGGCGAATTGCCTACTGCAGCAAAGGAGCTGTTGTGAAATCTCGTCGAAGTGTGTTGGTAGGGACGTCGGTCGCGTCAGCGGTGGCGTTGTTGGCGCCGGTCATGGTGGGAGCTCCTGCGGGTGCTGTCGAACACCCGAAGGTGAAGCCGACCGGTCAGGTGGTCGCAGGCGTGCAGCCCACGCCGCGGGACTCGCTGCGGGAGGCACCCACGCGTGAGCGGTTCTACTTCGTCATGGCCGACCGGTTCGCCAACGGCGACCCGAGCAACGACACCGGCGGCATCGCCGGTGGTCGCTTGAAGAGCGGGTACGACCCCACCCACAAGGGCTTCTTCCACGGCGGTGACCTCGCCGGGCTCACGCAGAAGCTCGACTACATCCAGGGCATGGGAACCACGGCGATCTGGCTGACGCCGTCGTTCAAGAACCGGCCCGTCCAGGGCCCCGCCGGCGACGAGAGCGCCGGATACCACGGCTACTGGGTCACTGACTTCACGCAGATCGACCCGCACTTCGGCAGCAACGCCGAGATGAAGACCCTTATCGACGCGGCCCACGCCAAGGGGATGAAGGTCTACTTCGACATCATCACCAACCACACGGCAGACGTCATCAAGTACAAGGAGAACACCTACGGCTACGTGCCCAAGTCGGCGGAACCGTACCGCGATGCCTCCGGACGGGTCTTCGACGACCGCGATTACGCGGGTACCAGCGTCTTTCCCAAGCTCGACCCGGCCACGTCGTTTCCCCTGACCCCGATGTTCGCGACGAAGGCCGACAGCACCGTCAAGGTCCCTGCCTGGCTCAACGACCCGAGCATGTACCACAACCGCGGCGACACGACCTTCGAGGGCGAGAACTCCCTCTACGGCGACTTCTTCGGGCTCGACGACCTCTTCACGGAGCGACCCGAGGTCGTGGACGGCATGGGCGACATCTACGAGGCGTGGGTCGACCTCGGCATCGACGGGTTCCGCATCGACACCACCCGGCACGTCAATCTCGAGTTCTGGCAGCAGTTCTCACCCCGCATGCTCGAGCACGCCGCAGCCAAGGGCAACGACGACTTCTTCATGTTCGGTGAGGTCGCCGACCCCGATCCGCTGGAGATGAGCCGTTACTCGACGCGCGGCAGCCTGCCCGCCGCCCTCGACTTCGGTTTTCAGAAGGCGGCGCAGGACTTCGTCGCCGGTGGCGCCCCGTCGTCGCTGGCGGGCTTCTACCGCAACGACGATCTCTACACCGACGCCGACTCGAACGCGTACTCCCTGCCGACGTTCACCGGCAACCACGACATGGGCCGGCTGCCGTTCCTGCTCAACCAGGGCGAGACGAAGTTCGACAACCCCCAGTTGCTCGAGCGGGTCGAGCTCGCCAACGCGCTGATGTTCCTCACGCGCGGCCAGCCGGTCGTCTACTACGGCGACGAGCAGGGCTTCATCGGCACCGGCAACGACCAGGCCGCCCGGCACGACATGTTCGCCACGAAGACGGAGCTGTACGCGAAGGAGCCGACGCTCCTCGGCCCGGCCGCGGTCAAGGACCGCTTCGACCCGTCCTCCCGCCTCTACCGTCAGATCGCCGACCTGTCGGCACTGCGGGAGAAGCACCCCGCGCTCGCGGACGGTGCGCAGATCAACCGCCTGGCGCCCAAGGCGGCCGGCGTGTTCGCGGTCTCGCGGGTCGGTGCGGATCAGCGGGAGTATGTGGTGCTGGTCAACAACGCGACGACGGCCAAGAAGGTCACCGTCCAGACGTACAACGCGCGTGACCGGTTCGAGCCGGTGTACGGATCTTCGGACACGGTGCGGTCGAACGCGGCCGGCAAGGTGACGGTGACCGTGCCGCCGCTGTCGGCGATGGTGCACCGCGCCGCCACCAAGGTCGACCGGGGTCGCACGGCTCCGGCGGTCCGGATGGCCACGACCTGGCCGATGACGAGCGACGGGCGCATGCGGGTCGCTGCGAACGTGTCGAACAACCGGTTCGTGCAGGCCACGTTCTACGCCCGCCGCGCCGGCCAACCGACGTGGACGCTGCTCGGCACCGACGACAACGCCCCCTACCAGGTGTTCCACGACACGTCGTCCCTGCGCAAGGGCACGCGTATGGAGTACCGCGTCGTCGTGAAGGACGAGTCCGGTCGCACCCGCACCGCGCGCGCCGTCACCGCGATCCGCTGACTCCTGCACGCCCCGCATCCCGAGGAGATTCCAACATCGACGGCGAGGTGGATGACGTCATCGATGACGTCATCCACCTCGCGGTCACAACCCCCGTTTCGATGAGGTCATCGATGACGTCATCGAAATCAGCGTGTCGCGCACCGAGACGGTAGAGAGGTGTGCGAGACGGGCTGCCCACCGAGGGCGTCGTCGGCCGCGGGGCTCCACCTTGGTACTGCCCGTGCTGGAACGCCCGTGATCGGCGATACCCCCGTAGGGCGGACCGCTGGGCGAACCCATCACCGCCTCGGAGCTGGGCCGGGCGGCAGACCAGCGCACGGACGCGCTCGCCCGGGGTGGGTGTGGACACACCCGACCTGCGCCGAGCAGGCAAGAGTGGGCCACTCCCCGCCAGTGTGAGGGGACTACGCAACCCGGTCCGGCGGGCCGACCCCGCGCCAGGACGCGACGCGGCCCGCTCAACCGGCGACCAGGCGCGGTGTCATCCGCTCATCCCCGCCTCCGTCCACGAGCCCGAATCACCACCCGACGCCGTGAGCTTGTCCGGATTGGCCTGCACCTGGATCCCGGTGATCCGGGTGCCGTCGTGTTCGGCGATGTACAGGTAGCTGCCGTGCTCGGCACGGAACAACAGACCCGGAACGCCGTTGACGTGCCGTTCCTCCACGCTGCCGAGGAGGCGGGCGATGCCCACGAGGAACCTCGCTACACGCTCGGCGCCGACGAGTGGGCGACGGGCGGCCGGAACCCGGCCGGCCCCGTCGGCCCACAGCACGCAGTCCTCCGAGACGAGGCGCACCACGGCCGCGACCTCGCCGGACGTCACGGCGTTCACCAGCGCCGTGAGCAGCCGCCGGTCCACGGAATCGTCTGGTGTCGGCAGCGTCGTGTCGTCGGGGTCGAGCCGCAGCTTCACCCGGGCCCGCCGGACCACCTGTCGGCAGGCGGCGGGTGAGCGGTCGACGCACTCGCCGATCTCGTCGTACGGCACGTCGAACGCCTCCCGCAGCACGAAAATCGCCCGATCCACGGGGTCGAGGCGATCCATGAGCCGCAGCATTCCCAGGCCGAGGAGCGAGCCCGCCACGGCTGCATCCTCCGGTAGCAGGCCGGTGGCGACGGGTTCGGGCAGCCACTCCCCCACGTAGGTCTCACGCCGCGAGCGTGCCCGGCGGGAGGCGTCGATCGACAGTCGGGTCACCACGGTCGTGAGCCAGGCCTCCGGGCGATCGAGGTCCCCCTGCCCGGCGAGCCGCGCCCAGGCCGTGGCGACGACATCCTCCGCGTCGTGCCAACTGCCGAGGATGCGGTACGCCAGCCCGGTCAACCGGGGCCGTTCGGCCTCCCACAGGCGGGCGTGGCGGTCGACGGTCGTCATGCCTCGAGTCTGATCGCGATGTTGACGCGGTTGAAGACGTTGATCGTGGCGATCCCCAGAACGAGGTTGCCGAGTTCGACCTCGTCGAAGTGACGGGCCGCCTCCTCCCACACCTCGTCCTCCACGCCGGCGACCGGATCGATCCTGGTCACGTGCTCCGTCAGGACGAGGGCGGCGTTCTCGCGGGAGTCCAGCAGCGGATGCGGAAGGGCGCCGGTGCCCGCGGCGACGATGCGCTCGGCGCTCTCGCCGTCCTTGACGAGGGCCTTCTCGTGCATGTCGATGCAGTAGTGGCACTGATTGATCTGCGAGGCCCGCAGTTTGACCAGCTCGTACAGCCGTCGGGGCAGATGAGTGCGGCTGTAGCCCTCCAACCCCAGCACGGCGGCCATGCCGAGCTTGTGGTTCCTGCGCATGTCGATCCTGGGCATGTCGGTTCCTCTCGTCGGGTCCTTCCACCCACTTGACGCAGCCCGAGGCTCCGGTGTGACGGCCGGCCCGCCCGAGGTCAGTCGCCCCCCGGCGCGGGCGTCGAGGCCGACATGGCAGATGGGATGGCAGCGAAAGGCGTGCCCCAGCACGACCTGGGCTGCCATCCCATCTGCCATGTCGCGGTCTATCGGGTCCCGGACACGAAGGCCGAGGCCACACGCGCGACGGCCCGGTCGGGATCGTTGGCCAGACCGCGCAGGACGCCACGCGCCGTGGGGGTGTCGAGCTCCCGCAGCGCCTGGGCCAGCCGGATCGGGGTGGCCGTATCGGCGGCGGGCTCGGCAAGTTCCTCGGCGAGGGCGCCGGTGATCTGCTCGGCCACGCCGGGAATCCCTGACAACGCACGCAGGGCCTCGTCGGCCTCCACGTCGCGGCACCCTCCGACCAGCATGTCGACGAGCGTGGGCCAGGCCTCCGTGACTCCCCGGCGTGCCAGGGTCACGGCGGCATGCCCCCGTACGTCTGCGTCGTCGTCCCCCAGAGCATCCATGAGGGAAGGGTCCACCACTGGGCTCTCGGGCAGCTCGGCCAACGCCCGCACGGCACGACGGCGGATGTCCGCATCGGTTGACGCCAGGGCGTCGGTCAGCGCCGCGACGCCCTCGTCGCCTGCCCGTGCGAGTGACCAGCGCAGGGCCCCGGCGACGTTCGGGTCTGTCTCCGTCAGGAGCACCTCGACCAGCAGCGCGGCCGGTGCCGCCCGGTCGGAGTACGCCAGGACGGTCCGTTGCCGTGTCGCAGGGCTGACGGCGCCGAGTCCTCGCATGAGCTCGATGACACGCAGCACGTCCCCCCACCCGTCCGACCCCGAGGCGTCGATCGCGCGCAGTCGTGCCAGCAACGCCCGCTCCTGCTCGAGGCGCCTCTCGGTGGCAAGGATGAGATCACCGACCAGATCCGACGGCGCGGCGGTCGGGTCGTCGAGCGCCCGGCCGATCTGCCCCAGCGGAAGACCGAGCATCCGCAGGCACTCGACGTGGAAGAGCCGGCGGATGTCGTCGTCGGAGTACTCGCGATACCCACCACTCGTGCGCCCGATCGGCCGCACCAACCCGAGGGCGTCGTAGTGCCGCAGCATCCGTGCGCTCACCCCGCAGCTGCGCGCGACCTCGCCGATCAGCATCCTGGCTGCGCCCCTCCCTCACCCTCGATCGGCCCGATGCTCCCGGCGGCCTCGAGGGCATCACCCGCGGCGGACTCCGGTCCGAGCGTCACCCCGCGCTTCGCTTCCTCGACGGCCGCATCGAACCCTGTCTCCGGCTGCTGTCCGAGCAGCACGGTCGCGCGAGCGTGCAGGGTCACGTCTGGATTCGGATGGTGTGCGGCCCGGTCGAGGGCAAGCGCG
Organism: Mobilicoccus sp.; assembly: GCA_032100225.1. Classification (GTDB taxonomy): domain Bacteria; phylum Actinomycetota; class Actinomycetes; order Actinomycetales; family Dermatophilaceae; genus Mobilicoccus. Next base: position 7,281 of record DAMDJY010000040.1, read on the forward strand.
GCTGCATGACCGAGGTCGACCAGGCAGCGGCTGAGGCTCAATCGGACCTCGCGGTCTCCCCGCCCGAGTTCCCGCGCCAGCTCCTGCGCCAGCGCCGCCCTCTCGTCATCGGGGACGAGGACGACCGCTGTCCGCCACGCCGTGCGCGCGATCTCGTCGTGAGTGTCGTGCAGCAGGTCGTCGGTGAGCCAGGCCCACGTGCCGGGCTCGGCGATCTTCGAGAGCGTATGAATCGCCTGGCTGCGCGCCTGGGTTCGTGTGGACGTCAGCTCGACCCGGATCCGGGGCAGCGTGAGCTCCCGCGGCAGCCGGAGCAGCGCCCAGGACAGCATGTCGCGGACGAAGAAGTCGGGCTCCACGGCACACCGCTCGACGAGGGCCTCCAGGTGGGCGGGGTCCGGGTTCGTCCCCGCCGCGAGCGCTGCCCGGAGCCGCGTCGACGTGTCCTCGGCACCGAGGGCGGCGAGCATGCGTGCGTGAGGGTCCGTCGAGGATGTCGAGTCTGTGGCGTCGATGGTGGGCATGGGAACCACCTCCTGCTCCCAGTGGAGACTTTGCCATCGTGACAAGGTCAAGCTCCGTTGCGGGTGGCGGGCCGGACATGGCAGACGGGATGGCAGCCCAGACCGTGCTGGAACACGCCTTTCGCCGCCATCCCATCTGCCATCTCCAGGCTCGGGGCTCAGGAAATCGGCGTGAGAGTCCGCCGAGGGCGCCGAGGTCTCCGAATCCGGCGGCGAGCCCGACATGGCAGATGGGAAGGCAGCCCAGACCGTGCTGGAACACGCCTTTCGCTGCCATCCCATCTGCCATGTCGGGGCTTGGGGGTCCCGGAGACGACAAACGGGACCCGCCGAGATGGCGGTGAGTCCCGTTCGTCGTGGCGGGTGGATCAGGCGCGGGTGGCGCCGCCGCCCTGCTGGGGAGCCTGGGGGCGAGCACCCTGGTCGCCGTCACCGCGGGTGACGGATCCCGCCAGCTCACGCTGACGTGCACGCTCGAGGCCACGTTTGCGGTCCTCTTCGGACTGACGCGCAATCTCGGCGGCCCGCTCCTCGTCGCGGGTGAAGTTCTCGCCCGTCTCGGGGTCGAACACGTGCATGAGCGACGGGTCGAAGTACAGCTCGGCCTCCTCGCCCTCACGGATGCGCGAACGACCGTCGAGGTTGACGATCATCTGCGTGCGCATGCCCTCACCGTCGAGCTCACGGTCGAGCTCGTCGAGGCGAGCCTGCACGGCCGCGTCCGCCTCGTACGGAATGTAGGCGTACTGCTCGTTGCCCAGCCATTCCGTCTGATCGACGTCGGCGTGGAACGTGATGGCACCCTGAGCCTGGGTGTCGCCGAGGCGGGCGTCCTTGATGTACTCCGGACGGATACCGACGATGACGAGGTCCTTGCCGGCGACCTTCGCCGCGAGCTCACCCGAGATCGGGACGCTCACGAACGGCAGGCGCAGCGAGTTGCCCTCGACACGGGCCGGCAGGAAGTTCATCGGCGGGGTGCCAATAAAGCCGGCGACGAACAGGTTGATGGGCTGTTCGTACAGCTCACGCGGGCTCGCGCACTGCTGCAGCACACCCTTCTTGAGCACCGACACGCGGTCGCCGAGGGTCATGGCCTCGGTCTGGTCGTGGGTGACATAGACCGTCGTCATGCCCATGCGGCGCTGCATACGGGCGATCTCCGTACGCATCTGGCCACGGAGCTTGGCGTCGAGGTTCGACAGCGGCTCGTCGAAGAGGAACGCGTCCGCGTCGCGAACGATTGCGCGGCCCATGGCCACACGCTGACGCTGACCACCGGAGAGGTTTCCCGGCTTGCGCTCCAGGTGCTCGTCGAGCTCGAGCATCATGGAGGCGGCCTCGACCTTGCTGCGGATCTCCGCGTCGCTGTGCTTGCCCTTCTCCAGGCGAAGCGGGAACGCGATGTTCTCGAACACCGTGAGGTGCGGGTACAGGGCGTAGTTCTGGAACACCATCGCGAGATTGCGGTCGCGCGGCGCCAGGTCGTTGACACGCTTTCCGTCGATGAGCATGTCGCCGGAGGTGATGTCCTCCAAGCCGACGATCATCCGCAGCAGCGTCGACTTACCGCAACCGGACGGGCCCACGAAGATCATGAACTCGCCGTCGGCGATGTCGAGGCTGACGTCGTTCACCGCGGGAAAGCCGTCACCGTACTTCTTGACGATGTTGTTGAGCTGAATCTGGGACATGAGAGTGGTGACTCCTTGACGAAGCTGGGGGCCAGGGCGTCAGCCCTTGACCGCACCCGAGGTGAGGCCGGACACGATGCGCTGCTGGAAGAGCAGCACGAGGATGACGACCGGGATCGTCACGATGACGGCCGCCGCGGAGATCGCCCCGAAGGGCTGCTCGAACTGCGAGGCGCCGGTGAAGAACGCGAGCGCGGCCGGCACGGTGCGCGCCCTGTCACTGGTGAGGGAGATCGCGAAGACGAAGTCGTTCCACGCCGTGAAGAACGTGATGATCGCCGTGGTGAACACGCCCGGGCTCGCGAGCGGCACGATGACCTTGCGGAAGGCCTGCCAGCTCGTCGCGCCGTCGACCTGGGCCGCCTGCTCCATCTCCCAGGGGATCTGTTGGAAGAACGCCGAGAGCGTCCAGATGGCCAACGGAAGGGTGAGGGAGAGGTAGGGGATGATGAGGCCGATCTGGGTGTCGAACAGCCCGATCTTGCTCCACACGTCGAACAGCGGGGTGACGAGGGAGATGACGGGGAAGAACGACACCGCGAGCGCGGTGACGAGGATGACCTTCTTGCCCGGGAAGTTCAGGCGGGCGATGGCGTAGGCGCAGAACGTCGCGAGGATCACCGAGATGAGCGTGGCGACCAGGCAGACGACGAGTGAGTTGATGAGGGCCGGGATGAACAGCTCGCTCGCCCCACCGGTGAGGATGAGCCGGTAGTTGTCGAACGACATCTCCGACGGTTTCGGGAAGAAGTTGCCGAAGGTGTTGAGCTCGGGGGTCGCCTGCGCCGCCGGGCTCTTGATCGACAGGGAGAAGATCCACAGCAGCGGGATCATCGTGAAGAGGATGACGAACAGGGAGGCGATCCCCAGGAGCGTGGTCGAGGAGTTCTTCGAAGTACTGGCCATCGCGCTCAGCCCCTTCCACCGGTGAGGTCGACCTTGAACCCGCGCACGAAGATCGCGGCGATGAGGAGGACCGACAGGAACAGCAGCACCGAGATGGCCGAACCCATGCCGATCTCGACGCGGTTGATGGTCTGGTCGTAGGCGAGCAGGGAGAACGTCGTCGTCCCCTGTGCGCCCTGGGTCATGATGAACACGTTGTCGAAGATCCGGAACGCATCGAGGGTGCGGAAGAGCACGGCGACCATGATCGCCGCCTTCATGTTCGGCAGGATCACCCTGAACATGCGCTGCCAGAAGGTGGCGCCGTCGACCTTGGCGGCCTCCTCCATCGCCCCGTCGATCTGCGCGAGACCGGAGAGCAGCAGGAGCGACATGAACGGCGTCGTCTTCCAGATCTCCGAGGCGCAGATGACGAACATCGCGCTCCACCAGTGGCCGAACCAGTTGAAGTCGAGCGGGAAGGTTCCGACGGTGATCGCGTTCAGCCAGTGGTTGATGAACCCGGTGCTCACCTGGAATCCGTAGAACCACGCGAACGCGGAGACGACCGTGATGATGGAGTAGGGGATGAGCACGATCGTGCGCAGCGCCTTGCGTGGCCACACGACGCGGTTCATGAGCATCGCGAGGGCGAAACCGATGATGAGTTCGATGACGACCGTGACGACGGTGATGAACAGCGTGTTCCCCACGGCGAGCCAGAACAGGGAGTCCGACAGGATCGTCGCGTAGTTGCCGAACCCGACGAGCTTGCGCGCGGCGGGGTCGGTGAGCCGGTAGCTGAAGAAGCTGTTCCAGATGGCCTGGAGGATGGGGTAGGCCGTGACGAGCAGCATGATGACGAACGCGGGCCCGGCGAGCTTCCAGCCGAGGGCGCGTTCGCCGCGAGCGCGGTCGGAGATCGCGGGCTTACCGCGTCTGTCGGTCTCCCGCGGCTGGCCCGCGGGTGCGGTGGTGGCGACGGAGCTCACAGCAGTGCCTCCCCCTTCAGGACCTTGAGGATGAAGTCGGCCGCGGCGGCCGGCGTGCCCTCGCCCACGGAGTCGGGCGGGCTGAACTGCTTGTAGAGGGCGGTGGAGATGTCGCCGTAGTACTGCGAGGACGGGCGGGCCCCACCGGCGTCCAGAGATTCGCGGATGAGCGTCGCCATGGGGAACGCCTTCTGGATCTCCGGGTCGTCGTAGACCTTCTTGCGGGCCGCGGGGTTACCGGTCCCGAGCATGTAGGCCTTCTGATTCTCCTGGCTGGTGATGCACTGGATGGCCTCCCAGGCCGCGTCCTTGTTCGTGCTCGCGGAGTTGACGCCGAGCTCGATGCCACCGAGCGGCGGGCGGGACTCCTTCCCGGCCTCCACCTGGGGGTAGCGCGCGAAGCCGATGTCGTTGAGGTCGGTGCCCTTCTCGGGGAGCGCGGACCACGTGTACGGCCAGTTGACGAGGAAGGCCCCGCCGCCGGCGAACCCGTCGAGCGCGGCGGTCTCGTCCGAGGAGCCCATGGCCGGGCCACCGAGCCCCCCGCGTGCGATGTCGCCGATGATCTGGGCGGCCTTCTTGCCCTGAGGGGTGTCGAGCCCGAGCTTCATGTCGTCGGCCGAGGCGCCCTCGTTCTGGATGATGTGGCCCCCGCCGGACTCGATGAGCGCGTTGATCCACACGGTGTAGCCCTCGTACGGCTTGGCCTGGACGCCGATCGTCGACTTGAGCTTCGTGGCCGCCTCGATGAGCTGGTCCCACGTGACCGGCTTGTCCATGTGGAGCCCGGCCTCCTTGGCCATGGACTTGCGGTACCAGAGGACCTGGGTGTTCGCCCACATCGGGGCGGCGACCATCTTGTCCTTCCACATCGCGGATTTCACGATCGGCTCGACCGCGTCCTCCTGCAGGACCTCCTGCTTGTCGGCCGGCACGTCGGCGAGGAAGCCCGCCTCGGCGAACTCGGCGACGAACACCGGGTCCATGCTCATGATGTCGACGCCCTCGTCGCCGGCGGCAAGACGCCGCAGCAACTGCTGACGCTGATCACTCGCACTGTTGGGCAGCACCTGGGTGGTGATCGTGTACGCGCCGTTGGACGCGTCCGAACACACCTTGGCCAGGTGCGCCTGGCCCTTCTTGCCCGGGTCGTTACCGCCCGAGTCGGGGTTGATGTACCAGGTCACCTGGTTACTGGCTCCGGCATCGCCGCCGGAGGACCCGCAGGCCGACAGGCCGACGGTCCCGGCCATGGCGAGGGCGAGCAATGCCACTGTCGCCCGGGTCGTCCTTGGTCTGGGCACCTTGACTCCTTTGTCTGGTCGGACATGCCGGCCCGTTAGCCATGCGCGGCTCCCTGCGTTCACCGACAATCCACTCGTTGTCTAGCACTGTTTCGCCCCTCGCGCCCGTGTCGACACCCCACGAACTACGCTGGAGGCACCGAATCTTTGCGCACCGGCGTCGCCGCCTCCCGACACGCCGCGTCGTGACACGAAGGAGCTGCAGACCGATGGCCGAGTTCGCATACGAGGACCTGCTCCCCCTGGGCGACGACCCCACGCCGTACCGCCAGTTGAGCACCGAGGGCGTCGAGGTCGTGACCGGCCCCGACGGACGCGAGTTTCTCAAGGTCGCGCCCGACGCGCTCACCCTGCTGGCCGAGACTGCGATGCACGACATCGCGCACTACCTGCGCCCCGCACACCTGGGCCAGTTGAAGAAGATCATGGACGACCCCGAGGCGAGCGACAACGACAAGTTCGTCGCGCTCGATCTGCTCAAGAACGCCAACATCTCCGCCGGCGGCATCCTGCCGATGTGCCAGGACACGGGCACCGCCATCGTCATGGGCAAGCGCGGCCAGCACGTCATCACCGAAGGCGTCGACGAGCAGCCCTTGGCGCGCGGCGTCTTCAACGCCTACACCACCCTCAACCTGCGCTACTCCCAGAACGCGCCCATCAGCATGTTCGAAGAGAAGAACACCGGCAACAACCTGCCCGCGCAGATCGAGCTGTACGCCGACACCCTCCCGGGCCACGAGACGACGTACAAGTTCCTCTTCATGGCCAAGGGTGGCGGCTCGGCCAACAAGAGCTACCTGTTCCAGGAGACCAAGGCGATCCTCAACGAGAAGGCGCTGCCGGAGTACCTGCGCGAGAAGATCGCCTCCCTCGGCACGGCGGCCTGCCCGCCCTACCACCTGGCGGTCGTCATCGGTGGCACGAGCGCCGAGTTCGCGCTCAAGACGGCCAAGTACGCCTCGGCCAAGTACCTCGACTCGCTGCCCACCCACGGCGACGCCGCCACTGGTCACGGCTTCCGCGACGTCGAGTGGGAGGAGAAGATCCTCCAGATCACCCGCGAGCTCGGCATCGGCGCGCAGTTCGGTGGCAAGTACTTCTGCCACGACGTGCGCGTCATCCGCCTTCCCCGCCACGGCGCGTCGCTGCCCGTCGCGATCGCCGTCTCCTGCTCGGCCGACCGCCAGTGCCTCGGCAAGATCACCAAGGACGGCGTGTTCATCGAGCAGCTCGAATTCGAGCCCGGCCAGTACCTCCCCGAGACGCTGCCCGAGCAGCTCGACGGCGAGGCCGTCGGCGCCGGCTCCACGGGCGCGGGTGCGGTCGTCAAGATCGACCTCAGCAAGCCGATGGACGAGATCCGCGCCGAGCTCACCAAGCACCCGATCAAGACCCGCGTCTCCCTGACCGGCACGCTCGTGGTGGCCCGCGACATCGCCCACGCCAAGATCCGCGAGCGCCTCGAATCCGGTGAGGGCATGCCGCAGTACCTCAAGGACCACCCGGTCTACTACGCCGGCCCGGCCAAGACCCCCGAGGGCATGGCGTCCGGCTCGTTCGGCCCCACCACGGCCGGACGCATGGACTCCTACGTCGACGAGTTCCAGGCCGCGGGCGGCTCCATGGTCATGCTCGCCAAGGGCAACCGGTCGAAGCAGGTCACCGACGCGTGCGCCAAGCACGGTGGGTTCTACCTCGGCTCCATCGGCGGCCCCGCCGCCCGGCTCGCACAGGACTGCATCAAGAAGGTCGAGGTCCTGGAGTACCCCGAGCTCGGCATGGAGGCCGTCTGGAAGATCGAGGTCGAGGACTTCCCCGCCTTCATCGTCGTCGACGACAAGGGCAATGACTTCTTCGCCACCGTCGGCCCCAAGGCCGTCGCGATGACGATCGAGAAGCGCCCCGGCATCGCCGAGCCGCAGAAGGACGTCGACGCGGGCCCGGTCGACGGCGCCGAGGCCCCGAGCGGGGACAAGTGACGACGGCGCAGGAGAGCGGGCACCCGACCACTCCTGCCGGGGCCTGGGCCCTGCTCAAGGAGGGAAACTCCCGCTTCGTCGCAGGCACCCCCCTGCACCCCAACCAGGGCGCAGACCGCCGCGGCGAACTGGCTGCCGGCCAGGCACCGTTCGCGACGTTCTTCGGCTGCGGTGACTCCCGGGTCGCTGCCGAGGTCATCTTCGACCAGGGACTCGGCGACCTCTTCGTGGTCCGCACCGCCGGGCACGTCGTCAGCGAAGGCGTACTGGGGTCACTGGAATTCGCGACCCACGTGCTCGAGGTGCCCTTGATCGTCGTTCTCGGACACGACTCCTGCGGGGCGGTCAAGGCCGCCATCGCGCACTACAAGGACGCCACCATGCCCCCGGGGTACATCCGCGACATCGTGGAGCGGGTCTCCCCCAGCGTCATCGCCGCCGACCGCGCCGGAAAGACCGGCACCGACGAGGTCGAAGCCGAGCACGTCCGCCAGACGATCCACCTCATCCACGAGCGGTCGCAGATCGTGCACACTACCGTCGAGGAGGGGCGTCTCGCCATCGTCGGCCTCACCTACGCTCTCGCCGACGGCCAGGCCAGCCTGGTCGAGGCGATCGGCGACATCGGAGAGACACCCGCCTGAGTGACGGGACTTGAACCCGTCACTCAAGACGTGACCGACAGACGACCGGAGGCCCCACGCGCAACGCGTGGGGCCTCCGGACTTCTCAGGGCGTATCACAGGTGCGACCCGCCACCGGGGTGCATCAGAGCGCCAGACGCTCCTTGACGACGCCGGCAAGACGCTCGGCGTACTCGTGAGCACGCTTGGTCGTGTCGGCCTCGACCATGACGCGCACGAGCGGCTCGGTGCCGGACTTGCGCAGCAGCACCCGACCGGACGTGCCCAGTTCGGCCTCGACCTCCTTGACCGCGGCCTGAACACCCTCGTCGGTGTCGGCGCCGTTCTTGTCCACGCCCTTGACGTTGATGAGCTCCTGCGGCAACTGGGTCATGACCTCACCCAACTCGGCGAGCGTGCGGCCACTCTCGACCACTCGAGCCGCCAGCATGAGGCCGGTGAGGGTGCCGTCGCCGGTGGTGCCGTGGGCGGACATGATGACGTGCCCCGACTGCTCACCGCCGAGGGTGTATCCACCCTTCTTCATCTCTTCGAGCACGTAGCGGTCGCCGACTGCGGTCTGGATGTACTTCAGACCCGCCCGCTCGAGTCCCTGCAGCATGCCCAGGTTGCTCATCACGGTGACCACGACGGTGTCGTCGACGAGCTGTCCTCGGTCCTTCATGGCGAGCGCGAGGATCGTCATGATCTTGTCGCCGTCGACCACGAGCCCGCTCGCGTCCACCGCGAGGCAGCGGTCTGCGTCACCGTCGACAGCGATGCCGAGGTCGGCGCCGTGCTCGACGACGGCGGCCTGCACCTTGTCGAGGTGGGTGGAGCCGTAGCCCTCGTTGATGTTGAGACCGTCCGGCTCGCCACCGATCTGCGTCACCTTGGCGCCGGCGCGGCGGAACGCCTCGGGCGCCACCTCGCTGGCGGCACCGTGGGCGGTGTCGATGACGACGTGCAGACCGTCGAGACGGTTGGGCAAGGCCGAAATGAGGTGCGCGATGTACCGCTCCGCACCATCGGTGAGGGGACGCACCCGGCCGACCTGGTCACCCGTGGGGCGGTCCCAGTCGGCGCCGAGACGCTCTTCGATCTCGTCTTCGACCACGTCGTCGAGCTTGTGCCCGCCGCGGGCGAAGAACTTGATGCCATTGTCGGGCATCGCGTTGTGCGATGCGGACAGCATGGCGCCCAGGTCGACGCCGTAGTCGGCGACGAGGAAGGCGATGGCGGGGGTGGGCAGCACGCCGGCGTCATAGACGTCGACACCGACCGACGCGAGACCGGCCGTCGTCGCCGCGCCGAGGAACTCACCGGAGGCGCGCGGGTCGCGGCCGATGATCGCACGGGGGCGATGCCCGAGAAACTCCCCTTCGGAACGCAACACGTGAGCCGCCGCGACGGAGAGGTCGACGGCGAGTTCTGCGGTCAGATCCCGGTTGGCGAGACCTCGCACACCGTCGGTGCCGAACAGACGAGCCATGTCGATGGCTCCTTTCGATCAATGGAGAAGTGCTGAATACCAGGGTGCCTCGTCCTGGCGGCCGGGGTAGGCAGGTGACCGATTCCGTGTCGCACCTGCCCCTCGACGCCGAAACCCCCATACACCGAGATGTACGGGGGTTGGCGTCGTGCGTAGCGCTGTTGGCGCCAAGCTCCGAAGAACTCGCGAAGCGAGAAGAATCAGCGCTTGTGGAGCCAAGCTCGGTGGCGCGCTCGCGAAGCGAGCAACAAGATCAGCGCTTGTGGAGCCAAGCTCCCAAGAACTCGCGAAGCGAGAAAAATCAGCGCTTGGAGTACTGAGGCGCCTTGCGGGCCTTCTTGAGACCGGCCTTCTTGCGCTCGGGAACGCGGGCGTCTCGGGTGAGGAAGCCGGCCTTCTTGAGTGCGGGACGGTTCAGCTCCTCGTCGATGCCGTTGAGCGAGCGGGCGATGCCGAGTCGAACGGCGCCGGCCTGGCCGGAGGGGCCACCGCCGTGCACGCGGACGAGCACGTCGTAGGAGCCGTCGAGTTCAAGAATCTTGAGGGGCTCGTTGACGATCTGCTGGTGCACCTTGTTGGGGAAGTAGTCCTCAAGGGTGCGGCCGTTGATCTTCCAGGTGCCGGTGCCGGGGACGATGCGCACGCGGGCGATGGCCTGCTTGCGACGGCCGGTGGCAGCGCCGGGTGCGGACGCCGACGGGCGGCGAACGGCCTCGTCG
>DAMDJY010000040.1:17505-22742 GCA_032100225.1 Mobilicoccus sp.
TGCGTCCGTCGACTCGGAGGTGTAGTTGGACAGCGCCGGCTCGTCGTTCTCGAGCTCGACGTCGGGAGTGATGTCAGTCACGGTTCTCCTCGTATTCGATCACCCAGTGATTACTGGGCGACCTGCGAGATCTCGAAGGGCTCAGGCTGCTGGGCCTGGTGCGGGTGGGTGGGGCCGGCGTAGACCTTGAGCTTGCTGAGCTGCTGACGCGCCAGCGAGTTGTGGGGCAGCATGCCGCGGATGGCCTTTTCGACAGCGCGAGCCGGGTTCTTGGCCATGAGCTCGGTGTACGAGGTGGCGCGGAGGCCGCCCGGGTACCCGGAGTGGTGGTACGCCTTCTTCTGCAGAAGCTTGGAGCCGGTGAGGGCAACCTTGTCGGCGTTGATGATGATGACGAAGTCACCGGTGTCGACGTGAGGTGCGAACGTCGGCTTGTGCTTGCCGCGCAGAAGCTGCGCAGTCTGGGACGCGAGGCGGCCGAGAACGACGTCGGTGGCATCGATGACGTGCCACTTACGCTCGATCTCGCCCGACTTGGGGGTGTAGGTACGCACGGTTATCAGCCTTGCTTGGTCGGAGATAGAAACCTCGTGTGCGTCGCCCTGGCGCCGTCTGGGCGCCGTGGCGGCTTGTTCGGTGTCGAAGCGTGGCCTGCGCCTGCAGTGGGGACCGGTGACGATCCGCGTCGAGTCGAGGCCGCTGATACCGAACGCGCACAACGACTCCCCATGATACCGACGCGCCGATACGGGCCCCAAATCCGGTCCGACCAGCCCTGACCTGCACCGATAGGCCATCAAGCGACCCGCGACAGCTGCGTGCAAACGTTTTTTGCAAAGGAATTGTGCATACTGGAGCGATCTCACCACGCGTTTCGGAGGCATGATGACCACGGCGACCCCCTACCCGGCAGACCCGGCGGCCCTCCGCATCCTCGCCCATCCGCTCCGGTCGCGGCTGCTCGCCGAGCTGCGAACCGTCGGCGCCGCCACGGCCACCGACCTCGCTGCAGCCCTCGACACCAACTCGGGCGCCACCAGCTACCACCTGCGCAAACTGGAGGAGGTCGGGCTGGTCCGTGACACCGGAGGCAGCGGTCGCCGCCGCGTCTGGGAGGCCTCCTCGGAGGACCGCACGCTCGACATCGGCGACACCGAGGACGACGAGGCCGCGCTCGACTGGCTGGCCCGCGACTACATCGGTCACTTCACCGAGAAAGCACAGACGTGGCTGACCGACGCCCCCGAGTGGTCGCTCACCTGGCAGGAGGCCTGCGGTCTCGACGATCACCTCCTCCTCGTCACCGACGAGCAACTCGCCGCGTTGCGCGCCGAGGTGGCCGACGTGTTCGAGCGCTACCGTCGCGTCGGCGCCGGCAATCCACAGGCCAAACGGGTGACGTTCTACACGTGCCCCCTGCCCGTGGACCCTCCCGGCAGCCAGACCCGCGCCTGAACCCACGCGAACGGCCACCCTGGACAGTCCGGATCACCGTCCGAATCTGCCGAGGATGGCCGTTCTCCCCGTGCACCCCAGTCGTTCTCCAGCTCAGTGCGTGCGCACGTCCCAGTTCGCGCGGGGCCCGTGTCCGAGCCCCCGACGCACCTGCAACTGCTCGGTGAGTGCCCGGTGCCGTTGCACCGTCTTCGTGTCGGTGTCCACGCCTGCCACGTGCTCGATCTCCATGATGTTCTCTCGGTCGTTCCCCATGATGTTCTCCCCTTGTCCCTGTCGTTCCCGTGTCCGCTGCGGGCGATCCCCCGATCGTCGCTGCGCACCCCCCTCATCGACGGAGCGGACGTCCGTCTGAGTCGATCGTCCGAGAAGTTTTTTCCGGCCCTGCTCGGGGCCTCGAAACGCATCCCTTCAGAGCACGGAGGCGGTTCAGCGTCCGGAGGCCGGCAGGGTGCGAATGGCCCGGGCTGTGCGGGCACGGGCGGCGAACTCGGACTCGGGCGGGTAGACGACCTCTTCGAGGCACAGTCCGTGAGCGGGCATCACCGTGACGCTCCCATCGCGAACCCCCGCGTCGAGCACCTGCGCTGCCCACTCCACGGGTTTGCGCCCCTCCCCCACAGGGATGACGCCACCGACCAGCGCCCGCACCATCGAGTGGCAGAACGCATCGGCCAGGACGGTGCCGATGAGCAGGTGGCCTTCGCGTCGCCACGAGTAGTCGAGGAGCGTGCGCACGGTCGTCGCTCCCTCGCGGTGCTTGCAGAAGGCGGCGAAGTCCCGGAGGCCGGTGAGTGAGGCGGCCGCCGCGCCCATGGCCTCGACGTCCAGAGGTCGGCGCACCGTGACCGTGTCACGACGACGCAACGGATCGAGCAACTCCGGCTGGTCACAGATCCGGTAGGAATAGCGACGGCTCACGGCCGAGAACCTGGCGTCGAACTCCCCGGAGACGGCACTCGCCCGGCGGACGATGATGTCGGCCGGCAGGACCCCCCGAAGCCGACGAAGTGCTGCGACATCGGCGGGGAGGTCTGATCGGCCACGCAGCGACTCCCACGCATCTGGGTCGACATCGAGGTGCGCAACGGCACCGCGCGCGTGGACCCCGGCATCCGTGCGGCCCGCGACCGTCAGCGAGGGCGCAGGGTCAGCCCGAAGAATCCGACCCAGGGCGCAGGACAGCTCGCCCTCGACGGTCCGGAGACCGGGCTGGGCAGCCCAGCCCGAGAAGTCGCTGCCGTCGTAAGCAAAGTCGAGGCGGATCCGCACGCTCAGAGGAGGGGACGCGGCGGCACGGCGGCCCCGGGCTTGATCCAGGTCAGCACCTCAGCCGGAGACGCGCCGGAACCGGTCGCTGCGAAGCCGGCGGCACCTGCGTTGCGCCCGAGTTTGCGCCAGACCAATTCCGAGATCTTGCGGTTGCGCTCGACTCCGACGTTCATCGACGCGTTGTCGTAGCTGAGGATGGCCAGCGTGTAGTCACGGCCGGAGCCCTTGACGCTGCCGATGCTGTTGACGCGCCACCCCCGCGGCGACAACGGCACCCACCCGTTCTTGACCGCCACGGAGTTACCAGCCGGCACCTTGCCCACGCCCCACCGCTGCTCGGGCGTGACACGCCCCATGAGACCGAGGATGTACGCGCGGTCGCTCTTGGACAGATGCGGCGTACCGTCGACGAGCTTGTCGATGAGCAGCCTCTGGTCGGCAGCGCTGGTCGTGCTCCGTCCCCAGGAGCCGCTCATCGTGGTGCGGCTCATCCCCAGGTCCTTGGCCATCTTCTGCAGAGCCCAGCGGCCACCGGCCTGGCGCAACAGAGATGTGGTGGCGTCGTTGTCGCTGAAGCGGATCATGCGCTCGGCGAGTCGCTTCTGCGAGGTGCTCAGGGACTTGCCGTCCTCGCGCCGCTCACGGATCAAGGTGAACAGCACGAGCACCTTGACGATGCTGCCGGTGCTGTTGCGTAGGTCGCCGTTGTACGTGTACGTCTGCCCCGTGGTGCGGTCACGAACCGAGAAGCTCACGTCGTCGCGCGCGCTGCCGAGCAGCTTGGCGACCTCGCGGTCGGAGAACGGCAGCGACTCGGTCGCCGACGGTGCCAGCGGGGCCGCACCCGAGACAGCCACAGCCGTTCCCGAGTCGCGGGCCGGCATCGGCGCAGCGGCACCGCCGGAGGCTACGGAGAGCCCGAGACACGTCGCAGCCGCTACTGCAGCTGCTGCGTGCGGTGCAAGCCACCCGGCCATGACGGCACTCCTTCACCTCATCGAACACGTCGGCCTCAGCTTAGACCCCACCACAGGCTCATCGGCACCGCCCTAACCTGACTGCAGGCCAACGGGACGATGTCCCCCGCCGCCCCACCTCGTGGGATGCGCCACGTGACCTACGTACCGCAGACACGCCGACGGCGCGCCCCCAAGCGGGGACGCGCCGTCGAAGTCGTGCAGGTCGAACGGGCCAACATCAGGCCTTCGTGTCGGCCTCGGGAGCAGCGTCAGCCTCGACGACACCCTCGTCCTCGGCCGGAACCTCGGCGCCTGCGGGACCCTCGGCCACGGGGGCCTCGGTGATCTCCGGCTCGACAGCCGCGGTCTCCTGATCGGTCGCCACCACGGTCTCCTCGGCAGCGGTGCTGTCGGCGGCGGAACGCTTGGTCGCGGCCTCCGCCTCCTTGACCGTGGCCTGCTTGGGCGAGTACGGCTCGCGAACGAGCTCGATGACAGCCATGGGGGCGTTGTCGCCCTTACGGTTGCCGACCTTCGTGATGCGGGTGTAGCCACCCGGACGCTCGGCCATGGCCGGGGCGATCTCCGTGAAGAGCGCGTGAACGACGCTCTTGTTGTGGATCGTGGTCATGACCTTGCGACGTGCGTGGAGGTCACCGCGCTTGGCGAACGTGATGAGACGCTCGGCGATGGGGCGAAGGCGGCGAGCCTTCGTCTCCGTGGTCTTGATACGGCCGTGCTCGAAGAGCGACGTCGCCAGGTTCGCGAGCATCAGACGCTCGTGAGCTGCGCCGCCTCCGAGACGGGGTCCCTTGGTGGGGGTAGGCATGAGATCTCCTGTGGTTTAGCTGACCGATCCGCCGAGCCTTCGCCGGCGGGCCAGTCACTGGATCGGTCAGTACTGCTCGTCCTCGGCGAAGGCGCTGTCGTCGTCCTCGTAGTAACGGTCCGCGATGGCACCGGGGTCGAACCCGGGCGGGCTGTCCTTCAGTGCCAGACCCATGCCGACCAGTTTGGCCTTGACCTCGTCGATCGACTTCGCACCGAAGTTGCGGATGTCGAGCAGGTCGGCCTCGCTGCGGCCCACGAGTTCACCCACGGTGTGGATGCCCTCGCGCTTGAGGCAGTTGTAGGACCGAACCGTGAGGTCGAGGTCCTCGATCGGAAGGGCCAGATCGGCAGCCAGCGCAGCGTCGGTGGGCGAGGGGCCCATGTCGACACCCTCGGCCTCGACGTTGAGCTCGCGCGCCAGACCGAACAGCTCGACCAGGGTCTTACCGGCCGAAGCCAGCGCGTCCCGCGGAGCCATGGAGTTCTTGGTCTCCACGTCGATGATGAGCTTGTCGAAGTCGGTGCGCTGCTCGACACGGGTCGCCTCGACCTTGTAGGTCACGGCGAGCACCGGGGAGTAGATCGAGTCGACCGGGATACGGCCGATCTCGGCGTCACCGGCCTTGTTCTGGTTGGCCGACACGTAGCCACGGCCACGCTCGACCGTCAGCTCCATCTCGATCTTGCCCTTGTCGTTGAGCGTCGCGATGTGCAGGTCGG
>DAMDJY010000041.1:0-19725 GCA_032100225.1 Mobilicoccus sp.
TCCTGGCCTGGCTGTTCGCGCAGGGCCGGCGGTTCGGGCTGCCCGTCGTCCCGATCCCGGGGTCGCGGCGCGCCGAGCGCATGCGCGAGAACCTCGGCTCGGTCGACGTCACCCTCGACGACGCGACCCTCGCCGAGCTCGACGGCATCGTCGACCTCGTGCAGGGAGACCGGAACATCGTCGACGACCCCACGTGGATCAGCTCGGGCCGCGAGCACTGAACGCGAGCGCAGAGGGGTCGGTGAGTCCGGCGGCGAGAACGCGCCGAACGCAGCGAGAGCCTGTCATCGTGACAGGCTCTCGTCACCTCCAGGAGGCTGTCACCTGTCCGGGGCCCGAGTGGAGCGGCGATGGTGACCTGGTGGCAGATCTGCGCTGATGCGAATCCTCAAGGGGCAGAGCGGGAGTAACGCGCGGCCAGCCACGCGCACACCACCAACTGGATCTGGTGGAACACCATGAGCGGCAGCACCATGAGGCCGACGGGTTGGCCCGCGAAGAGGACGACTGCCATGGGCAGGCCGGTGGCCAGGGATTTCTTGGTGCCGCAGAACTGGATGGCGATGCGGTCTTCGCGATGGAAGCCGAGGGCCCGGGCCGTGGAGTAAGACACGACGAGCATGAGGGCGAGGATCGCGGCACACACGAGCACCAGGGCGACGAGGTCGAGGACTCCGACCAACTGCCACATGCCCTCGTTGCGGCCCCTGCTGAACGCTGAGTACACGGCAAGCACGATGACGGCCCGGTCGACCTGCTTGAGCCACGGGTGGTTCTTCTTGAGCCAGTCCGCCGTCCACCGGCGCGAGAGTTGGCCGAGGACGAACGGCAGGAGGATCTGTGCGAAGAGGTCGACGATCGCGCCGGGATCCACGGCCGCGCTGCCCGAGGTCGTCATCAACCATGCGGCCAGCAGCGGTGTGAGCACCACGCCGAGCAGGTTGGATGCCGAGGCCGACACGATGGCGCCCGGCACGTTGCCCTTGGCCGTCGAGGTGAACACGATCGAGCTCTGCACGGTCGACGGCACGAGACAGAAGTAGAGGACGCCCGCGTAGAGGGCGGGTGACAGCACCGATCCCGACAGCGGCGCCATGGCGAGGCCCAGCAGCGGAAACACGACGAACGTGAACGCGAGGATCACCGCGTGCAACCGCCAATGCCGCAGGCCCGCGAGTGCCTCACTCGGCTTGAGTCGTCCGCCGTACATGAAGAACAGGACGAAGATCGCGGCGGTGACGACTCCTGCCAGCACGTCCTCCCCGCGTCCCGACGCCGGGATCAGGGTGGCGAGGACGGCCGCGGCCAGGATCATCATGATGAAGGGGTCCGGCTTCAGCCGCGACCACACCGAGGGTGCTGAACTCACGCCTGCCATCGTGCCTCAGCCCGACGAGATCCGTGCACCGTCGGGGAGCCCACACGCCCCGGCAGTGGCGAGCACATCACCGGCTCGGCCGCTCCTTCTGACTCTGTCGGACCGAGTGTGCGTCCCGGCGCGACGGATGATCAGCGCGCCGGGCGCACGAACGGGAAGGTGAGGACGCCGCGGATCGAGGTGCCGATGATGAGCATCGCGAGGCGGTCGACACCGATGCCGAGGCCACCGGTCGGGGGCATACCCGTCTCGAGCGCGCGGAGGAACTCCTCGTCGACCTCCATCGCCTCCGGGTCGCCCAGGGCGGCCTTGAGGGATTGGTCGGTGAGGCGGCGACGCTGCTCCAGCGGGTCGGTGAGCTCGGAGTACGCCGTGCCGAGTTCCATCCCGTTGACCACGAGGTCCCACCGCTCCACCAGTCCGGGTTGGGTGCGGTGCGGGCCGGTCAGCGGCGAGGTCTCGACCGGAAAGTCGACGTAGAACGTGGGGTGCACCGTGGCGCCCTCGACGAGCTCGGCGTACAGCTCCTCGATGATGGCGCCCGGTCCCATGCCCTCGTGGATGGGGATCTCGTGGCGGCGGGCCAGCTCGAGCAGCACGTCGAAGTCAGTGGCCAGGTCGATCGGGCGGCCCACGGCCGCGGAGACCGCGTCGAGCACGGTGACGACTGGCCACGGTGCCGAGACGTCGACGAGTTCGTACTCCCCGTCGGGGCGCAACAGCAGCAGCACGGGCGCGCCGTGGACGGCTGTCGCCGCGTTCTTGACCAGCGACTCGGTGAGCAGCCGCATCGTCGTGTAGTCACCGAACGGCTCGTACGCCTCGAGCGACGTGAACTCGGGGTTGTGCGTGGCGTCGGCGCCCTCGTTGCGAAAGTTGCGGCCGATCTCGAAGAGAGGTCCCATGCCGGCGACGACGAGTTGCTTGAGGTACAGCTCGGGCGCGATCCGCATCGAGAGGTCGATGCCGTAGGCGTTGCTGAAGGTCTTGAACGGGCGCGCCGAGGCGCCACCGTGCACCGTGTGGAGGATCGGAGTGTCGACCTCGAGGTACCCGGCCCCCTCCAGGGTGCGTCGCAGCGAGCGGACGACGGCGGCGCGGACCCGCAACATATCGGCGGCCTCGGGATGCACGATGAGGTCGGTCGCGCGTTGACGCAGACGCGCCTCGGGGTCGTTGAACGCGCCGAACGGGATGGGGTGCAGCGCCTTGGCCACGATCTGCCACGACTCGGCGAGCACCGATCGCGTTCCGCGGCGAGAGTGTCCGAGCTGACCGTCGACGACGACGAGGTCACCGCCGTCGACCGCCCGGGCGAAATCGCTCCGCTCCAGGACGATCTGCACGGACGCCGGCCCGTCGACGAGGTCGGCGAAGACGACGCCGCCGTGGTCCCGCACCCGGCGCACCCGTCCGGTCAGCCGGACCGGACCCGACCAGTCGGCGTCACTGCGCGCAGCGATCTCTCCGGCCGGCGTGGCGTGCTCGACCCCGATCGGGTAGGGCTCGATGCCGGCCGCCCGCAGTGAGTCCACCCGGGCGAGACGCACCCGCGTCTGGTCACCGCGGCGCGGCGCCAAGCGGGCCGCGTCGATGATCGGGCGGGATTCGAGTTCGCGAATCCGCGTGAGGTGCGCGTCGTCGAGATGTGGCGTGGGGGTCTGGGTGAAGAAGTCGGGCAGAAAACCCTCCGCTCGGCCCATCGCGAGCGCGACCTGCGGCATCGACAGGCGCGAGTCGAGGCACACGTAGCGCGGCACCCATTCGGGCTCGAACTTCTGGTTGGCGCGGTAGAGGCGTTCGAGCTGAAAGTAGCGGTCGAGGCCGCCGAGCACCGAGGAGTTGAAGCGGGTGATGACGCCGGCTCCGAGGCGTTCGGCATCGGCGAAGACCCCGCGCAGGAAGGCGAAGTTGAGGGAGACGCGGCGGATGCCTAGGTCCGCCCCGGCCTCCATCAGCGCGGTGACGAGCAGTTCGGTCGTGCCGTTGGGGGCCTGCGGGTGGCGGCGCATCGCGTCGAGCGACAGGCCGATGGCACCCCAGGGCACGAACGACAGCAGCCCGAAGCATTTGCCGTCGACATCGTGCGCGGTGACCCAGACGACGCGACGATCGGCAGGGTCGCCGCGTCGGTCGAGCGCCATCGAGAATCCGCGTTCGGATCCGCCTTCGCGCCACGCGTCGGCCATCGCGACGAGCTCGGCGAGTTCGACGTCGTCGATGTCCTGCTGGCGGCGGATCGAGGTCGTCAGACCGGCGCGGCGGGCGTGTTGCACGGCGCGGCGCACGCTGGTCATCGAGGTGTTGTTGAGGCGGTAGGTGTCGGGGCGCAGGATCGCCTCGTCGCCGAGGGCGATGACGTCGAATCCGGCCGCGACGTAGGCGCGCGCTCCGGCCTCACCGGCGCCGATGACGGCGGGCACCCAGCCGTACCAACGGGCCTGGCTCTTCCAGCGGCTGATCGCGTCGTCCCAGGAGTGCCGGTCGCCGACGGGGTCACCGGCGGCCAGCGCGACGCCGGAGAGGACGTCGTAGGCGACGGCAGCGCGGCGGTCTGAAGAGAACACGAGGGACTTGTCGCGGCGGGTGGCGAAGTAGCCGAGCGAGTCCTGATCGCCGTGCGCGTGCAGCAGGCCGCGGACCTCGAGCTCGCTGTCCGGGGTCCAGGAGGCCGCGTCGCGGGAGGATCGGGTGAACAGGACGACGGCGAGGAGGATCGTCGCGCTGACGAGGATCGCTGCGATCTGACTGACAAGCGGCGGCACGACGGCCTGCGGTCCGGTCCACACGCCGGTGAAGCCGAGAGCGTGCAGGACGACGGCGCGCACCACCTGCGGGTCGGTGGCGTCGCGCTCGCTGTAGGTCAGCAGTGCCCAGGTGACCAGGGCGGTGATGCCCAATCCGATGACGACCGTGGCGATGAGCGTCGTCCACGATCCCGGCCGCAACCGCCCCGGAAAGGCGGGACGCACCCACCAGCACAGCCCGAGGATGATGAGCGCCGGGACGACGGCTCCCATGTCGAGCAGCGGACCGAGCAGACGCCAATCGCCCCAGATGCGTGGGGTGTCGCCACGGCCCGCGATGCCGGTCAGTACCTCCACGCCGACGAGCACGCCGATGATCTGGAAGAACGCGACCGCCACGAGGCCGAGTCGCTTGCGGCCCACGAGGGCCCGCAGCATCAGAAAGAGGATGACGACGGAGATCAGCGAGTTGCTGACGGGGATGTTGAGAAAGGTGAACGTCAGCTCGAGCCAGGAGGGGTGACGGCGGCCCCAGAATTGGATGACCCACAGCGCCACCGACGTGAACGCACCGAGTGCCGCGACCCACGTGAAGATCCGCGCGACCAACTCCTGGCGTGCGCTGACCTGCGTTCCACGCAGGGAGACGTCCCTGGCTGCGGTCCCCGTCTCCGCGGCGGTCGTGCTGGGCATCCGGCCTCCTGTCCCCCGATCCGGCGAGCCCGGACCTCGTCCACCTTCCCACGGCGGGGCAACGGCGGATTCACCCGATTCTCTACTGCCACGCTGAAACCAGCATGGACCCGCGATGATCGCGGGTCCATGCGGGATGACGCCCAGAGGCGCCGGAGAACAGCAGGTCAGACGGTGTCGGCGAGCGCCCCGAAGAGGTGGGCGCTGTAGGCCGGGAGGTCGAGCTGCCCGTGACCCGAGAGTCCGATGACGATGGACGCCGAGCCGGCCTCGGTGGTGCGGGTGCGTGCGTCCGCGATCGCAGCGGCGATGGCGTGGCACGACTCGGGAGCCGGGACGAGCCCCTCGGCACGGGCGAACAGCACCCCGGCGTCGAACGCCTCGCTCTGACCCACGGCCATGGCCTCGACCAGGCCGAGATTCACCGTGTGCGAGAGCAGCGGCGCCATGCCGTGGTAGCGCAGGCCACCGGCGTGGATGGGGTCGGGCACGAACTCCTGACCCAGCGTGTACATCTTGAGCAGCGGCGTGAGCCCCGCGACGTCGCCGTGGTCGTACTCGTACCGGCCCTGCGTGAGCGACGGGCACGCGGTGGGTTCGACGGCGACGAACCGGGTGTCGGTGCGGCCGGCGAGCTTTTCGCGCAGCAGCGGAAAGCTCAGCCCGGCGAGGTTGGAGCCGCCACCGGCACAGCCGTAGACGACGTCGGCCTGCTCCTCGCCGAACATCGGGAGCTGACGCAGCACCTCCTCGCCGATGACGCTCTGGTGCAGCACGACGTGGTTGAGCACGCTGCCGAGGGCGTACTTGGCCACTCCCCCGCTCGCGGCTGCGGCCTCGACCGCTTCGCTGACCGCCATGCCGAGGCTGCCCGGTGTGTCCGGGTGCTGCGCCAGGATGTTGCGGCCGGACTCGGTGAGGTCCGAGGGGCTCGGGTGCACCGTGCCGCCGAAGGTCTCCATGAGCATGCGGCGGTAGGGCTTGCCCTCGTAGGAGGCACGGACCTGCCAGATCTCGCACTCCATGTCGAACACCTGGCACGCGAACGCGAGCGCGCTACCCCACTGACCGGCACCGGTCTCGGTGGTGAGCTTGCGGACGCCCTCCTGGGCGTTGAAGTACGCCTGCGGCACCGAGCTGTTGGCCTTGTGGCTGCCGATGGGGCTCGTGCCCTCGTACTTGTAGTAGATGCGGGCCGTCGTGCCGAGCGCCTTCTCCAGTCGGCGCGCCCGGAACAGCGGGGAGGGACGCCAGATGCGGTACACGTCCTGCACGGCGTCGGGGATGTCGATCCACCGATCCGTGGAGAACTCCTGCTCGCACAGGGCGCGGCCGAAGATCGGGGCCATGTCGTCCACCGTCAACGGCTCGCGCGTCCCCGGGTGCAGGTGCGGCGGCGGCGCCTCGGGCAGGTCGGGGACGATGTTGTACCACTGCGTCGGCATCTCCGACTCCGGGAGCAGTGCCTTGACCAGGGTGTCGTCCACCATGTCGATCCTCCAGAGCTCGCGAGACAGTGACGCGACTCTACCCAGCCGGGAGGTGGCGGGCCAGAGGTCGTTCGTCCGGTGAAGGGCTGTCGGCGGGCCGCGTTAGCGTTCGGTCATGCGGATCGTCGGGGAGGTGCCGGGATGGGTGGCCGAGGCGGCGGACAGGGCTGAGGAACTGTTCGGTGCCGGTGCGGCGGCGCGAGGTGCGTCGTACGCGCGGGCGAGGTGGGTCGAGTCGGTGGTCTGCGACGACGATGGCATGTCGATCGTCGGCACCGTCCGAGGCTCGAGGCCGCAGCCGTATCAGGCCACGCTGGGGTACCGGATGCATCAGGGGCGGCCTGAACTGGTGAGTTGGTGCACGTGCCCGGTCGGGGATTCGTGCAAGCACGTCGTCGCCGTCGCGATCACCGCAGCACGTGCGGCCTCACGGGGGCAGGCGTCGGGGCGACGCCAGGTTGCCGCGTGGGAAGCCCTCGTGGCCGGCCTCGTCGACACGACACCGGCTGCGCAGCGCGAACAGATCGGCATCCTTCTCGGCTGGACGGACGACACCGGGCGCCGTGGCGCCGTCCATCACGCCGCGGTGCTTCCATCGGTCGGTGACGACATCACGCTCACCGCCGTCAGACCGGGGGCCAAGGGTAAATGGGTCAAGACCGGCGTCGACTTCGGTCAGTGCCGATATCACACCGGACTCACCGAGGCCCAACGTCAGGCGATGGGCGCCATCGACTCCGCCTCGTACGCGGCCCGATTCCGCTACTACAGCACCACCATCACGCTCGGGAGCCTCGGCCCCCACGGGGTCAACCTCCTCGCCGCAGCGGCACGCAGCGGCATTCCGCTCATCGCGCCCGACCGCACGACCCCGATCCAGGTCCACGTCTCCGGCTTGAACGCTGTTCTCGACGTCACCCGTCGCGCCGACGACGGGCTCGCCGTCATCCCCGCGTGGCGCATCGGAGGAACCTTCTACCCGGTGACGCAGGCCAGACGCATCGGCCAGCCGCTCTCAGCGCTCCTGATCCTCGACGACCGCGGATTCCACCTGGCCGCTGCACCCGACGTCGACTCCCGCGTCCTACCCCTCGTCGACGCCGGAGGCCTGACCGTCCCCGCCGATGATGCGGACCGGTTCCTCAGCTCGCACTACCCCATCCTCGCTCGAATGGCGGAGGTCACCTCCGGCGACGGCAGCATCGCCCCACCCGTCGAACCCGACCTGAGCATCGTCCTCACCCTCGCGGCAGCACGAGCCGGTGACCTGGACCTCACCTGGTCGTTCGTTTACAACGGCTCCGGGGAGGTCCGCATCCCTTGGACGGACGAAGATGCCTCCACGCTCGCCGTCCGCCGGCCCGACGACGAGACCCGGTTGCGGCAGGCCGTCACCGACGTCGTCGCCCGCCACCTGCCCGGCCTCGTATGGCTCTACCCGCCCGGGCGGCCACCGCACCCCTATCCACGATCCAGCGTCGTGGGAATGCAGGCTGTCACCGCCGTCACCCAGCTCGTCCCTGCCCTGGAGGCCCTCGACGGCGTGCGGGTCGAGATCGACGGCGTCCTCCCCGACTACCGAGAGGCGACGTCGGCCCCGATCGTCACGGTCGGCGTCAGCGGTTCCGGCGAGACCGACTGGTTCGACCTCGACATCACCATCGAGGTCGACGGCCAGGAGGTGCCCTTCCGTGCCGTCTTCACGGCCCTTGCACTCGGGCAGGACCACGTTCTGCTCGATTCAGGCACGTGGTTCGCTCTCGACCACGCCGAGTTCGACCGGCTCCGCGCCCTCATCGACGAGGCCCGCAGCCTGAGCGACCGCGAAGGCCCCCTCCGCATCAGCCGGTGGCAGGCCGGCTTGTGGGACGAACTCGCCGAGATCGGCGTCGTCGCCGAGCAGAGCGAGGCCTGGCGCGCTGCCGTCGGCGGACTCCTCGACCCCTCCACCGTGGACCCACCCGCGACCCCTGACGCACTCCGCGCCACCCTGCGCCCCTACCAGTACGACGGTTTTCGCTGGCTGAGCTACCTCTGGGACGCCGGACTCGGCGGAATCCTCGCCGACGACATGGGCCTCGGCAAGACCGTGCAAGCGCTGGCTGCGATCCTGCGACGCCGGGAGATCGGCAGGCTCGGCGACCCCGTCCTGGTCGTGGCACCGACCAGCGTCGTCCCGATGTGGATCGACGAAGCCGCCAAGTTCGCTCCCGACCTCCGCGTGGTTGCCGTCCGTGAGACGGCCACACGCCGCGGCGAAGAATTGAACGACATCCGGGCCCGAGCCGACGTCGTCGTGACCTCGTACGCCCTCGCCCGCATCGAGGCGGAGGCGTACCAGGCCGACCAGTGGTCGGCGGTGTTCCTCGACGAGGCGCAGTTCGTCAAGAATCCCCGCGCCCGCACCCACGCCACCATCGCCGGCCTGCGTGCGCACACCACGATCGCCATGACCGGCACCCCGTTGGAGAACTCCCTGCTCGACCTGTGGTCCCTGCTCGCCCTCGCCGCGCCCGGGTTGTTCCCGTCGTTGACGGCGTTCACCGACACCTTTCGCAAACCCATCGAGAACGAACGGGACACCGCGGCCCTGCAACGGTTGCAACGCCGCACCCGGCCACTCATGCTGCGCCGCACCAAAGATCTCGTCGCGCAGGACCTGCCCCCCAAGCAGGAGCAGGTCATGCGCCTGGAGCTCCCCCCGGCGCATCGACGCCGCTACGACCGGCGCCTCGCCCGCGAACGCACCCGCATCCTCGGCATGCTGGACGACTTTCAGAAGAACCGCATCGCGATCTTCCGCTCCCTCACGGTGCTGCGCCAACTCGCTCTGGCCCCGAGTCTCGTCGACGACGACGATGCCGCAGCCTCGATCCCCGCCGCCAAGATCGACGCCCTCGCCGCCCAGCTCGCCGAGATTGCCGCAGAGGGCCACCGGGCGCTCGTGTTCAGTCAGTTCACCGGGTTCCTACGCCTCGTGCGTGAACGGCTGGACCGTGACGGCATCGGTCACGTCTACCTCGACGGCCGCACCCGCGACCGCGCAGCCCGCATCGAGACCTGGCGTACCGGAGACGCCGTCGCCTTCCTCATCTCACTCAAGGCCGGCGGGTTCGGGCTCACCCTCACCGAGGCGGACTACGTCTACGTCCTCGACCCGTGGTGGAACCCGGCCGCCGAAGCGCAAGCCGTCGACCGCGCCCACCGCATCGGCCAGGACAAGACGGTCATGGTGTACCGCCTCATCGCCACCGACACCATCGAGGAGAAGGTCCTCGCACTCCAAGAACGCAAACGTGACCTTTTCAGCCGCGTCGTCGACGGCGGAGGCGCCGTCGATTCCGTCCTCACCTCCGACGACATCCGCGGCCTGTTCGATGCGTGAACTCCCATCGACGGCAGGGATATCGGCGGCATCCACGGTCGCTCGACGACACGGAGGGAGTGCGACGACACGACATCAGTCGAGTGCAGGATCCGTCTCGTGCAGAAGAGTGTTGTCGATGAGCCGGGGACGACCGACGCGCACGGCGACGGACGCGGCCGCGCGGGTGACCTGGCCGTCGAGCTCGGCGAGGGTGTCGGGGTCGGCGACGCTCACGTAGTCGATCTGGGCGCGGGAGTCGGACTCGATGATCTCGCGGATGACGCGTCGCAGCTCGTCGGCGTCGCGCTCACCGGCGGCATAGGCGGCGCGAGCGGCACGCAGGCCGGTGGAGAGCAGCAGCGCGGCAGGGCGAGCCTCGTCTTCGAGGTAGACGTTGCGGCTGCTGCGCGCGAGACCGTCGTCCTCACGACCGGTCGGGCAGACGACGACCTCGTCGGCCAGCCCGAGATCGGCCACGAGTCGGCGCAGCACGACGGACTGCTGCAGGTCCTTCTGACCGACGTACAAGGCGCGCGGGCGCACGTGGGCCAACAGGATCGAGACGACGGTGGCCACCCCGGCGAAATGCCCTGGACGGCGGGCGCCTTCGAGCACCTCGGTCACGCCGGAGATGTCGACGGTGGTCGCGTACCCCTCGGGGTAGATGTCCTCGACGCGCGGCGTCCACACGAGGTCGACGCCGGCCTCCTCGAGCAGGGCAAGGTCGCGGTCAACGTCACGCGGGTAGGTCGAGAGGTCCTCGTTCGGCCCGAACTGGGTGGGGTTGACGAACATCGAGACCGCGACGTGCTCGCACTCGGACTGAGCGCGGCGCACGAGGCTCAGGTGCCCGTCGTGCAGATATCCCATGGTCGGGACGAACCCGACGACGCCGAGCTGGGCGCCCGCCTCACGCAGTTCTGCGCGGGTGGTGACGACCTTCATCGGTCGAGCCCCTTGTTCACGCCGAGACCCTCCAGCGCCTCGGCGAGCACGGCCTCGTCCATCGTCGAGCTGTTCTCGGCGGCGGGGAACGAGCCGGCTTCGACGTCACGCGCGAGGGACTGCAGCGCGTCGACGGCAGTGTCGGCGAGGGTCGCGTAGCGGTGAGTGTGGCGCGGGATGTGGTCGTCGAATAGGCCGAGCACGTCGTGCCACACCTGCACCTCACCGGAGCAGTGCGGGCCGGCGCCGATGCCGATCGTCGGAATCGTGAGGCGCGCGGTGACCTCGCGGGCCAGCGGCGCGGGCACGAGTTCGAGCACGATGCCCCATGCGCCAGCCTCTTGAAGGGCGAGCGCGTCGAGGACGAGGTCGCGGGCTGCGGCGGCCTCACGACCCTGCACGCGGACGCCGATCTGGTGCTGCGATTGAGGCGTGAACCCGAGGTGCCCCATCACCGGAACTCCGGAGGCGACGAGCTTGCGCACGATGGGCGCCATCTCGCGTCCGCCTTCGAGTTTGACCGAGCCGCAACCGCCTTCGGCCATCACGCGGCGTGCAGCGTCGACGGCGTCGCGCTCGTTGCTGTAGGTGAGAAAGGGCAGGTCACCGACGACGAGTGGCGTCTGGCAGCCACGCATGACGGCGCGTGCGTGGTAGACGATGTCGTCGACCGTGACGGGCAGCGTCGAGTCGCGCCCCTGCATGACCATGCCGAGGGAATCGCCGACCAGGATGAGGGGCAATCCGGCTCGTTCGACGATGCGGGCACTCGTGTAGTCGTAGGCCGTGACCATGGTCATGCGACGGCCTTCGGCATACATACGGGCGACGTCTCGCAGGGTGGTGCGCATGCCCGCAACTGTACGTGGGGGCCCCGCGCACGCGACCCGACGGCCGTGCCCGAGGTCATGCGCAGAGCGTCAGCCGCGGCGCTGGCAGCGGCCGCACCAGTACAGGTGACGGCCAGCGACCTTCTCCGTCCTGATGATCGAGCCGCAGTGCACACACTCGGATCCGGTGCGCTTGTAGACGTAGAACCGGCGCTCGAAGTGCTGGCCATGACCATCGCCGGTCAGGGTCGCCGTGTAGGCGTCGACCTCGCCACGGTCGCGCGCCAACCACGCGAGCGCGTCGTCGACCTGATCCTCCATCGTGAGGATCTGCCCGTACGAGACACCGAGCGGCAGCAGCAGATCGATGTCCTTCCACAGCGCGTTCCACGTGGCGCGCTTGATCTCCTTGCCGGGGCGGAACGGGTCGACGCGGTGACGGAACAAAATTTCGCACCGGTAGACGTTGCCGACGCCCGCGACGACGCTCTGATCCATGAGGAGTTCGGCGATGCTGCGGCCGCTGCGGCTGATCTTCGCCCAGGCCCGGTCGGGGTCGGCGTCGTCCCGCAACGGGTCGGGGCCGAGCCCCGCCACCACCGCGTCGCGCTCCTCGGCCGTGATGAGCGCGCACAGGTTGGGCCCGCGTAGATCGGCCACGTGAGCGTCGTCCTTGATGCGCAGCCGCACCGCCCCCGAGATCGGCGGCTCGCCCTCCCCCGCGTCGTGCGGCAGCACGGAGAACTTGCCGATCAAGCCCAGATGCACATGCACGATGCGGTCACCCTCGTGATGGGTGAACAGGTGCTTGCCCGCAGCCTCCGCGCCGACGAATACCCCACCGTCGAGCAACGCCGCCGACTCGGCGAACCGCCCCTGCGGGCTGCTCACCTGCACCGGCTCACCGGCGAACGCCCTCGTCAGCCGCTGCGCCTGCGCATGGATGGTGTGACCCTCGGGCACTTCAACCGGCCTTACGCGCCTGCTGGTCGTCGTCCGCCGAGTCGTCCGCGTCGTCGGACTTCGCGGCCGAACTCTTTGCCGTCGTCTTCTTGGCGGCGGTCTTCTTGGCCGCAGACTTCGTCGCGGTCTTCTTCGCTGCAGTCTTCTTGGCGGCGGTCTTCTTGGCCGGAGCCGCCGACTCGTCAGCGTCGTCCTGCTCGTCGGCGTCGTCGCTCCCGGAGTCGGATGCCGCTGCAGGTTTCTTCTCCGCCCCGCGACCGGCCTTGGCACGTTCGACGGACTTCTGCAGAGCGGCGAGGAGATCGACGACCTGGCCGGCCTCTTCTTCGGCCTCGGGTGCGGCGACGACCTCTTGGCCCTCGATCTTGCGGGCGACGAGCTCTTCGACGGCCTTGGTGTAGTCGTCCTCGTACTCGTTGGGTTCGAAGTCTTCGGCGAGGGATTCGACGAGGAGGTGCGCCATCTTCACCTCTTTGTCGCTGGGCTCGGGAACGTCGTCGAGCACCCCGAACTCGGCGGCGCGGATCTCGTCGGGCCACAGCATCGTTTGGCAGACGATGACGTCGTCACGCACGCGCAGCACGGCCAGCGTCATGCGCGAGCGCACCGAGATCGTCGCAACGGCCATGCGGTCGGTGTCCCGAAGCGCCTCGCGCAGCAGCGAATACGCCTTCGCGCCGGCCGCGTCGGGTTCGAGGTAATAGCACTTGTCGAGCAGCATCGGGTCGATCTGGTCGGCAGGCACGAACTTCTCGACGCTGATCTCCTTGCTGCTCTTGCTGGGTAGCGCGGCGAGTTCTTCAGCCGTAAGCACGACCATCTGGCCGTCCTCGGTCTCGTACCCCTTAGTGATCTGGTTGTACGGCACCTCTTCGCCGTCGGCCTCGGCAACGCGCTTGTACCGGACGCGCGAACCGTCGCTGGCACGAACCTGACGAAACTGGATGTCGTGGTTCTCCGTCGCCGAGTACAACCGCACCGGCACGGTGACGAGGCCGAAGGACACGGCCCCCTTCCAAATCGCGCGCATGTCGACCTCCTGGGGTGAGCCTTCACTATCCCGGACGCAGCAGTGATCCGGCCAGTCGTCGGGCCACGCGGTGCTGCCGGGGCGAGTGTGGGTGACCATGGACGACATGCGCCCGATGCTCGCCACCATCACCGATGCCGTCCCGACCGGCGAGCTGTGGGTCCACGAGATCAAGTGGGACGGTTGGCGCGTCATCACCGAGATCAGCGGCGGCCGAATGCGGCTGACCTCCCGCTCGGAGCGCGACATCACGTCGTCGTTCCCCGAACTCGCGGGACTCGGGCATCTACCGGACCTGATGCTCGACGGTGAGCTCGTCGGGTTCGACGAGTCCGGAGTCCCCACGCTGCACGCCTTGGCCGATCGCACCGGTGGGCCGCCGCGTGGGCCGCGAGGGAGGAGACCACGCACCGCTGAGTCACGCACGTCACGCACGTCACGCATCGCGGTCATGGTGTTCGACGTCATGCGACTCGACGAACACGACCTGACCGGCGAGCCGTGGCACCGCCGCCGCGAACTTCTCGAAGCCATCACGCCCATGCTCGGGCACGAGAACTGGCTGGTCCCCGACGTGCACGACGACGGCGAGGCCCTGCTCCGCGCCACCGCCGCCCAGGGTCTCGAAGGGGTCGTGAGCAAGCGCCGCACCTCCCCCTACCTCCCGGGCGAGCGGAGCGGCCACTGGCTCAAACGACCGCACCGACGCACGCGCAGCGTCGTCGTCGGCGGGTGGCGGCCCGAGACCGGTGGACGCGACCGCCTCGGATCGATCCTCGTCGGCGTTCCCGACGGCAGCGGGCGACTACAGCTCCTCGGCCGCGTCGGTAGCGGACTGGCCGGTCGCGCCGGCGAACACCTTCTCGAGCATCTGAGCGAACTCGCCTCCGACGACTGCCCGTTCGACGATGTCCCCCGCGAGGACGGCGCCGGCGCGCGATGGCTGCGACCCGAGTTCGTCGTCGACGTCGAGAGCCTCGGCCTCGCCGGACAAGGCCGCCTGCGGCAACCCACATTCCGCGGCCTTCGCCCCGACCTCACGCCCGACGACCTGCTCGGCGCCGACCTGAGCGCGAACGACCACGACGACCCGACCGACGAGGTGCCCGATGCCTGACAGTTCCACGCCGGTGCGGGTCGAGGTCGACGGCCGCGTGCTCAAGCTGACCAATCTCGACAAGGTCCTGTTCCCCGGGAGCGGCACCACCAAGGCCGAGGTGCTCTCCTATCTTGCGGAGGTCGCCCCCGCACTCCTGCCGCAGCTGCGCGACCGGCCCGCGACGCGCCTGCGGTTTCCGCACGGCACCGGCGGAGAGTCGTTCTTCGAGAAGAACACTCCTCGCGGCGCGCCCTCCTGGCTGCGACGCGTCACGCTCGTCTCTCCGCATTCCCGGCGGGCCGACGAACTCGTCACCTACCCCCTCGTCGACGACGTGGCCGCGCTGACCTGGCTGGGGCAACTCGGAGCTCTCGAACTGCACGTGCCCCAGTGGCGGGTGAACTCCGACGACGGCGGCGAGACACCCGATCTGGAGACGGCAGCGCAGCGACGGCTCGACTGCGACCGTCTCGTCGTCGACCTCGACCCCGGCCCGCCCGCCGGCCTCCCCGAGTGCGCGCAGGTGGCCCTGCTCGTGCGAGAGGTGCTCATGGGGGCCGGGTTGGACGCCCTCGTGCCGGTGACCTCGGGCAGCAAGGGCATCCAGGTGTACGCCGCGCTCCCCACGCTCACGCCCGCCGAGCAGACCCGCGCCATGGCCAAGACCCTGGCCGACCATCTCGCCGAGGCTCGTCCCGACCTCATTTTGTCGACGATGACCAAGGACATCCGCAAGGGCAAGGTCTTTATCGACTGGAGTCAGAACGTGGCGGCCAAGACGACGATCTGCCCATATTCGCTGCGAGGAAAGAAGGACGTGCCGTACGTGGCCGCGCCTCGCACGTGGGAGGAGATCGAAGAGGGCGCCGAGGATCCTGTTGCGCTGGATCAACTCACGCCGCGCGAGGTGCTGGAGCGTCTCGACCGATTCGGCGACCTGATGGCGCCGCTGACCTCGTGAGGCGTTCGGTCATGTCCCGTTTTCAACCTCGACGCGGGTTCAGGCTCGGCGATTGCGCGGGCACCGCGCGCAGGTGATGGCGTGGGGCAGCGCGTAGATGAAACAGCACGATTCGCGCAGTTCCAATCGGCTCGGCTCACCGAGAAACGATGTGCGGGCAGCATCGAGGCTCGCAGCCCACGTGTCGCGCACCAATCCGTAGCGTTGCTTGCTGCTCATCTTGGCCCCGGCGTCGTAGGAGTCGGCGAAACGCATCGCATGGGCCTCGTAGGCCTCGCGCGCTTTGATGAGGCGCAGTTGCGGGTGTGGAACCCGCGTGACGTTCTCCCCGCCGATGGACTCCGCCATCGGATAGAACTCGTGATCGTCCAGATCGAAACGCAATGCCGAAGGCGACGAATCAGGCAACCAATCCCGCATCACCGCAGCGAAGGCCACCGGAATGGCGACGACCTGCAGATACCACCCGAGCACGAAAGCGGCCCCCACCTGGGGCGGCGGCGCCTCGTGATACCGGCGTTCCTGCACCTTGCCGACACTGTCGCGCCACCACGCCGTGGGATCACCACCGGACTCCTGCTCGGTGAGGATCTGCTCGCACGAATACGGCAGCGGACTTCCCCACCCGGCGGGGACGACATCGACATAGCCGATGTACGTGGTGATATCAGCAGCGAGGCCGGCGAGATCGGGGTGAACGTTCATGGCTTCACCTGATCCCACCGGCCTCGCTGATGTACTGACGTGCTGAGTTGTGCAGTGCTGCCTACTTGCCCTGAGCAGCGTCGTAGGCGTCCTGCAGCTCGCGGGAGACGCGGCCGCGGTCGCTGACCTTGTGCCCGTTGGCGCGGCCCCAGGCGCGGATCTCGTTGAGGTCATCGCGGCGCGTGGAGGTGGTGCCGGAACGACGGCCCGCGACCTTGCGGCCACCGGCGCGACGGCCGTTGGCGACCCACTCGCTCATCGTGTCGCGCAGACGCGCGGCGTTCTTCTCGGACAGATCGATCTCGTAGCTCACGCCGTCGAGAGCGAAGGTGACGGTTTCGGTGGCCTCTCCGCCGTCGACGTCGTCGACGAGGATGACCTGTACGCGCTGGGCCATGATTTCTCCGTAGTTGCCGTTTTGGTGTCGAGGTATCAGTCGAAAGTCATCGAGTGAACGCGGGACAATGGTCAGGATCGCCTGCCTGCGCACACCCTACGTTAATACGCTGCCCACCGGAAACGGTGGCCTGATATTTCTTGCGCGATATCAGTCGGTCCGCGCGGCGGAATCCGCGTCACCATCGGCGGCGGAGTGCGCCTTCGCACCGGACTCGTCGAGCCCGGCCTGCCATTGTGCATAGGCCAGCCGTTCGTTTCGGTCACCCTCCACGATGGCTTTGATGATCTTGTAGAAGAGGAATCCGATACCGACGGAGGGAAGCAGGGCGATGGCGATCTGCCACAGAAGGTCCATGAACTGTTCTCCTCTGAAGGGTGCGTGCCCCCACGGTACTCTGCGGCCGCGTCGATCGCGACGGCCCCCCGCGTGCTCCGACACCGCTACTGGCGACAATGTCCGCGACCAGGACAACGCCATATCGGCGCAGCTACGAGGTTCACCGGACGGGGTTCACCAGGTGACGTGCCAGATCCCTGCTGACCGCACGCCGTTCAACGCTCCGGCTCCGTCCAATTCGAGGACGAGGTCGGCGACGGGCATGGCCTTTCCGTCACGCCGCAGTGTGGCCTGCGGATCGACCTGCGCCCATGGGACGAGCACGAATCCCCGCTCGTGCGCGCGGGGGTGGGGCAGGACGAGGTCGTCGGAATTGCACACCACGTCGTCGTCGACCATCGGATCACCGTGCTGCACGAGGTCGAGATCGAGGGTGCGCGGCCCCCACCGCACCTGGCGTACGCGCCCGTGGGAGGCCTCGATCTCGTGCAGCCTCCGCAACAGGGTGCGCGGGTGCAGGCGGGTGTGGCCGACGAGCACAGCGTTGAGGTAGACGGGCTGATCAGGGCCGCCGACAGGATCGGTCTCGAAGAGGTCGGAGACGCCTTCGACCCACATCCCATCGATCGCCGCCACAGCGCGAACTGCGTCGGCGAGGGTGCGGCGCGCGTCTCCGAGGTTGGCGCCGAGAGCGATGACGACCCGGTGACGCTTCTCGCGGCGGACCTCGACGGCGACATCGCCGAACGGCACGGCGATGGGTGCCTGCGGTTTGTGGATCGTCACCTCGACCGCCTCGACCTCGCGGCGGGTCAGCACCCCGTCCGCGACTCGGGCGGCCAGGGTCTCGATGAGGTCGACGTGCGGGCCGGTGACGATGGCCACGACGTCCTCGGCGATCTCGGCGTAACTCACCGTGTCGGCGAGATCGTCACTGCGACCGGCCGGTTCGAGGTCGACCTCGAGGGTCACGTCGACGACGAAGGGTTGTGGCTCGCGGTGTTCCTGCTCGAGGACCCCGTGTGTCCCCTCGGCCCGGATGCCCGTCAGCCGGATACGGTCGGTCATGGCCGGTCTGGAGCCCCAGTTGCAGTTTCAGCGGCAGCGGCGGCGGCGGTCACTGCTTCGTGGACCTGCAGAGCCGCGAGGGTGGAGGGCACGTCGTGGACGCGGACGGCCCACGCCCCGGCCTGCGCCGACAGGAGGCTCGTGGCAGCAGTGGCGGCGTCGCGCTGATCGGGCGGCACCGGCTCCCCGTCACCCAGGCGTCCGAGAAAGGTCTTGCGAGAGGCACCCACCAGCACGCGGTACCCGAGCGACGTGAACTCGCGCAGGTGCGCCATCAGTGCCCAGTTGTGCTCGGGCGTCTTGGCAAAGCCGAGTCCGGGATCGAGGATCACCTGGTCGGGCTCAACCCCCGCCGCGAGGATGGCCTCGACCTGCGCGAGAAGTTCGCGCCGCACGTCGGCGACGACGTCGTCATAGTGGGCGAGTTGCTGCATCGAGTCGCCGTGTCCGCGCCAGTGCATCGCGATGTAGGTGGCGTCCAGGCGTGCGACCAGCGGAATCATGTCGGGGTCGGCGAGGCCGGCGCTGACGTCGTTGACGAACTCCGTGCCCGCGGCCACCGCTGCCTGCGCGACGGAGGCCCGCATCGTGTCGACCGACACCCGGATCCCGTCGCGCGCGAGCGCGGAGACGACGGGCAGCACTCGGTCGAGTTCCTCGGCGGCCTCGGGGCGTGCCGAGCCGGGGCGGGTGGACTCGCCACCGACGTCGACGATGTCGGCGCCCTGGCGCACGAGTTCGCGCCCGTGCTCGATCGCGGCGGCGTGGTCGAACCAGCGTCCGCCGTCGCTGAAGGAATCGGGAGTGACGTTGACGATGCCCATGATCAGCGGGCGGGTCATCGCAAACCGCCCAGGATGAGGCTCATGGCCTCGGCGCGGGTGGCCGGCGAGCGCAGCTGCCCGCGGACGGCCGACGTGGTGGTGCGAGCGCCGGGCTTGCGCACTCCGCGCATCGACATGCAGAGGTGCTCACAGTCCATGACGACGATGACGCCGCGGGGGTCGAGATTCTCCATCAGGGCGTCGGCGACCTGGGTGGTCAGGCGCTCCTGGATCTGCGGGCGCTTGGCGTAGACATCGACCAGGCGCGCGATCTTCGACAGCCCGGTGACCCGGCCCGATTTGGAGGGGATGTACCCCACGTGGGCGAGGCCATGGAAGGGCACGAGGTGGTGCTCACACGTGCTGTAGAGCTCGATGTCGCGCACGAGCACCATCTCGTCGTGGTTGACGGCGAACGTCGTGGCGAGGATCTCGGCCGGGTCCTGGCGCAGGCCGGCGAACATCTCGGCGAACGAGCGCGCCACGCGGCCCGGGGTGTCGAGCAGGCCGTCGCGGTCGGGATCCTCCCCCACGGCGAGGAGGAGTTCACGCACCGCGCGCTCGGCACGCTCGAGGTCAACGGGTGGGGGGATCGACATGGCCACCGCCGGGTATCTGGATGATCGTTGCGGGCGGGTTGTCGCCCTCGGGTTCGTCGGCCGCCGGGTCGTGCCCGGACGCGAGGGCCACGCGCTCCGCCGCGGTCAATACAGGGCCGCGGTCGCTCACGGAGCGCGCATCACTGCTCAACCACACGGGACGTTCTGGTTGCTTCACCACATCGGCGAAGATCTGCTGCAGGCGAGCACCGCCGACGGATTCGACCCCGAGGAGTTCGAGGACGAGCCGGTCGAGGATTCGCTGCCCGTTTTCGCCGGCAAGGAACGCT
>DAMDJY010000041.1:19735-22679 GCA_032100225.1 Mobilicoccus sp.
GAGCCGGTCGAGGATGTCGCGGTTGGTCGTGAGCACGGCCCAGGCCTCGTCGTGCGCTCTCTCGACGAGGTGGCGCACCTCGGTGTCGACGACGGCTGCGAGGTTCTCGGAGTAGTCGCGCCGGTGCCCGACGTCGCGGCCGAGGAAGACCTCGCCGGAGCCCTGCCCCAACCGGACCGCACCCACCCGCTCGCTCATGCCGAACTCGGTGACCATGCGGCGCGCGAGGGCGGTGGCCTTGTCGATGTCGTCGGCAGCGCCCGAGGTCGGGTCGTGGAAGACGAGTTCCTCGGCCACGCGACCGCCGAGGGAGTAGGCGAGGCGGTCGAGCATCTCGTTGCGGCTCGTCGAGTACTTGTCGTCGAGCGGCAGCACCATCGTGTAGCCGAGAGCGCGACCGCGCGGGAGGATCGTGATCTTGGAGACCGGGTCTGTGTGCCGCAGAGCCGCAGCCACCAGGGCGTGACCGGCCTCGTGGTAGGCGATGCGCTTGCGTTCGGTGGCGCCCATGATGCGGGTGCGCTTCTGCGGGCCGGCGACCACGCGGTCGATCGCCTCGTCGAGCGTGGCGTCGTCGATGCTGCTCGCATCGGACCTGGCGGCGAGCAGCGCGGCCTCGTTGAGGACATTGGCGAGGTCGGCACCGGTGAACCCGGGGGTGCGGCGCGCGACGGCCTGCAGGTCGACACCGGCGGCCAGCGGCTTGCCCTTCGCGTGAACCTCGAGGATGGCGCGCCTCCCGGCCATGTCGGGGGCGTCCACGGCGATCTGGCGGTCGAATCGGCCCGGGCGCAGCAGTGCGGGGTCAAGGATGTCAGGGCGGTTGGTGGCCGCGATCAGGATGACGTTGCTCAAGCCGCCGAAGCCGTCCATCTCGACGAGCAACTGGTTGAGGGTCTGCTCGCGCTCGTCGTGGCCACCGCCGAGACCCGCGCCGCGGTGGCGACCGACGGCGTCGATCTCGTCGACGAACACGATGGCCGGCGCGTTGGCCTTGGCCTGTTCGAAAAGGTCGCGCACACGGCTGGCACCGACGCCGACGAACATCTCGACGAAGTCCGATCCGGAGATCGAGTAGAACGGCACCCCGGCCTCACCCGCGACAGCACGCGCCAGCAGGGTCTTGCCCGTGCCGGGGGGCCCGTAGAGCAGGACGCCCTGGGGAATCTTGGCGCCGAGCTTCTGGAACCGTTCGGGGGAGGCGAGGAACTCCTTGATCTCCTGCAGCTCGTCGACGGCCTCGTCGGCACCGGCGACCTCGGCGAACGTCACCTTGGGTGCGTCTTTCGACGCGAGCTTGGCCTTCGACCGGCCGAACTGCGCGATCTTGCCGCCGCCCTGCGTGCGGGAGAGCACGAACCAGAACACCGCGAGAATCAGGACGAGGGGAAGCAGGTTGAGCGCGAGCAACCCGACCCAGCTCGTCCGCGCCGGGTGGTCGTCGAATCCCTGCGCCGGGTCGGCCTCACGCACCTGGTCGATCAGGGCACTGCCGCGCTGCTCCACGTAATCGGTGTAGACCTCCGTCGTGCCGCGGCCACCGCCCACGTCGATCGGGGAGGTGAGCACGAGGTCGAGCCGGTCACCGTCACGAAACGTCGCCTTCTTGACCTGCCCGGAGGCGATCAACTCCTCGGCCTTGGACACCTCGATGTGCGCAGGTGAACGCCCGGTGCCGAACGAAAGAGCGATCAGACCCACCACGAACACCACGAGAACCCACGTCAGCGGGTTCTTGAGGAGGCGTTTGGGGTCCATGAGGGCGTGTGGCGGCGCGGGTCAGGCGTAGACGTGGGGAGCCAGGAGCCCGATGCACCGCAGGTTGCGGTACTTCTCTGCGTAGTCGAGCCCGTAGCCGACGACGAAGTCGTTGGGGATGTCGAAGCCGACGTACTTGACGCCTACGTCGACCTTGACCGCGTCGGGCTTGCGCAGCAGCGTGCAGATTTCGACCGAGGCGGCCTGGCGGGAGGCGAGGTTGGCCTTGATCCAGCTCAGCGTGAGGCCCGAGTCGATGATGTCCTCGATGATCAGCACGTGCTTGTCGGTGATGTCGGTATCGAGGTCCTTGAGGATGCGCACCACACCGGAGCTCTTGGTGCCCGAGCCGTACGAGCTGATCGCCATCCAGTCCATCGGCGCGGTGCCGGGCAGCGCGCGGATCAGGTCGGAGACCACGATGACGGCGCCCTTGAGCACACCGACAAGCAACAGGTCCTTGCCCTCGTAGTCACGCCAGATCTCGGCGGCGAGCTCATCG
This sequence comes from Mobilicoccus sp., assembly GCA_032100225.1. Taxonomy (GTDB): domain Bacteria; phylum Actinomycetota; class Actinomycetes; order Actinomycetales; family Dermatophilaceae; genus Mobilicoccus. Next base: position 21,996 of record DAMDJY010000041.1, read on the forward strand.
AGGCGCGCGTGGATCTGCTCCTCGCTGAAGAGCACCTTCTCGAGGTCGTCCCCCATGTGCTCCGCGTCCACGGTTCCTCCTGTGCTGGGTCTGCTGGTCTCGACCTCGCGAGGCTATCCGACCTCGGGGCTGCTCGTGCCCTCCGGGCTGGAACCGCCCGAACGCGTCGGCACCTCGAGCACGAGGCGCGGCGGATCGGGGAGCCGCGCGACGGTGTATCCGCCGGGCAGACTGACCGGCCCTTGACCCCGCCACGCGCACACCAGGGCGTCGAGATCGGCGAGGTGACTCGAGCGCAGCGGCGACCTCGGAACACCACTACGGGTCACGAGAATCCGCCAGACCCGGCGTCGCACCGCGACCGGCAGGGCGACGATGTCGGCGAGTTCGGTGAGGCGCCAAGGCTGTTCGCCGACCAACTCGGCGGCTGTGGTGGCGATGTGATCGAGCGCGTCGGCGTCCTCACGCAAGAGGGCGGCGCTGCGGGCCAGCGCGGCGGAGACGCCCGGCACCTCGGCCTCGACGTCGGCGAGGAGCTGCCGGGCCCGGACGCGCAGATAGGTGGGGTCGGCGTTGTGCGGGTCGATCCAGTAGGGAATGCCCTGGGCCGTGCAGGCCTCACGGGTCGTCGCGGCCGGCAGGTCGAGGAAGGGGCGACGCACACCTTCCCGCTCGGGTGGCATG
>DAMDJY010000042.1:0-22344 GCA_032100225.1 Mobilicoccus sp.
CGTCCCTCGGATAACCTGGCCCTGCTGCACATCGAGCGCCCGGCCGCGGGGCGCCGCAGCATCATCCTCAAGCAGCTCATGGACCGTTCGCTCGCCCTGCTCCTCGTGATCGCCCTGTCGCCGCTGCTGATCGCCACCGCTGTCGCGATCCGCGTCTCCGACCCGGGCCCGATCCTGTTCCGGCAGAAGCGTGTCGGCATCCGCGGTGAGCTGTTCGAGATCTACAAGTTCCGCACCATGGTCGTCGACGCCGAGGCGCGACTGGCCGCCCTGCGGGCCCGCAACGAGGGCAACGGCGTGCTGTTCAAGATGCAGAACGACCCCCGCATCACGAAGGTCGGCCGGACCCTGCGCAAGTACTCCATCGACGAGCTGCCGCAGCTGTTCAACGTCATCCTGGGCGACATGTCCCTCGTCGGCCCGCGCCCGCCGCTGCCCGCCGAGGTGCAGCAGTACGAGCCCGACGCCCTCCGCCGGCTCCACGTGCGTCCCGGCATGACCGGCCTGTGGCAGGTCAGCGGCCGGAGCGACCTGAGCTGGGAGGAATCCCTCAAGCTCGACCTGCGGTACGTCGACAACTGGTCGCCCATGGGCGACCTGCGCATCCTGCTCCGCACCTTCCAGGCCGTGACCCAGGGGTCGGGCGCCTACTGACCTCGGCCGCGTTCGGGCCGGGCTTACTCGCCCCAGTCGAGGAAGCAGGCCAGGACGTAGTCCATGATGCGGTCCGTTCTCCTGGAGTCCCTGGGATGCGGCGCAATCCTCGGGCGGGCGACCTGGACACGCCGGTTCTTCGACACATGTCCGGGGCGAGGCCATGGCGACCGCCGTGGTCGCCTTGCAGCGCCTGCTTGAGCCAGGAGGGGACGCAGCTGTCTCTCCGGCTCACTGGGAGTGGCCGGACGCAGTCGCGCAGGGCCTAGGGGTGACGACGTCGTGCGAGTCGGCTCAGCTTGGCCTGGACCGGCAGGCGCAGGTGGCGAAGCACCCGGGGATGCGTCGCCACGATCCACGCGGCCTTGTCGAAGGACCGCTCGCGCACGCTGGCGGCAAGCTGGAGGAAGGCAATGGTCTCCTCAAGGCTGCGGGATCGGCGATGCAGGGCGTCGTCCGCCCGGGCGTCGAGTTCGTGCTCGCGCCGGAACCGGTCGTCGTTGACCTGCATGAGCAGGACGTTGTCAAGGCTCAGACGGTGCGAGGTCGAGTCTTGGCGGGCCAGATAGCGATACCCCGGAGCTGGTTCGGTCGCGGCGAATCCGGCGCGGGACAGCAGGTCGGCGAGGAAGTAGAAGTCCTCTCCGATCCGGAGCTGCTCCCGGTAACGCAGTCGGGGGCTTTCGATCAGGGCCCGGCGGAAGATCGGCTTGAGGTATCCGTAGGCGAAGGGAAACGCTCGTTCGAGCATGATGTTGGCGTTGATGAAGTCGGGGAGGTCCAGACGTGAGGGGTACTTGAAGGTCTGCGTGGTGAACATCGGCCGCCGTCGGCCTGTCACCTCGTCGACGTGCAGGAGGTTGTCCACGACGATGTCCGCTCCAGTGGCCCTCGCCCGCTCGAGCATCATGGCCGTTCGGTCCGGGACGATCTCGTCGTCGGAGTCCAACACCGCGACCCACTCCCCGGTTGCCACATCGAATCCTACGTTGCGGGCACCGCCGGGACCGACGTTCCTCTCCAACCGGACCACGCGAACGCGCTCGTCGTCGATGCTTCGGACAATGTCGGCGGTCGCATCGGTGGACGCGTCGTCGACCACCACGACCTCGACGTCGACGCCAGACTGCCTGAGGGCAGCGCGTACCGAGGCTTCCACTGTCCTCGCCGCATCGTGGGCGACGATAAGGTAGGTGACGTCGGGCACGGTGGCCTTTCCTGGGAGGTGCGGGCAATTCGCTCGGGGTCGTTTGGCGCGTTCGTGACACTACATCGGACGCCTCGATGGCCGGGCCACCTCCCTTGAGGCTCACGCACGTTGGTCGCGGCAGATGGCCCGACCTATACACTCGTTCCGGTTCCCACGTCGATCGGCGTGCCAGGAGCCAGACGGCCCGGCGTCAGGTCAAAGCGCCGGTACTTGACGGGAGACATGCAAGGTGGTGATCGGGTCGGGGCCGGCTACCCCCACAGTGCTGGAGGTTAGGGTGTCTCGCCCATCGGGCTCCCCGGTGAATCGGTATTCTTCATGGTGGTCGCATGGCTGACCCGCGCAGGTACGCACTTGCCTCTAAGCTTTTCGGCTCGGGTGTCGTGGCGCAAGCCTGTGGTTTTTTCGCGACCGCATTCGCGGCCAGCCGGACCACGCCTGTAGATTTCGCGCTCTTCGCGGCAGTCAGCGCTGCCACGGCCGTGCTCGGCAGCGTCAACTCCCTCGCGGCAGAGAGTCGTGTCCCGGTAGTGGGGCGAACGACGGCGGAGGAACTCAACCGCGCCGGTTTCGCGATGACCATCGTCTTCGCGACCCTGACGCTCATCGTGGGTCTCGTCGGCGTTGGCTTGGGGGGACGCTGGGGCACCGTCGCTCTCTTCACGTCGTGGTGCTCCCTCATGCTCGGTCTGCATCACCTCCTCGTCGGTATCGTGCTACGTGGCCAGCAGCAGGAACTGCTCGCACGCAATCGCCTCATGCAGGGCATCTCCAACGCCGCGATGATCGTGGCGTTCGTCTTGGTGGGTGTTCCGGGGTTCTTCGCCCTGAGCACCGCCTGGGCCCTGTCGTTGACCCTGGGCAACCTCGTGCTCATACCCAGAATCAAGGGCTGGAGCAAGGGGTTCGGGTGCCCACGCGCGGCCGATTTCGAGAGCCTGCGCCGTCAGGTGCAATGGCAGCCACTGTCCAACCTGCTCAGCGACGCGTCTGGTCAGGTGCCATTGTTGGTGCTCCCCGCCCTGGGGGCGCCTTCCGTCAGTGGGGCGTGGGCCGCAGCCAACCGCTTCCTCACACCTTTCGTCAACATGGCCCAGGTCACCCTGCAACCCATCTACTACGGAGGGGCCGCGGCGCTGCTGCGTGAGGGCGATGCTGAGGGGTTCGAGCGTCACCGACGCCGGTGGAGCCGAGGGCTCGCCCTGCTGGCGATCCCCGTCGTTCTAGGGTGCTACGTCGCGGTCGAGTGGCTGATCCCCCTGCTGGGTCCCGAATGGCGGGTCGCCTCCCTCGTCGTCCTGCCGGCCTGCGTGATGTTTCCCTTCGCGATGAGTTGGCTGCCGATCTCCCAGGCGCTCATTCTCAGCGGGCACCTGCGGACGCAGTTGATCTGGACTGCAGCGCAGTTCGTACTCACCGTCGCGCCCTTCGCCGCCGCGTCCCTGGGGTGGATCTCGGCGGCGCAAGCCCTGACGTCGTGGGCGTTCGTCAGCGCCGCGGGCATGGTCGTGCATCGCTACCTGCAGCGTCGCACACCCGTCCTGCACACGACCGACGAGGAGTGACCTGCCGGTACCCGCTCACGACTGTGCCCCGTCCCTCACCGGACGGGGCACAGCTGCGCGATCAGTCGAGGAACCCGGAGCGGACTGCGGACATCAAGGTGCCCGACCCCTGCTGCCTGCTCGATGTGGGGATGTGGCCCTCGTTGATGTTCCAGATGATGGCGCCGCCCAACCCGAGGGAGTCGACGTACTTGGCCTTCTCGGCGATGCTCCGGGCGTCCTCGTACGTGACGTAGTTGCATCCGGCGGGGCCGATCGGCTTGGCGCTGGACAAGTAAGGAACCTTGGAGATGTCGTCCCATCGGGCCAGGTCGGGCTGATGGTAGGAATTCATGATGTTCTTGTAACTCATAACGTTGTCGTCGGCGACAACCTTCATTCCCGGATTCATCTGCCGCGGCTGCACCACGCCAGTCATGCACGATCCGAAGAAGCCGATCCCGATACCCAGTTTCTTTTTCGGCACTCCGGCTGCGAGATAAGCCTTGACGCTTCCATCGACGCTCATGGGGGCCGAGGTGAATTCACCGAACATTGCGCTGCTGTGCCAGGAGCTCCAGTTCTCCCAACCGCCATTCATGCCGTAGCTCATGATGTTGATCTGGTCGTAGACACTAGCGAGTTCGGCCGTGAAGGGAAAGATCGTGTTCTGCGGCAGGTTCCGGTTGACCGGCCCGACCGGAATGGTGAGCTGTAGGCCAGGGCGGCGGGCCTTGAGCTCGCGACCGAGGGCGATCGCGTCGGGGCCGTCGGCGGCCACCATGGGCTCCCAGTCGATGTCAACCCCGTCGAATCCGAGGGTGTCGACGAGAGAGATGATGTTGTCGACGAAGGCGCGGCGGTTCTTCGCCGAGGCGGCTGAAGCGAACGCGGTTCGACTCTCCGCGCCGCCCAACATGAGGACCGCCTTGGTGCCGTTCTGGTGGGCGCGGTCCACGACGGACTTTGCCCAGGCGTGTCCTGCGCGGTTGTCGCCCAGGTAGAAGGACGAGTCGAGCGAGCCGTCGTTCTTCGGCACGGCTGCGCCGACAGCCACGTGCGTCATCGCGTCCCACTCGACGGCGTCCAGTGGGTAATCGTCCTTGAGATAGCCGACGTAGTAGCCCATGACCCACCGCTCCGACGCCGGCGCCGGTGACGGGGTGGGCGTCGGTGCAGGGGAGGGCGCCGTGACCCGCAGGGTGCGGATCGTCCCGACATTGACCCATGTGCCGTTCTCGGTGAGGTAGCCGACTCGGTAGCGATACGTGCCAGGTGGGAGGGTGATCCGGCCCGTGAGCCTCACGCCGCGGGGGCCGAGGGTGACGTTGCGCAGGGTGCCGGTGGGAAAGGCCCGGTCCTGTTCGTCGCGGATGTTGATGAACGCTTGCTGAACCCGGACGTGTCGCGAGGTTGAGAGCCGGGCTTGGAAGGAGACGGTCTTGTCGGACGTCACCTGTGCAGGAGGTGTAGCGGTCCACTTCAGCGTGGACGTGGGCTCGACCGAACGTCGGGTGGCGGTAGCTGCGGATGCGGCTTCTACCGGCTGCGCGGGTAGGGCCGCCGCAGGAATGGCGAGACAAAGGGCGATGGATATCGTGGCAGCCCGAAATGGGCACGTCGTGGAGGCAGGCATTATGGCAGTGGTCCTATGCAGGCGTGAGACTCGACAGGAGGCGACGTGGGAAAGGTGCCGCTGGCTGGACAATCGGCGCTTTCTCGGGGTAGCTGAGCTATCGACGGCCACCTCGTGGCCTGCCCACGCTGAATCCGGGCGGGGGAGGTCGCGGACAAGGTCAGGGGGAACGGTGAATCCAGTTGGACGGCAACGACATCGACTTAGTTGCGTTCATCCTCGAATTCGTTGTTTGGCGCCTGAGATCCTTCGGCCGATGTCTCTATTCGGGGCACGGGTGAGTCGTCAGTGCAGGCTGGGGTCGTGCGTACTGAAGCAAGAACGACAGCGCGCTCGTGGCCGAGCCGGTTTCGGTGGTGGCGCAACTCTGTGTCAGCCGTTCAGCACGGACTGAACCAGCGAGCGAACGGCGATCCGCCGATCATGGACTCATGGCCTGGGTGCAAGGAAACACCTTCGAGCAGCTGCGGATCCGTGACGTAGGTTGTCTGGCCGACGCTCTCGGGCCGTGCTCCTTGCCCCTGGTCCAAGACGGAATCGAAGCTGGCACGGCTGACGGCCTGACGCTCGATCAAGGCTGGATGGAAGACACCACAGCCGGGATGCGCGCTGCGGACGGTGCAGGCAGGCCTCGCGTGCGGCCGCCGGAAGGGGAGTGGTGTCGACTCACCGAGTTGCAGGGGTCGACGGGCACAGCACCGGCCGACCACCAGCATCAGGTCGACAACCCCGCTGAGAGAATCTGTTCGGTCGCTGGCGGTGTCGTGGTTCTCGTCCGCGGCGAACAGCGTGTCCATGGGCCGCCCATGCGGTGGGGGCCCGCTCGTCTGGACTCATCCCGCGAAGGCGAAGGGCTTGTCGAAGCAGTCGGTCATCGCCTCGCGCCGCGTGAACGTCGCTGCGTGTAGCGAGGACGCACCGCGTTGAGGCGTGGTCGTAGGCGATTCCTGCGGCTGTCTCGCGTCGTCGGCAATGGTGGAGGGGAGAGTCCTGGCGCGGCGATGCTCGACGAAGTCGGCGACGGACAATGGGCCACCGGGTCTCCGACGCAGGGCCCCGTGCCGTCACCGGGTCACCCTCAGTGGACGTTGAGGGAGTCTGACCTATAGCGCCAGCTGACGCCACTGCCGGAGGTCAGCGGCCCTATGAAGAGGTCGTGCTTGCGGTCCTCATCTCGAGCCCTCGGCCGTCACCGGGCGCCGCTCGGGCCGGGGTCGTGCAGGAACGTGCCGCGTTGGGGCCTCCTCGGTCGGGAGGGTGACGGTTGGGGTGTGGTGGCCCTTCCAGGGGGATGCCGGGTTGCGTCGACCGGTGTACAGACCGCGCTGCGAGCCGCCTCGAGCCAGGGCGGCGCAGAGATCGCCGTAGGCATCGGCGACGTCGTCCCACCGGTAGTTCTCCGACGCACGGCGCACCAAGGCGCGACCCGCTGCGGCGGCCTTCACGGGGTCGGCCTCGGCGCGGTCGATGGCGGCAGCGATGTCGTGGGGAGAGGCCGCGAACTCGGCGTCGGGCCCGGCGACCTCACGGTTGAACACGACGTCGAAGGCGATCGTGTGCGCGCCGGCCCCCATGGCCCGCAGCAAGGAGGGGTTAGTCCCGCCGACGGAGTGCCCGTGCAGGTAGCTGAGGCAGTTGGCGTAGAGCTGGTCGAGCAGGTTCTGGTCCCACACACCTCCGACGAGGTGCACCTTGTCGGAGGTGTCGGCAAGCGCTTGGACCTTGGCGTTGTAGTCGTCGCTGTAAGGGGAAGAACCCACGACCACCAGGGGGTAGACGGCCTCACTCGCCAAGTACCCCTCGATCATGAGGTCGACATGGTTCTCCGGCTCGAAGCGCGCGACGACGAGGTGGAACTGGCGAGGCTCGAGCCCCAATTCGTGGAGCTGATCGCTGCCGGGTTCGATCAGGGGGGCGCCGTAGGCGATGCCGTCGGTGATGGCGCCGAACTCGTCCTGGTAATAGCACTGGATGCCGTAGGCGTCAGCGATGAGCGCATCGGCCCACCGCACGGAAAGGGACTCGGCGATTCGGTAGTAGCGCCGACCGACCGGTCCCCACTTGGAGCGCCGCCACTCCAGACCGTCGACGTGCACCGCCGTCGGCGTGCCCCGCAGGCGGAGCAGCGGCAGCATCGGGGCGTTTGCGGCGTTGCATAGCACGTAGGCGTCGTAGCGCGGTTGGAACAGTAGGTGAAGGGCCGAGTAGAAGGTGTGCGACAGGGTTTCCAGCGCAGACTTCTTGACGGCCGGGAGGTGCACGAGTCGCATACCTTCGTAGCACGTCGGCTCGGGGGTTTGTCCAGAGTTGCCGGTGCGGCAGTAGACGGTGACATCGTGGCCCGCGTCGACGAGTCGTCGTCCCACCTCCTCCACAGCCGTCTCGAAGCCGCCGTAGCGGGCCGGAGCCCCACGCGTACCCAGCATCGCGATCCGCAGCGCGCCGTCGCTCCGACGTCGTCGACGGCCTACCCATGTCGCGAGCCGCATGCCTGTACTCCTTGTCCGCGCCAATCGGCGCACCCCATATCCGGTTGCGGGTAGCAGAGGCTACAACGCAGGACGACCGTCCTGGACGATCGTAAACGAATGGCGATCCGACCCGCCGGGACAACTTGCTCGTGTCGGTGCGCCAGGTTGGGCGGGACTGACCTAGACGGGAGCTAACCGCAGTGCATGGGCCTGGTGGAAACAGACGAACCGAGCGATCCTGGCCGGTTTGAATGCACTATGGAACGCCGCCTGAGGTTGCGCACAGTCCGTACCCGATGCTGCCCGGGGCATGGCACACCATGTGCGCATCCCTGAGAATGACCGCCACCGCGCCAGTTCCACCGTTTCCTCGACGCGACCATCACCGTTATCGAGCGACGCCCGTCCAGCGACGACGACAGGTGCGGATCAGGACTAGGCACCCTCCCTCCGAGTGTCGCCGGCTCGTAGCCGAGGACGTAAAGCTACGCGATGGCCGCCTCCGGTCCGGGATTGAACGGGTGACAGGGCGACTGACCGTCCCTTCGGCGAGGGGCACCTGCCAACGTCACGGCAACGTCTCGTATGAGACCGGCCACTCTCTCTTGGCCACGCGCGGAGAGAAGGCTGTGGTCGATGTCTTCGTGGACCCGGACCTGCACATCTGCTCCCCGCCGCGAGGCACGTCGAAGCGCCAATCGACCGCGCTTGCCGACGAAGATGCGATATTCATGAGGGCCGAAGACGAGGAGGGTCGGCAGGTCCGCTGAAGGGCGCCCCATGAGGAGGGAGACGTCGTCCAGGGGCACATCAGGGCGGATGAGAGACCGCAGGTGCGGAAGTCTGATCGCGGCCTCTTGGCGGAGGAGCCGGGTGGTTCTGGTGGCCCACGAGCCGCTCGGGGGCGGCAGGCCTGTGCCGTCCTGGTCGGTGTCGTCAGCGCTGGGCGTCGAGGCGGTTGAGACCAGGGGGTCACTGCCATGGAATCGCCGGTAGAACGCCTCGTTGTAGACCTCGGCGTCCGGGTTCCAGTGCACGATATTGACGCCGACCAAGTAGCTCAGCCCACGAGCCTGGGCCAGTGCCCACGCGCCGGCGCAGACGCCGACTCCGATCACCCTGCGGCCATTGACACCTAGATGTTGTGCGGCAGCCGTCACGTCTGCGACGGCAGATGCGGTATAGGGCCTGGGTTCAGGGCTACGGTCAGGGTCAGAGGCGTCGCCTATCTCACGTCGATCGGCACGCAAAGAAGGAACACCCGTGATCGCGAGGTCTCGCGCGAGGGCCGTCCAGATGTCACCGGGGCCCGCCCGATGCTCTGCTCCCATCGCCGTGAACAGAACGCCGACGTCTTCCGGTGTGTAAACTTGATCACACGATTCGGTGAGAATACCGGGCAGGCGGTAGGGGCCGATCTCGCACCAGGTCTCCTTCACCGGGCCGTGAGCAGTGTGCACGAGGGCGCTGCGAACTGGGCTCCAGGGGGCGACTTTGGTTCGGCGCCTGGTGGGCAGGTTGGCGACGAGCTCGCACAGGGAATCAAGGGGGACGTGGGCGAAGTACGGCGCCCCGAGAGCGAGTCGGAGACCGGTGGCACGGTCCTTCTCCTTGCGGATGCGCAATGGCGTGGGGCTCGAGGCAGTGCGCAACTCTAGCCGCGCGATCCCTCGCGCATGCTGCTCGGAAAGGTAGGTGCCGTCGAGTTCGATGCCGTGCTCGACGGGGGTGACCGGCACGGATGTCTGTCGGATCAAGCGGTGGTGACGCAGGAACGCCTTTCCGGTGACGGGTTCCCACATGACGCGCTCGCCGAGCCCGGTATCTGGCGAGCATGCGACCACGGCCGCGCCAAGACGTATCCCTACCAGGTTCACCGGGTGGTCATCCCCGATGAGGGAGCGTGCGTGAGCGACAACGCTCTGGAGGTCTTGGCGCCAGATGACGAAGGGGTCGTCGTGCGGGGCAAGGGGTGAGGAGTCCTGGTCCCCGGTCCACGTGAAGGTGTAGGCGATGAATCCGGCGCGGGCGGCCTCGGCAGCCAGGGCCTTCGTGGTTCGAAGTGACACCACGGCCTCGCGTCCGAAGGAGGGGGCGATGATGACCGCCCCGACTGCGTAACCATCCGCGGGCATGTCAACGCGTGTCGCCAGTGGTCGGGTCTGTGCGTTCAGCCACGTGAGGTGGCGCGTGGGACCCACCTTTTGGTGCGTATGCGCATTGTCTTCGAGAATCTGTGACGACATATTCGGCCCCCACCCCGTCAGCTCAACACCCGTGCGACGTTCGTCACTCCGTACTGGTCGCCCGTTCAGGATACTCCTTAGCGAGATTTGACGGGACATGGAAGCTTTTAGCCAACCCCGATGTCGAGCGGTGACATGGAGAGGACCGGCGCCCCGCCGCAGGACAGCCCACCGAGATCGTCACGGTCACGGTATCGCGACGCGGTTCGCTGCTCGGGTCTCGTTCACGGCCGTTGTGGGCGAGACATGGGGCTGGGTCAGATCCCGACCTTGGCATATCGCGACGTGGGAGCTTAGCGCTGCGGATGCGCAGGGCGCGCCGCCGCGCTCCCTGCGAGGACGGCACTCCGCGGTCGCCCTCGTCTCAGCCCCATGGCCGGGTCGACGGGCTGGGTGAGAACCCCATCGGAGCCGCGAATGTGAAGAGCGCCGATTGTGCCTGCCGCAGATGCCTGCTCACCCCACGCACCTGCAGGGATCGCTCCACGACCCCCGGCGCATCCACTCATGACTTCGGTGCCGCACCATCGCTACGTCTGACGCGGGGCCCTCGTAGCCACGAGGCTCTCATGAAGCCGCTGCGCTGCGTTAGGTGGCGCGAAACCCGTCGCCATGATTTGTACGAGTGACAGGGCACTGTGTCGGGGTCGCGGCGCCATAGCCTTGCCCCCGCCGTACTCCCTCGTACTTACCGGTCTGACGTCGGACCGTTCCCGGCCGCAGAGTTCGAAGACGTCGGCGGCGATGTCGGCCCACGACTGCACGGGGCCGGAGTTGGTGAGGTTGTACGTGCCGTACTGGGCGCCCGTGGTGAGGAGGTGGGCGATGCCGGCGGCGATGTCCTCGGTGAAGCTGAGCCGGCCGTACTGGTCGTCGACGACGCTGGGGGAGACGCCCTTCTCGGCGAGCATCCGCATCGTGGCGACGAAGTTCTTGCCCTCGCCCACCACCCAGCTCGTCCGCACGATGTAGTGCCTCTCCCACGTCGCCACGAGGGCGTCGCCGGCGGCCTTGGTCTGGCCGTACACCCCGAGTGGGGAGAACGGTTCGTCCTCGGTGTGCTCCTCGGCGGTGCCGTCGAAGACGTAGTCGCTGGAGACGTGGACCAGCGGCAGCCGGTGGCGGCGCGCGATCTCGACGAGGTGGGCGACGCCGGTGACGTTGGTCGCCCACGCCTCACGTCGGCCCTCCGGGGTCTCGGCGGCATCGACGGCGGTGTAGGCGGCCGCGTTGACGATGGCGTCGACGTCGGACCAGTCGATGGTCTCCAGCGTCTCGGGCTTGGCGAGGTCGGCCTCGGCGCGGGGAAGGGCGAGGGCCTCGGGCATCGCCGTCTGCAGCGCCCGGCCGAGCTGCCCGTTCGCGCCGAGGATCAGGGTCCGGCGGGGACGGGCCGGTCGGGAGTCGGCGAGCACGGGGTGGGCCTTGTCGGCGTCGGACAACGTGGCCTGCTCCAGCGGGATCGGCCAGGCGATGTCCAGGGCCGGATCGCCGAGCTGCACGAACGTGTACCGCTCCTTGGCCTCGGGGCTCCAGTGGTCGTTGACGAGGTACGCGTACGCGGTGCCCGGTTCGAGGGTCTGGTAGGCGTTGCCGACCCCGCGGGGGACGAACACGGCCGTCTCCGGGCCCATCTCGACGGTGACGACGCGACCGTGGCTGCCGCCCTCACGCAGGTCGACCCAGGCGCCGAAGATGCGGCCCGTCGCGACCGAGACGAACTTGTCCCACGGCTCGGCGTGGATGCCACGGGTCACCCCCACCTCGTCGTTGAACGAGACGTTCTGCTGAACGGGGCCGAAGTCCGGCAGGCCGAGCGCCGTCATCTTGGCGCGCTGCCAGTTCTCCTTGAACCAGCCGCGGTTGTCGCCGTGGACGGGCAGGTCGACGATCAGCAGGCCGGGGATGTCGGTCGTGCGGACGGCGAGTTCGCTCACGTCGGGGTCTCCTCGTGGTCGAAGGGGCTGGTCATCAGGCAGATGCGGGTCATTGACCTGCGGCGGCGTACTTCGCCTCGGTCGCGGCCTTCTGCGGCCGCCACCACGCCTCGTTGGCGCGATACCACTCGATCGTGTCGGCCAGGCCGGAGCCGAAGTCGGAGAATCGCGGCTCCCAGCCGAGTTCGGTGCGCAGCCGGGTCGAGTCGATGGCGTAGCGCAGGTCATGACCGGCGCGGTCGGTGACGTGGTCGTAGGCGTTCCTGGGCTGCCCCATGAGTTCGAGGATCAGCTCGACGACGTCCTTGTTGTTCTGCTCGCCGTCGGCGCCGATGAGGTAGGTCTCGCCGATCGTGCCCGCCTCGATGATGCGCAGCACCGCGGAGTTGTGGTCGTCGACGTGGATCCAGTCGCGCACGTTCTGGCCCGCCCCGTAGAGCTTGGGGCGGCCGCCGTCGATGACGTTCGTGATCTGTCGGGGGATGAACTTCTCGACGTGCTGATACGGCCCGTAGTTGTTGGAGCAGTTCGAACGAGCGGACCCAGGCCCGCACGAGCAGGTCCGACCCGGCCTTCGTCGAGGAGTAGGGGCTGGAGGGGTTGTACGGCGTGGACTCGGTGAAGCGCGCCGGGTCGTCCAGCTCCAGATCGCCGTAGACCTCGTCGGTCGAGATGTGGTGATAGCGCCTCTCGTGGCGGCGGACGGCCTCCAGGAGGGTGTACGTGCCGACGACGTTGGTGTGGAGGAAGGGGCGAGGGTCGTGCAGCGAGTTGTCGTTGTGGGACTCGGCGGCGAAGTGCACGACGAGATCGTGGGCGCTCACCAGGCTGTCGACCAGGGGCGCGTCGCAGATGTCGCCCTGCACCAGGGCGCAGCGCTGCGGGGGCAGCCCATCGAGGGTCCGGCGGTCGCCGGCGTAGGTCAGCCTGTCGAGGACGGTGACCTGAAAATCCGTGTGCGCCAACGCATGTCTAACGAAGTTGGATCCGATGAAGCCGGCACCGCCGGTCACGAGCAGTCGCGCCATGGGCGTCATCGTACGGGTCCGGGTGAGGCCGACTGGAACGACTGTCCAACAACCGCAACATGAGTCAGGATAAGGCCATGCGTGGCATCATCCTCGCCGGTGGAACCGGCTCCCGGCTGCACCCGATCACACTCGGTATCAGCAAACAGCTCGTCCCCGTCTACGACAAGCCGATGATCTACTACCCCCTGACCACCCTCATCCTCTCCGGCATCCGGGAGGTGCTGGTCATCACGACACCGCACGAGGCGGACGGCTTCCAGCGGCTCCTCGGGGACGGCTCGCGATTCGGGATCTCGATCAGCTACGCACAACAACCCTCGCCCGATGGATTGGCCCAGGCGTTCACGATCGGCGCCGACTTCATCGGCGACGACGAGGTGTGCCTCGTGCTCGGGGACAACGTCTTCTACGGTCTCGGGCTCGGTACGCAACTCGCGCGAATGCGCGGGCTCACCGGCGGTGTGGTGTTCGCCTACCGTGTGGCCAACCCGTCCGCCTACGGCGTCGTCGAGTTCGACGAGAGCGGGCGCGTGCTCGGCATCGAAGAGAAGCCGCAGCAGCCGAAGTCCCACTACGCCGTCCCGGGCCTCTACTACTACGACAACGACGTCGTCGAGATCGCCCGCGGCCTCACTCCCTCGGCGCGGGGCGAGTACGAGATCACCGACGTGAACAAGGCCTATCTCGAGCGGGGCACGCTGCGCGTGGAGGTGCTCCCGCGCGGGACCGCGTGGCTCGACACGGGCACCTTCGGCGACCTCAACGACGCGAGCGACTTCGTGCGCACCGTGCAGGCGCGGCAGGGCCTGCAGGTGGGATGCCCCGAGGAGTCTGCCTGGCGCATGGGGTTTCTCGACGACGACGGCCTGCTGGCCCGCGCGGATGCACTGGCGAAGTCTGGCTACGGCGACTACCTACGCAGACTCGTGGAGCAGGGCGATCAAGGCCTCACCTGACAGACAGTGCCCGGAGCCGGCGCGTGTCAGGTGCCGACTGCGCGACGTGCGATGGGCGCCGGGCCGGGAGCCTGCGACATCTTCGTGACAGTCGGGCGGGAGAGCGGGCACCCATCCCAACCGTGCTCAGGACCGAGGCGCCTCACGCTCCCCAAGGAACCCGGCCCGTACAGCCTCCATGAATGGGTCCCGTCCGCCCTCGGGCTGATTCGGTAGGTAACCCTGGTTGATGTTCCAGATGATCGCCCCGCCCAGGCCGCGGCCACGGGCGAACTCAGCTTTCGCCAGGATGCTGCGCTCGTTCTCGTAACTCACGTACGTGCAGCCCAGTGGCCCGAACGGCGCTTCGCTGGTGAGGTAGGGGACCTTCGCGACATCGTCCCACCGCTCCCTATCCGCGCGCACATAGTGTTCTTGCACGGCACGCAGACTCATGTCGTTGTCGCTACCGAGTTCCCGCAAGTCAGGTGAACTCTGACGGGGCTCGGTGACGCCCTCCATGCAACTCCCGAAGAAGCCGATACCGAGGCCGAGGCGCCCCGCCGGGACCCCCGCAGCCAGGTATTCGCGGACGGAGGAATCGATGCTCACCGGACGCCCCGGGCCTGAACCGGACAGCGGTGAACCGTGCCAGGACTGCCAGTCCCGCCAGCCGCCATTGAGTCCGTAGGTCATGAGGTTGAGGCGGTCGTAGATACCGCTGAGCGCGCCGACGAACGGCAACAGATCGTCCTGCACGACGTTGACGGGACCGAGCGCCACGGTGAGGTCGAGGTCCGGCCGCGCCTGCCGTAGGTCCCGCCCCAACGCTATGACCGAAGGTCCGTCCTCAGGAGTCATCGGCTCCCAGTCGACGTCGACGCCGTCGAAGCCGTACCGATCGACCACCTCCAGGATGTTCCCGACGAGGCGGTGGCGCTCACTCTCGCCCGCTGCCTGCGCGAACGCGTCCCGACTGTCCTCACCTCCTACCATGAGCACCGCACGCACACCGTGCTCGTGGGCGGCCTCGACCGTCTGCGCCGCCCACGTCGGTCCGAGCTCCTCGTCGAGGAAGAACGTCGTGTCCAGCGTGCCATCGCCGCGCGGGACCACTGCACCGACCGCGACGTGGGTCATCGCGTCCCAGTCGACGACGTGGACCGGATAATCGTCTCGGAGATAGCCGACGTAATAGCCCATCACCCAGGTGTCGTCGACGGGGACGGGGGCGGGATGCGCAGGTCGGGTTGGCACGTCCTGCATTCCTCGGAGGGTCACGGCGACAAGGACGGTGAAGATCAGTAAGACCACCGCCAGAAGGGGGCCAGTTCGTCGCATACACGTCCCCCGTCTCTATCCAAGCCCGCACGCTCCGCGATCGCTACTGTAGGGGGCCGATGCCACTGTCGCTAACGTATCCAGGTCCGAGCGCTGGCCCGAGGAGCCCCGATGAACACACGTGTACCCGCGCCCCTCGTGTCCGTGGTGGTCCCCACGCTCGGCAGGCCACACCTGATACCCGCCCTCGCCTCGGTGCTGCGGCAGCATTTTCAGGTTGACGTGGGCAGTCCCCCTACCCGCTGCCTGGAGATCCTCGTCATCGACGACAGCGGTACCAGCGCCGCCGCCGACCTGATTCAGCGCCTGCAGGAACAGGGCGGACTACCCACCGAAGGGCTGCGGGTCCTGCCGACCGAAGGTCGGGTCGGTGCCGCTGAGGCCCGGAACAGGGGAATGGACGCGGCGCGTGGCGCATTTGTGGCATTCCTCGACGACGACGATGAGTGGCTGCCTGGGCACCTCGCCGACGCGCTGGCTGTGCTTCAGGCGCGCCCGGACATCGACATCTATGCTTCCCGCGGTCTCGTGGTCGACGAGACCGGCTGCGGTCGAGTCGAGCCGGTTGTCACCGTCGGTGACCGGACCGTCGCGGAGTACTTCTTCGAACGCGCCTCTTGGCGTAGCCGCTGCCGCCGCATCCTTACGCCCACGCTCGTGTTTCGGGCACGGCTGCGCCATCACCGCATGGACCCCGACCGCACGATGAACGAGGACACGTGGTGGCTGCTATCCGCCGAACGGGACCTCGGCGCGCGCGTTGTTCAAAGCCCCCATGTGGGGGTCTTCGTGCGCGGCTCAAAGGCCCGGACCGAGGGCCGGCTGCGAGAGGACGAACGGGCCTGGCTCGCCGACGTCGAAGCCTTGCGTCCTGGCGGTGCGGCCGCCGTGCAGTTCGCGACGACGGCCCGTGCTGCCGTGCGAGCCGGGCGCCCCGGTGAAGTCTGGGACCTCGGCGTCGATGTCGCGCGCCGACCGTCGGGCTGGACCTGGGTACCCGTAGTCGCTCTGCATCTTGTCGCCGCTGTCGCGGTCGCGGGGATGCGACGCGGGCGCCACGCCCACGGACCGTCGGTCCCGACGGCGTCAGGTCAGTCCGGCACGTCAGCGTAGGAAATCGAGCGCGCCAGCAGAGCGGCAGTTCACCCCGGTGCCACCGACGCCACTTCGTCGATGCCCGCTTCGCGGGACTGCCACACCGCCCCGTCCTGCTGTTCCGGGCCGGTGTCATGGTGCGCACACCCGACGTGGTCCGCACCCGCCCGCGGCCACGGCCGACCTCTCGGGGCACGCCTGCTCCCGACGAGGCATCCTGTGGTTGCATCGAGCGCGGGTGGCTTAGGGGCCATCAGGCCGTGAGGACATCGTCCAGACTGAACCGTGGGAGACGCGAGGGGGATTCCGCGGCGAGTCACTGCACCGCGGCTGTCCCGCCGCCCCATACCGGCTGCGGCGCCCCCGCCGCACCTCGTCGAATACGGCCAGAGCGCCAAGAACGAGACCAGCGATAACTGCAGCGAGCCATAGTGGCTGCACGTTCTCCCGCCACCGCGAGGCTTGGGTGACCTCCGATGGGCCGCGCACGGAGACCACTGTTTGGAGGCCGTCAGAGTCCGACGTGACCGCCTCGGCAACCCGAGTTGCCACCGCGTCGTTGACGGCAGCCGCCAAATCTGCCTCGGGTGCTGTGGTCGATATCCGCATCGAGGTCGAAAGCGGGGGGCGGCGTATTGCCACATCCACATCTGAGGGGTCGACCTGTCCAGGAGCGACCTGCGCTATAACGCCGTCGAGCAGTTCGGGTCGCTCGGCAAGGAAGGCGACGGAGGCCGCGGCCGTCAGACGAGCGGTCGAGGATTCCTCCCCGGCCGTGGAGTCCCGAACTGGGACGCTGGTGGTGAGCACCGTCGTGGCGGTGTGGCGCACCGGGAGAATCCATGGCACGGACGCGACCGCGACGAACAGTGCCGCCCCCGCGGCACTGAGGACTCGCCGATGTCGCCGGTCGGTCGGTTTGTTGCCCGCTGCAGGGGGTGTTGTGCGCTCCGGGGCTTGTCGGGCGGCTAGTCCCATGACGAGCAGGAGGGTGAGGAAACCGGGCGATCGGGCTTCCAATTCGAAGGTCGACTCTGTGAGCATCCGCGCTGCTCCCGCAGCGAGCATCGCCAACGCCAATCCCTGCTCCGGCGAAGCACGACGCAGACGCATCGCGACCACCATGGCGGCCGCCCACAGGGCGAACCCGACGATCCCGGACTTGGCCAGCATGTGCGAGGCCAGCCCGTGGTCACTGATGAGATACCCGTCGGAGGCAACCGGAACGGTGTCCCACGGCACCCCGTAGAGCATGGCCGGCCCCTGGAGGGCGTTGAGGTTGGCCGCATAGACCCCGCCGCGTCCGGTTAGGGCGGTCGGGTCGGCGAAAAGGAACAGCGCGAGCGAGATGACCGTGGCGGCCAGTGGCGCGATGCGGATGAGCAACGGGATGTCGATCGTGGAAGCGGCATTGCGCACTCGGTGTCGGATCCACACGGCGACCGCGATCGCGACGAGCACCGAGGCGGTGCCCGTGCGGCTGCCTGAAGCGAGGGCAACGAGCAGCGACATGCCCGAGGCGTATGCGAGGCGTGGTGTGGACGATGTCGCCGCGAGGGGCAGCAGGAGCGAGATGACACCGACGCCGCTGTTCTCCTGGGTGTAGAACCCCGTGTGCATCGTGCCGAAGATGCCGCATTTGTCTTCTCGGCACGGGAGTTGGGCGATGTCGGGCGCAAGGAAGGGGTAGAGGAACTGGGCCGTGGCGAAAAGGTCCCGCATGAGGTTGACCCGGCGCACGGTCACCAGGGACGGGGGCGCGCATGCCACGGCGAGAGCCAGAGGGATGGCGCCGACGATGAGGAGGTCGCCGGCCGAGTAGTCGGCGCGAGGGATGAGCACGCTCAGGACGACCCACCACACGACCAGGCACTGCAATAGCCCTGTTAACAGCGAACGAAACCCCCGCATGGCGGGCGTGATCGTGGCGAGAGTGGCCGCGCCGACCGCAGCCGCGAACAGGCCCACGCCGACGAGGGTGCCGGCGCGCCCGTCGGACACCGTCGTGGCCCGGCCGAGGGAGTCGGTAACGAGATGGGCGCCGTCGAGGAGACGGCTCGCAAGCGGGTGGCCAAGCGTGCTGGCGAGTAGCAACACGAGGGCGAGCCCGCCCCAGGTGTCCCCGAGCGGGCCGTGTTCCGTGGCGGGGCCGGGCTCCGGATCGGCAGCGCGGGCCACCGCCGTTGAGCCCTTCATCGTCGTGCGGTGCTCTCGCGGACGATTGCGAGGATGAACCCGACTAGCAGACCGCCGGCAGCGCCGAGGACCAGCAGGATGCTCGCGCTCGGTTCGGCGGCCTGATCGGGCGGCGATGCCGGCTGCACAACGGTGAGACGGACGGGGCTCGCCTCCTGGCCGGGCCGCTTCTCCAATTCGATGATCTCAGTGCCGAAGTGCCGGGCTACCGAGGAAGCGAGGACCGCGGCGCTCTGCGGGTCCTCCCCGGTCGCGCTGATGGCCAGGATCGCCGAGTCGGTGGGCACTTGAGCCGTGACCTGACCGGCCAACTCGCCCGGTGTGCCGAGGCCAGTCTCGGCCGCGACGGCCTGCATGACCGACGGAGACGTGACGAGCATCGGGTAGGACCGGATTTGGTTCTGCACGTAGGTAGCGCCCTGGCTGAGGGCGCTGGCGTCGGAGTCATCCGTAGCGGTGACGTACAGCGAGGTGGAGGATTCGTACGTCTTCGGCAGCAACCACAGGGCGAGGCCGGCGACGAGGAGACCCAGCAACAGGCCGCCCGCCACGGTCGCCCACCGGCGGCGCAGGACTCCCAGAACATCGGTCAGGTTCATGCCCGCGCTCCCTTCCGGCGCCGCAGCGGCGCGATCGTCCGCACCCGACCCCGTTCCTCGTCGTAGACAGTGCGCAGTCGATGGAGGTGGTCCTCCTCCGTGACGGCGCGGTTCAAGACGGACGCCCGCAGGTCGTCGCTCTGGGCGAGACCGGCGCGCAGCGCCTGGGCCAGAGTCTCGCGCCAGGCGACGTCGTCGTCGTGGGGCACGACCCAGCCCGTGTGTCGGTCGACCATCTCCGGCATTCCCCCGACGCGGGAGACAATGGCGGGCACACCCGCCATCAGGCTCTCGCGCACCGAGTAGGGGCTGTTCTCGTGACACTGGGAGGGATGCGCGGTGACCAGGGCGGTGGCGAGTTCCTCATCGATCTGCTCTCGCTCGCAGTGCCCGAGGAAGTCGACCCGGGGCAGACCCCGCGCGAGGACTTCGGCCTCTAGGGCCGCGCGCTGCTCACCGTCGCCGAGGATGCGCAGTCGCACGTCGGGGTGTGTCTCATGCAGGTAACTCCAGGCGCGGATCACGCGGTCGGCGCCCTTGATGGTGGCAAGACGTCCGAGGAAGACCAGGGTGTGCCGGGGCCGAGCGTCGTCCGGCGGTGCGACGTTCCGCGCCGCGGGACGCCACGGCAGATCGAGGTACTCGACACGGTCTGCGGACCAGCCGTCCTCGACCAACCGATCGCGCATGAACTGCGACGGCGCGAGGATGCGCGGGTCGGCGCGCCGCCACACGGGTTCGGCGACGCGGCTCTCCAAAGCGCCGATGGCACTCACCGGCAGGCTGCCCTTGAGGCAGGAGCGCTGCAGCGGGTTCGTAATCTTGCCGAGGGAGGAGCACCCCACGCACGCGGTGCAGATCGAGGAAGCCGCGTCGTCGAACAGCGTCTGATTGATGCAGATGAGCTTGTACTCGTGAGCGGTGAGTACGGCCGGTATACCCGCATCAGCCACCGGCTTCACCACCGCGGGCGTGAGTTGGTAGCAGGTGCCGTGGAAGTGCACGACGTCTGGCTCGAACTGCGCGAGCGCCCGCCGCATCGTGCGCCCCGCCTGCGGGGCCCAGATGCTCTGCGCTGCGCTGCTCGCCCTGTGGGCCGCACCTTGGGCGTAGGAGCGGTTGGCCGTGAACCAGCGGGGGCCCGCGGGAAGGTCCATGAGAGCCGCCCCTTCTGGGGGCGTCATCCCGAGCAGGCCCACCTCGACACCGGAATCGGCAAGCGAGTGGGCGAGATACCGCACGTACGTCTCCACACCACCCACGTAATGCAGGAACTTGCTGACGACTAGGACCCTCACGGCGTCACCTCGAGGTCGCCCGGACGAACGCAGGTGGCGGGCGCCCTTCGGCTGCTCGGCCACGCGTGGCGCACCCCTACTTCACCGCTCAAACTCCCGCGTCGGGACCGAGTCGAAAGACGACGGCATCGGTGTGATTCGGACATGGCTGCCTCATGGGGTATGGGGGCTCTGTTCTTCAGCCCCAAAGAGCGGGGTGATCTGGACGAGTGTATTAGCCCCTTGTCGGGGCCTCCCTCTCACAGGCTCTGCCGGGGCCGACGTTACGTCATGCCGGGGGCGAGGTGCTGACTCGAACTCCCGGACGTGACGGTGGCCTAGCAAGACTCGCTCACGGTTGCTTGGCGTCGGACACACACAGAAACACCTCCCGCGTGACCGGAGACCTGGCTTGTTGAGTCAGCGGGCCAGGTGGTCTGCTGACGGGAAGCATAGTTGGGTCCGCTGGCGAGGGCGGAGTCACGCGCTGCGGCCGTTCCTCTGGTGTATCCGTTCGTAGTGATCGAGTCGGCGTCGGTCAGGGCGGCTTGGGGCAGAACCGCACATGGGTTCCGCGCTTCATCACATGCCGTCGACACCGACTTCCTCGCCCATCTACACGCCGGATTCATCGCCGCCGGAGGCGGGCTTCTACTCCTCTCGAGCATGTGGCCACGGGCGTACACACACGGGGAGGCGACAGCGGAGGCGCTGGCGTCGTGCAGCCTGACCGAGCCCACTCCCACGTGGCCGACGGGCGCGTGACTTTGCCTGTGCGACATGACGAGTGGAATGCTCGCCACATGACCATCCTCGTGACCGGCGGCGCCGGCTACATCGGCACCCATACGGTTCTCCGACTGCTCGCGGATGGTGCCGAGGCTGTTGTCGCCGACGACCTGTCGAATGCCTCACCGAGGGTGCTCGAACGGTTGGAAGAACTGGCGGGAAGGGCTGTTCCCTTCGCGCGGATCGACGTGTCCGATGCCGATGCCCTCGGGCGCGTTTTCGCCCAGCACGACATCGACGAGGTCATCCACTTCGCCGGTCTCAAGGCGGTCGGCGAGAGCGTGGCCGAGCCGTTGCGCTACTACCGCAACAATCTGTCGTCGACCCTGACGCTGCTCGACGCCTGCCAGGCCGCAGGAGTCCGACGCTTCGTGTTCTCCTCGTCGGCCACCGTCTACGGTCCGAACGCCCCGGCACCGGCGGTCGAGGACAGCCCGACCTCTGCCACCAACCCGTACGGGTGGACCAAGGTCATGATCGAACAGATCCTGCGCGACCTCGCCGTGTCCGACCCGACCTGGCGCATCGGAATCCTGCGGTACTTCAACCCCGTGGGAGCCCACCCTTCCGGCCGTATCGGCGAGGACCCCCTGGGGACGCCCAACAATCTGCTGCCGTTCGTCTCACAGGTCGCCGTCGGGCGACGCGACCGCCTGAGGATCTTCGGGGACGACTACCCGACACCGGACGGCACCGGGGTCCGTGACTTCATCCACGTGGAGGACCTCGCCTCGGGGCACGTCCACGCGCTCCGGCATCTACGCAGCACTGATGAGCCCGTCAGCACCTTCAATCTCGGCACCGGTGAAGGCACGAGCGTCAAGGAACTCGTCGCCGCCTTCGAGCGGGCCAGCGGACGGCCGATCCCCGTCGACGTGGTCTCACGGCGTCCTGGTGACGTGGCCGTCTCCTACGCGGATGTGTCGCGCGCCGAGAAGGTGCTGGGGTGGCGGGCCGAGAAGAGCCTCGACGACATCTGTGCCGACGCCTGGCGGTGGCAGTCGCTCAACCCCGAGGGGTACCGGTCCTGACGCGACGCGGCGGACCACCGACAGGCAGTCTCGCCGCGTCGCGTGAGTCTGTCGTGGTCGACCCGTCGCGGCCTCGGCAGAGGCCTCAGTGACCCCGGCCGAGGACGCCGAGGGAGGCGGTGAGCGTGAGGAGTTGCGATTCCGCCTCGCTGCACGTGCCGGCGTGGCGGATGGCGGCGATGCGCTCGGCCACGGCGGCGGTGTCGACGAACTCGTCAGGGCACAACGCGGCGTAGCCCGCGAAACGGTCGAACGCGTCGGGGTCACGCAGGAGGAAGTCGACGTCGACGCGGAAGGCCGCCTTCGCGAACCCCAGACCCGCCAAGGCGGGGCGACGCCGGGCCAGCCGGGG
>DAMDJY010000043.1:0-22314 GCA_032100225.1 Mobilicoccus sp.
CCGGCACGATGCGGGTGCCCTGGTGGATGAGCTGGTAGAACGCGTGCTGACCGTTGGTGCCGGGCTCGCCCCAGAACACTTCACCGGTGTGGCAGCTCACCGGGTGACCGTCCCACCGCACCGACTTGCCGTTGGACTCCATCGTCAACTGCTGCAGGTAGGCCGGGAACCGGTGCAGGTACTGGCTGTACGGCAGCACGGCGTGCGTCTCGGTGTCGAGGAAGTTGACGTTCCAGATGTTCAGCAGGCCCATGAGCGCTGGCACGTTCTTGCCGAGCTCGTTAGTGCGGAAGTGCTCGTCCATGGCATGGAACCCGGCGAGCAGATCGGCGAAGTTCTTCGGCCCGACGGCGATCGCGAGAACGGTGCCGATGGCGGAGTCGACCGAGTAGCGGCCACCCACCCAGTCCCAGAACCCGAACGCGTTGTGGGGGTCGATGCCGAAGTCGGCGACCTTGTCGAGCGCGGTCGAGACGGCGACGAAGTGCTTCGCAACAGCCTCGGACGCCTTCTCGTCGCTGCCGTCGACGGCGCCGGCGGCCTTGAGGGAGTCGAGCAGCCACGCCTTGGCCAGACGCGCGTTGGTCAGCGTCTCCAGGGTCGTGAACGTCTTGCTCGCGACGATGAACAGCGTGGTCTCGGGATCGAGATCCTTCGTGGTCTCCGCGATGTCGGTGGGGTCGATGTTGCTGACGAAGCGGCAGGTCAGGCCCTCCTGCACGAACGGCTTGAGCGCCTCGTAGATCATGACCGGGCCCAGGTCGGAGCCGCCGATGCCGATGTTGACGACGGTCTCGATGCGCTTGCCCGTGATGCCGGTCCAGGCGCCCGAGCGCACCTGCTCGGCGAACGCGTAGACCTTGTCCAGGGTGGCGTGCACGTCGGCATCGACGTCCTGGCCGTCGACGGTCAGCGCCGGGGTCATGCCGGCCGGGCGGCGCAGCGCCGTGTGCAACACCGCACGGTTCTCCGTCACGTTGATGCGCTCACCGGCGAACATGGCGTCGCGGCGAGCCTCTAGCCCGACCTCGTCCGCCAGGCGCAGCAGCTCGGTGACGATGTCCTGCGAGATGAGGTTCTTGCTCAGGTCGACGTACAGGTCGGCGGCCTGAAAGGTGAAGGTCTCCGCGCGCTTCGGGTCCTCCTCGAACCAGCGGCGCAGATCCGGGTCCATCCACGCCTCGAGCTCGCTCAGTCGCTCCCAGGCGGTGGTGGTGGTCGGGTCGATCGGAGTGCTCATGAAACCGGTTCCCTTCGCTGTCGCCGGCGCCGCGTGACCGCAGGACGCCCTTTTCATGCCCAGCCTATGCAGCCGCGCCGCCCCGAGACGCCCCGGAAGGCCGTGATGGCTCACGGAATTGCCTGGCGACGCAGATAGTGCGGACACTGGCGGTATGACACGCCAGGTCTTCGCCGCATGATCCCGCGCAGCAGAGGCGCCCGTCACGGCCTCATCGTCGAGATCCTCGCCCACTCCGCCGTGCGCTCCCAGGGGCAACTGCTCGACCTGCTGGCCCAGGAGGGCGTGGAGATCACGCAGGCCACGCTCTCTCGCGACCTCGTCGAGCTGGGCGCGGTCAAGGTGAGGCAGGGCCGAGCGCTCGTCTACGCACTGCCGGGACTGGGTGGCGATGTGACGCCGCGTCCCGCGCCCGACTCGCAGTTCGTGCGCGAGCGGATCCGCAAGATGTGCAGCGACCTGCTCGTCTCCGCGACGCCCGCCGCCAACCAGGTCGTGCTCCGCACGCCGCCCGGCGCTGCGCAGTACCTCGCCTCCGCGCTGGACAGCACGCCCGAACTCGAGATCCTCGGCACCATCGCCGGCGACGACACCGTCCTGCTCATCCTCCCCGACGCCGACGCTGCCGCCGCCATGGTCGAGCGCCTCGGTGAGATCACCGGCGCGGGGGAGTAGCCACCGGTCTGCCTGTGCTCGCAGCGCTCATCGGCGGAAGATGAGACGACCCTCTGACACGACGAAGCAGGCGGGCCCCAGGGGAACCCGCATGCTTCGTCAGCGCCCGTTGTCGGCGCGCGTGTGCTCGCTGTGGAAACTCAGACCTCGATGGTCAGCTCGTGGCGAGGGTTGAGGTCGCCGGGGCCGCCGTAGTTGCCGCCGGGCGTGATGATCGTGCCGGACGTGCCCTCGATCATGCCCACGGCGTCGTCGAGCTCGCCGATGGCGGCGAAGTCACCGGTGAGTTCGACGAACCGGCAGGCCGCCTCGATCTTCGGACCCATCGAGCCCGCCGGGGCGCCGAGGCTCCGGAGGAACCCGGGCGTGGTCTTGGAGATGGGCTCGGCGTGATCGGTGCCGAAGTCCTTCATGACGTTCGCGACGTCGGTGAGGATCAGCAGGGCGTCGGCCTCGAGAGCCTCGGCCAGGCGACCGGCGGAGAGGTCCTTGTCGATGACGGCCTCGACACCCTTGAGCTTGCCGCGCTCGTCACGGACCACGGGGATACCGCCACCGCCGGAGCAGACCACGACCGCGCCCGAGCTGAGCAGCAGACGGATGATGCGGGTCTCCACCACACGCTGCGGCTGCGGGGAGGCGACGACACGACGCCACTTCTCGCCGTCCTTCTTGACGACCCAGCCCATCTCGGCAGCCTTGGCCTTTGCGGTCTCCTCGTCGTAGACCTCACCGACGAACTTGGTCGGGTCCTCGAACGCCGGGTCGTGCGCCATCACCAAGGTCTGGTTGACCAGAGATGCCACCTGCCGCCCGGGCAGGTTGTTCTGCAACGACTGCAGCAGCCAATAGCCGATCATGCCCTGCGTCTCGGCACCGATCGTGTCCAGCGGGTACGGCTTCGTCAACGACGGATCCTTCGCCGACTCCAACGCCAACACACCGACCTGCGGCCCGTTGCCGTGCGTGATGACCAGCTCATGCTCCTCGGCCAACGGAGCCAGAGCCGCCATCGCCCGCTCTGCATTCGCACGCTGCGTCTCTGCATCGGGCTTCTGCCCCCGCTCCAGGAGAGCATTCCCACCCAGAGCAACCACGATCCTCATGTGTCCTCGTTCTCCTCGAGTCGGGCCGCGGACGGCCTACTTGGTGAAAAGGCAGGTGGCACAGGGGTCAGGGTCCTCCCTGCGCCACCGCCGGTCTATCGGGGCGAGAAGCGCGAGTGCGCTTCAACGCCCAAAATCAAAGCCCTCGGATTACCGAGGAAGCAATGCACGATGCCGAGCATTCCCGCCGCCCGACCAGGAGATCTACGAACGGCGGGAAACCTCGATTTTTCACACTGGCGGACCCAGACGACATCGACCAGAATGTCGCGGCGATCCGCCGAGGTCGTTGGAAAGGACAGTCACTACCCATGTCCGCTGACTGCGTCGGTACTCGGTCTGGCGAGGGCCGCCAAGCGGTCGGGCCTCACCAGACTGGTCACCGCTCGTCAGTCACGATTCTTTTTGTGGTGACTCCCTCGGTTCATGAAGTGGCAGGAATCGCGACTTCGTCGGGATTCCTACCCCTTCATTCACTTCTCGTCAGTCACCAAGGGTGGCGACCATGACGGCCTTGATCGTGTGCATCCGGTTCTCCGCCTGATCGAACACGATCGAGGCATCCGACTCGAACACCTCGTCGGTGACCTCGAGGGCCTCCATGCCGGTCTTCTCGAAAATGTCCTGACCGACCTTCGTGTTGCGGTCGTGGAACGCCGGCAAGCAGTGCATGAACTTGACGTTCGGGTTGCCCGTCTTCTCCATGAGCGCAGAGTTGATCTGGTAGTCCTTCAACAGCGCAATGCGCTCGTCCCAGACCTCCTTGGGCTCACCCATCGACACCCACACGTCGGTGTACAGGAAGTCGCAGTCCTTGACGCCGGCCGCAACGTCGTCCGTCACCGTGATGCGCGCGCCGGTCTTCTCCGCGATCTTCTTCGCCATCTCGACGATCTCGTCGGAGTTTTGCAGCTCCTCGGGAGCCACCATGCGCACATCCATTCCGGCCATCGCACCGGAGATGAGCAGCGAGTTGCCGACGTTGTTGCGGGCGTCGCCGAGGTAGGCGTAGGCGATCTGGCCGATCGGCTTGTCCGAGTGCTCGATCATCGTGAGCTGGTCGGCGAGCATCTGCGTGGGGTGCCACTCGTCCGTCAGGCCGTTCCACACCGGCACGCCGGCGAACTCGCCGAGCGTCTCCACGTACTCCTGCTTGGAGCCGCGGTACTCGATGCCGTCGTACATGCGCCCCAGAACGCGGGCGGTGTCCTTCATCGACTCCTTGTGGCCGATCTGGCTGCCGCTCGGGTCGAGGTAGGTGACGCCCGCGCCCTGGTCGTACGCGGCGACCTCGAAGGCGCAGCGGGTACGGGTCGAGGTCTTCTCGAAGATCAGGGCGACGTTCTTACCGGTCAAGCGCTTGTGCTCGGTTCCGGCGTACTTGGCCGCCTTGAGGTC
This sequence comes from Mobilicoccus sp., assembly GCA_032100225.1. Taxonomy (GTDB): domain Bacteria; phylum Actinomycetota; class Actinomycetes; order Actinomycetales; family Dermatophilaceae; genus Mobilicoccus. The sequence continues at coordinate 4,420 of DAMDJY010000043.1, forward strand.
GGCCGACAGCTTCAAAAGGAACGACCACTCCGCGGGGGTGAAGTCGATCTCCTTGAGGAAATTGCGGTTGCGCAGGTTGAAAGCCATCAGATGTCCTCTCGTTCGATGGGGCAGCTCATGCAGCGGGGGCCTCCGCGGCCACGACCGAGTTCGCCACCGGAAATGGTGTGGACCTCGACTCCGTTGTCGCGCAGGTACTGATTCGACACGGTGTTGCGTTCATAGGCGACGACGACGCCCGGGCGCACGGTCAGCACGTTGCAGCCGTCGTCCCACTGCTCGCGCTCGGCGGCACCCATGCTCTGATCGGCGGTCAGGGTGCGGATCTCGTCGATGCCCAGGGCATCGGCGATGGTCTTGTGCATGTCCTCGGCCTCGTGGGCGTCGACCCGGAACCCCTGTTCGTTGTCCGCGGGGCGGATGGTGAACGAGGGCAGCATGCCGAGACCGGCGTACTTGGTGAAGGACCGTTCGTCGACCATCGACATGACGGTGTCGAGGTGCATCACGGCGCGGTACTTGGGCATCTGCAGGGCGACGATCGTGTGCGCAGCGCCCTTGCGGAACAGTTGCTGCGCGAGGCGCTCGACGGCCTGCGGCGTGGTGCGCTCGCTCATACCGACGAGCACGGCGCCGCGGCCGATGACGTGGACGTCGCCGCCCTCCATCGTGGCCTGGCCCTGGCCCAGTCCGTCGCCCCAGTAGTTGAACTCGGTGGCGGCCATGGCGGGGTGCCAGCGGTAGATGGCCTCGTAGTTCATCGACTCACGCATGCGGGCAGGCATGCGCATCGCATTGACCGAGACGCCGCCGTACACCCAGCAGGAGGTGTCGCGGGTGAAGAGGTGGTTGGGCAGCGGCGGGAGGATGAAGTCGCTCTCCTGCATCGCCTTGAGCACGACGGACGAGGTCGCCGGGTCGGCGTGCTCCTTGGCCTCACCGATCGTCAGGCCGCCGATGAGGGTGTCCGCGAGGCTGCGGTCGTCCATCCCGTTGAGGATGCCCATGAGGGCCTCGATCGCGCCGGGCCCGAACACGTCCTCGTCGAGGAGGCGCGTCAGCAGAAACTTGCGGGCCTCGGGGACGGCGAGGGTCTCCTCGAGGAGGCGGTCGAGCAGCAGGACCTCGACGCCGAGACCCCGCAGGACCTCCGCGAACTCGTCGTGCTCCTCCTGTGCCCGTGGCACCCAGGGTAGTTCGTCGAAGAGCAGCACGTCCTTGTTGGACGGGGTGAGGCGGGCGAGTTCGATGCCCGGCCGGTGCAGGATGACCCGGCGCAGTTGCCCGACCTCGGAACCGACGTAAGCCTTGTCCATGAGTGGAACCTTTCTGAAAGCGTCCCCGGGCGGCCGATCGGCGGGGATGCCGGATCGCTCAGGTGCGATCGGGAGGAGTGCTCCGGATCGCCGACTGACTCGAAGGTAAGCGGGCGGCAGCTGCGGTGAGAGGCATTTGGCGGGATACGCGCCGCGCCCCGGCCCCGATTCGCGTGAATATGCACCGAGGTGGCCTCCGTACGGCGTGTCGTGTCGATAGTTATGCGGCCGCGAGCATCCCTCCGAGCTGTGATGTCAGTCACAGCAGGGGTGATGTCCAGCGAGGACGGCTCAGGGCATCTCGAGGACGGCGGCGGCGGTGCGCGTGTCGGTGACCAGGTGGGTCGCGTATCCCGCTTGCAGGGCGACGTGGAGGGCGCGAGCTTTGGCCAGGCCGCCGGTCACGAGGATGCGGGTCCGTTTGGCGTGCAGGTCGTCCAGGGAGATGCCGACGGTGCGGGCGTCGAGATCGGGCAGGCAGATCTGGCCCGCCTCATCGTAGAAGCGGGAGCACATGTCTCCGGCGGCGTGGGCGAGCAGGTGTTCTCGCTCGCCTTCCGTCAGATGGCCGAGGTTGAACAGCATTGCCTCGGGGGAGATACCGCCGACGGTGAAGATCGCGGTCTGCGCCTCCCGGCCGAGGTCGAGGACGTGTCGGATGTGGCGCTCCTGCTCGACGATGGTCTTGACCGTGGGGTCGTCGAAGATCACCGGCAGCGGCAGGGTGCGCGCGTAGGCGTCGAACGCGCGGCAGAACAGGGTGATGGTCTCGAAGTCGTTGGTCGAGCGTGAGGTGAGCGAGAGCCCGCCCTTGAGCTGCACGATCTCGACACCGTGCCGCGGTTGCGGCTTGAGGGCCCGGGCGACGGCGTACATCGTCTCGCCCCAGGTGACGCCCACGAGGTCGCCGTCCTGTACTTCGTCCTGCAGGGTCAGCGCGCCGAGCCGGCCGAGTTCGCGCAGGAGATCGGGTGCCGGGCCGGCCTGTGCCAGACGCACCTCGGCCAATCCGAATCGCTCCCGCAGACGGTCGACCAGTGCCGATCCCGTCTCGCGGGGGTCGTGAATCTCGATGCGGACGAACCCGGCGTCCTTGGCGTGCTGCACCAGCTTGCTCACCGTGGGGCGGGAGACGCCCAGCCGCGTGGCGACCTCGCCCTGCGACAGGCCGTCGCGGTAGTAGAGCGTGGCGGCGTCCAGGGCCTGCTCGTCGCGCGGGTTCACCGGCGATCGCCTCCTGCATGTCGATGGACGGGACGAGGACGAACGAGCCCCGACCGGATCGGCGTGAACCGGTCGGGGAGCTCGCCCGATGGTAGGTCTGTGGCGCGGTTCAGCTGGCCACGACCCCCACGATCGCGGCGTTGAGCAGGTTGGTGCACGTGCCGGCGAGCAGGGCCAACATGCCGAGCTTGGCCACGTCGCCGCGGCGCTCGGGGCACAGGCCGCCGAACGCGCCGATCTGGATGGCGATCGAGCTGAGGTTGGCGAATCCGGCCAGGGCGAAGGTCGAGATGAGTACGGCCTTGGGGGAGAGGGCGCCGACCTCCTGGCTGAACGCGGTGAAACCGACGAACTCGTTGAGCACCGTCTTCTGACCGATGAAGTTGCCGACGGTCATGGCCTCGTTCCATGGGGTGCCGAGAAGCCAGGCGATGGGCGCGAAGATGAGCCCGAACAGGCCTTCGAGCGACCAGCCGCTCTGCCCGAAGAGGCCGCCGATGCTGCCGAGGATCGACGACAGCAGGGCGATGAGCGCGACGAACGCGATGAGCAGGCAGGCGACGATGACGGCGATCCTGCCGCCGTTCATGGCGCCACGACCGAGGGCGTCGATGAGGTTGCGCGACTCGATGTCTCGCACGTCGCGCACGCTCGCGTCGTTGGTGGGCACCTCGGTCTCGGGGTAGAACGCCTTGGCCATGAGGATCGACCCGGGCGCGTTCACCACCGATGCGGCCAGCAGATAGGGCAACGGCGCACCGAGCAGCGAGTAGCCGATGAGCGTCGACCCCGCGACGGCCGCGAATCCGCCTGTCATGCAGGTGAACAGCTCGGCCATCGTCAACGTGCGGATGTACGGGGCGATCATCAGCGGCGCCTCGGACTGACCGAGGAAGATCACGGTGGAGGCCCAGACGCCCTCGATCTTGCTGGTGCCCAGGAGCTTCTGCAGCACCGTGCCGATGATGTCGACGACGAACTGGATGACGCGCAGGTAATAGAGCGCCCCGATGATCGCGCCGAGAAAGATGATGACCGGCAGCACGTTGAGCGCGAACACGAACCCGTTGTCCTTGGGCATCAGGCTGCCGAACACGAACTCCGTGCCGCGGTCGGTGAATTTGATGGCCTCGGTGAAGCCGCGCGCGACGGCCTCCAGGGCGCGAAAGCCCGGCTCCCACTTGAGCACGAGGAGCGCGAAGAGCACCTGGAGGGTCAGGCCGACGGCCAGCGTGCGCCACTTGATGTGGCTGCGGTGACGGGAGAGGGCGACCGCCAGGCCGAGGATGACCGCGATACCGAGCAGACCTTGAAAGCGTTCCATGACTCAGTCCTGGTCCGACGCGGCGGCGTCGAGGTCGGAGGGTCCGAAGCTGTGCGGGAGCAGCTCGGCGAACGGGTAGACCCGCACCTGGCCGTCCTCTTCGACGACGACCTCGGTGCATCCGAACTCGTTGAGCACCTGGCGGCATGCTCCGCACGGAAAGCACGGCGAGGCCTTGAGTCCGACGACCGCGACCGTGGTGATGCGTCGGTCATCGGGGTCCTCTGCGGATTCGGCGATCATGCGGGTCGCGGCGGTGCGCTCGGCGCAGATCGTCAGGCCGTAGCTGGAGTTCTCGACGTTGCAGCCCTGAACGATGCGGCCGCTGCGGGTGAGCATCGCGGCACCGACGGGAAAGTGGCTGTACGGCACGTAGGCCCGGTGGGCGGCCTCGCGGGCGGACTCCAGCAACTCGGTGTGCTGGGCGGTGCGGTCGGGCGTACCGGTGGGAGATGAGGTCATCGCTCCGTCTTCCCGGGCCGTCGCGGCAGCAGTCCCGACAGCCCTGTCGTGGACGAGTCGGCCGTGAGACGGGCCGCGCTGAGAGCAGCCTGCCAGAAGGGAACATCCGTCGGCAAGAGGGTTGACAAAGGTTCTGGCCGGTTCGAGGATGGCTGTGCGCCAACGATGCCGAGGAGCTGCGCAAAGCCGCGTTCGCAGCGGTAACGGAGTACGGCAGTGCTCGAGAACGGCAGCGCTCGACAAGAACACTGGTCGAGAAGGGCAGCGCTGGACAACGGGCACGCGGTGGCGCTCGACAACAGGTGTGGCGAGGAGAGGGAACATCGTGGCCGAGGTATTCGACGCCGTCGACATCATCCGGACCAAGCGAGACCGAGAACGACTGAGCGAGGCGCAGATCGACTGGGTCGTCGACGCCTACACGCGCGACGTCGTCGCCGACGAGCAGATGGCAGCGCTCGCGATGGTGATCTTCATCAACGGCATGGAGCGCGACGAGATCGCTCGCTGGACGGCTGCCATGATCGCCTCGGGCGAGCGGATGAGCTTCGACTCGCTCTCCAAGAAGACCACCGACAAGCACTCCACCGGCGGCGTCGGCGACAAGATCACCCTCCCGCTCGCGCCCTTGGTGGCGGCGTTCGGCGTCGCGGTGCCGCAGCTCTCCGGCCGCGGACTCGGCCACACCGGCGGCACCCTCGACAAGCTCGAGGCGATCCCCGGCTGGCAGGCGGCCATCGAGAACGACCGCATGATGCAGATCCTCGAGGACGTCGGTGCCGTCATCTGCGCCGCCGGATCCGGCCTGGCGCCCGCCGACAAGAAGCTCTACGCCCTGCGCGACATCACAAGCACCGTCGACTGCATCCCGCTCATCGCCAGCTCGATCATGAGCAAGAAGATCGCCGAGGGCACCGGCGCGCTCGTGCTCGACGTCAAGGTCGGTTCGGGTGCGTTCATGAAGACGGAGTCGATGGCCCGCGATCTCGCCCGCACGATGGTCGATCTGGGGGCTGACGCCGGCGTGACGACCGTCGCGCTGCTCACCGATATGTCGCGTCCGCTGGGGCGAAAGATCGGCAACGCGCTCGAAGTCGCCGAGTCCGTCGAGGTGCTCGCCGGTGGCGGCCCCAAGGACGTCGTCGACCTGACCGTGGCGCTCGCGGGCGAGATGCTCAGGCTCGCCGGCGTCGAGGTGACGGCCGACGACCTGCACGGCGCGCTCGCGGACGGCCGCGCGATGGACTGCTGGAAGCGCATGATCTCCGCCCAGGGTGGCGACCCCGACGCGCCGCTGCCCGTCGCATCGCACACGCACGACGTGGTCGCAGAATCCGACGGTGTGCTCACCGAACTCGACGCCCTCGCGGTCGGAGTGGCCAGCTGGCGCCTCGGCGCCGGCCGCGCCCGCAAGGAAGACCCGGTGCAGGCCGGTGCCGGTATCGAGCTGTTCGTCGACCCGGGCGAGCGCGTCACCCGCGGCCAGACGCTCATGACGCTGCACACCGACACCCCCGACCGCTTCGACCGCGCACTCGAATCCCTCGCGGGCGGCTACACCGTCGACCCCGACGCCGGCGAGGGCACGGGCGCCCGCTCCGACGTCGTTCTCGACCGCATCGCCTGAACTGCCTCGCCCGACTCGCAGCTCCAGACCCGGATCGCGTGATCCGCAGTGCCTGATCCACATCCCCGTCGACGTCGGCGCCACATTCGACCTTCAGGAGACTCCATGCCCACTCGTTCCGACATCGCCCGCATGATCGACCACACCCTGCTCAAGCCCGAGTCCACGCCCGAGCAGGTCGCCGACCTGGCCCGTGAGGCAGGCGAACTGGGCGTCTACTCGATCTGTGTGTCGCCTAACCAGTTGCCCGTCGAGGTGCCCGAAGGCGTCAAGGTCGCCACGGTCTGCGGCTTTCCCTCCGGCGCTCACCACGCCGAGGTCAAGACCGCCGAGGCCGCGCGCTCGGTGCGTGACGGGGTCGACGAGGTCGACATGGTCGTCAACCTCGCGCTGGTCAAGGCGGGCAAGTTCGACGAGGTCGAGGCCGAGATCGAGGCCGTGCGCGACGAATGCCCCGTCGGTGGCGCGCGTCCCGTCGTTCTCAAGGTCATCATCGAATCGGCTGCGCTGACCGACGACGAGATCGTCGCCTGCTGTGAGGCCGCCGAGCGCGCGGGCGCCGACTTCGTCAAGACGTCAACGGGATTCCACCCTGCCGGTGGTGCGAGCGTCGAGGCCGTGTCGCTCATGCGGAAGACCGTCGGTGACCGCCTCGGCGTCAAGGCCTCCGGCGGCATTCGCACCACCGAGGCCGCGCTCGCGATGGTCGAAGCCGGTGCCTCCCGCCTGGGCCTCTCCGGCTCCCGCGCCGTCCTCGACGGCCTCGGCGACTGACCGACGGGTCGACTCCGCCGGCATCCCGATGCCCTTCGCCGACAAGCACTTCCGGCAGCCAGTGTTGGACCTTGACGATCACCACCTGAGGCTCGAGGAGTCACCATGACCACCCGTTCCACCGCCGATCTGATCGCCGCCGCACGTCGGTGGGCCGAGCAGGATCCCGACGAGTCGACCCGCGCCGAGGTGTTGACGCTCGTCGAGGCGGCCGAAGCCGGTGACGAGGCTGCGCACGCCGACCTGGGTTCCCGCTTCGCCGGGCCGTTGACGTTCGGTACCGCCGGGCTGCGGGGTGAGGTCGGTGCGGGGGAGACGCGGATGAATCGGGCTGTCGTGATCCGCGCGACGGCGGGGCTCGCGAGCTATCTGGCCGATGCGGTGGGCGGAGGCGGTGCCCCGGTCGTCGTGCTCGGGTGCGACGCGCGCCACGGCTCGTCCGCCTTCCTGCGTGACGCGGCACAGGTCGTCTCTGCTGCCGGTGGGCGGGCGCTCGTACTCCCGGAGAAGTTGCCGACGCCCGTGACCGCGTTCGCGGTGCGCGCGCTCAGGGCGGACGCGGGAGTGCAGGTTACGGCCTCGCACAACCCGCCCGCCGACAACGGCTACAAGGTCTACCTCGGTGGCCGCGCCGCGACCGGTGCGGGGGATGGCGTGCAGATCGTTCCGCCGGCCGATGCCGAGATTGCCGCAGGAATCGAGGCGGCTCCGGCTGCCATCGTCGTGCCCCGTGACGACGCCGGTGTCGAGCCGGTCGGCCGGGAGCTGCTGGAGGCCTACCTCGACCGCGCGGCGACTCTTGGCGGCGACAGTGGCGACGCCCGCAGTGGCAGTGGCAGTGACATCCGGATCGTCCTCACCCCGATGCACGGCGTGGGCGGCGAGACCGCGGTCGAGGCGCTGCGTCGAGCCGGGTTCACCGACGTCCATGTCGTGCCGCAGCAGGCCGAACCGGACCCCGACTTTCCGACCGTGAGCTTTCCCAACCCGGAGGAGCCCGGCGCGATCGACCTCTCGCTGGCTCTGGCCGAGGAGGTCGGCGCCGACGTCGTCATCGCGCTCGACCCCGACGCGGACCGATGCTCGGTGGGCACCCGCGGGCGCGACGGGCGGTGGCGACAGCTCAGCGGTGACGAGATCGGCGCGCTGCTCGGCGAGCAGGCTGCGGCGGACTCCTCGCGGGAGGGTGACACCCTCGCCTGCTCGATCGTCTCCGGGCGCCTGCTCGGCCGTATCGCAGCAGCTCACGGGCTGCGGGGCGTGCAGACGTTGACCGGGTTCAAGTGGATCGCCCGCGCCCCCGGCCTGCGGTTCGGCTATGAGGAGGCCATCGGCTACTGCACCGACCCGGAGTTCGTCCGCGACAAGGACGGCATCACCGCGGGGCTGCGGGTGGCCGGTCTCGTGGCGGCGCTCAAGGCGGAGGGACGCATGCTGGTCGACGTGCTCGACGACCTGGCCCGTGAGCACGGCCTGCACGCCACGGCGCCGATGTCGTTCCGGGTGGCCGACCCGTCGCTCATCGCCCAGGGGATGCAGCGCCTACGCGAGGCCCCGCCGACCGAGCTGGCTGGCTCGCCGGTCGTCGAAACGGCTGATCTGTCAACGGGATACGGGGACCTCGGCCCGACCGACGGGATGCTCTTTCGCACGGAGGCCGACGACCGCGTCATCGTGCGCCCCTCGGGCACCGAGCCCAAGCTCAAGTGCTACCTCGAAGTCGTCCTGCCTGTGACACCCGGCGCCGACGTGCCGCACGAGGAGGCGGCAGCGCGCCTCGACCGGCTCAAAGTCGACGTGCGCGCCGCGGTCGGCCTCTGACACCCCGAGTGCCGGCTGGGCACCCCAGATGCTCGCGCTGGCACCAACCCACCCCAGTACGAACAGATCGGCCCGGCTCCTGCGATGCAGGTGCCGGGCCGATCTGGTGTGGTGCGCCATCAGGGACTCGAACCCCGAACCCGCTGATTAAGAGTCAGCTGCTCTGCCAATTGAGCTAATGGCGCGTGCGCTCGTGAAACCTACACCCTGGCCGCCGGGTGGGGCCAATCGCGCCTGGCGCAGGGGTCTGGCGGCGGCCTGCGGGGGCGCGATTCGAGACGACGACACCGCCCCGGCGCGAGGTGCGTCGAGGCGGTGTGTCCTGCCGATGTGAGGCCGGCGCCGAGCCCCAACCACTCGGCCGAGATCGGGGGCTCGTCAGTCCTGTTCGTCAGTCCTGGGTGCCCGCGTGGTCGCGGGGGCTGTTCAGCTCCGGTCGACTCGTCACAGATGGCACGGCGTCGCCCATGATGTTTGTGGCCGACTGGGGCCAGGCGAAGTAGCGGAACGCCGTGTTGACCATGGCCTGCAGGCGGTTGCGTCCGCCCAGGAGGGTGGCGAGGTGTACACCGACCCACAGTGCCCAGGCCGGGAATCCGGTGACGGTCTTGCCTCCCGGGAACTGGACGACGGCGGCGTTGCGGCCGATCGTCGCCATGGTGCCCTTGTCGTTGTAGACGAACGCGGTGGGCTCTTCGCCCTTGTCCGCCGCGATGATCTCGCGGGCCGCATGCTTGCCCATCTGCACCGCAGGCTGAGCGAGCTGCGGCAGGGGGCTGTCGGGCTCGATCGAGGCGTCACCGACGGCGTAGATGTCGGTCATGCCCTTGACGCGCAGGTTGGGCTCGACCTCGATGCGCCCGCCGCGGCCCTGGGGCATGCCCCACTCGGCCACCTCGGGGCGAGCACCGAACCCGGAGGCCCAGATGACGATGTCGACGTCGATCGAGGTGCCGTCGGAGAGGTCGACCGACTCGGGACGGACCTCCTTGACGGCGGTGTTCAGACGCACGTCGACGCCACGCTTGCGCAACTGGTGCAGCGTATAGCGGCGAAGCCGCGGCGCGAACGGAGTCACCAGCGAGTCGGCCATCTCGGCGAGGACGACACGGAACTGGTCCTGGCTCAATTCGGGGTACACCACGGGGATGGCCTCGGACTTGAGCTCGGCCAGCGCACCGGCCATCTCGACGCCGGTAGCGCCGCCACCGACGACGAGGGCGGTGAACCGCCGGTTGGGGCCGCCCTCAGTGGTCATCTGCTCGAGCGCGGAGAAGATGATGTCGCGCACGCGCAGAGCGGCGGTGCGCGAGTAGATGGTGTGTGCGTGCTCCTCGGCGCCCGGGATGCCGAAGAAGTTGGGTCCGGCGCCCTGGGCGAGGATCAGCTTGTCGTAGGCGATGGGTTCGCCCCGGCTGGTGCGCACGAGCTTGTTCTCGGTGTCGATACCCGTGACCGTGGCGCGACGGAAGCTCGTGCCCCGTCCCTTCGAACCGGCGACGAGGCGCCGCAGCGGGTAGGCGATGTCGCCGGGGTTGAGACCGCCGGTGGCGACCTGGTAGAGCAGCGGCTGGAACGTCGCGTACGGGTTGCGGTCGATGAGCGTCACCTCGTAGCCCGCGTCGGCCAGCTCGCTGTAGGCGTGTTGCCCACCGAACCCGGCGCCCACGATGACGATGCGCGAAGTCATGCGAAAAGAGACCTTTCGTCGTGCGGCAGGAGCACCCTGCCTACTGGGAGTCAGCGTAGGGTCGAGCGCCGTGGCCGGCCGTCGTCGCCCGGGCCGGAGCACGACCTCGTTGCGGGTAGGCTGGCCGAAATCGACGTCCTTTAACCACCGTCCAGCGAGGCGGGCAAGGAGGTCAGGCGCGCGATGACGCCCGACTCGGCACACCGGTACGAACGCCCCTTGGGTCTTTCGGTGTTCCCCGATTCGGATGCCGGATCGCTGCGCTTTGCGCACGGAGCCGTTCACGGCCTCCCCACGGATGCGAGCACGGCTCCGGTGGGTGGATGCGCACACGCCTCACTCGCCCGGGCCTGCTGATCGACGGTGCCCACAGCGACCACCCCTACGAGTACGACGGAACAGCGCCGCGAGGCAGCAAGGGAGAACACATGAGCCACGCGCTCCTCATCACCGGTGCCGACCTCCTCGGGGAGGGCCGAGCCGACATCCTCGTGGAGGCCGGCCGCATCAGCCGCATCGGCCACGACCTGACCGCGCCCGAGGGTGTGCGCACGATCGACGCTGCAGGCCTCGTCGCGCTGCCGGGATTCGTCGACCCGCACACGCACCTGCGCGAGCCGGGTCGGGAGGACGCCGAGACCGTGGCCACCGGGGCACGCGCGGCGGCTCGTGGTGGGTACACCGCCGTCATGGCGATGGCCAACACGACGCCGGTCACCGACACTGCTGCCGCCGCCGAATGGGTCTACGACCGTGGTCAGGAGGCCGAGCACGTCGACGTGCACCCGGTCGGCGCGGTCACCGTGGGGCTCGCCGGTGAGGAGCTCTCCGAGATCGACGCGATGCACGCCAGCCGCGCCGCGGTGAGCATGTTCAGCGACGACGGCAAGTGCGTGCACGACCCGGTGCTCATGCGCCGCGCCCTGCAGACGGTCGCGAAATTTGGCGGCGTCGTCGCCCAGCACGCCCAGGACCCACGCCTCGCACCGCACACCTGCTGCTGCAACGAGGGGCCGGTCTCTGAGCGCCTCGAGTTGCCGGGCTGGCCCGCTGTTGCCGAAGAGATCATCATCGCCCGCGACATCGTGCTCGCCGGCGCCACCGGCTCCCGCCTGCACGTCTGTCACGTGTCCACGGCCGGGTCGGTCGAGCTGATCCGCTGGGGCAAGAGCCAGGGCGTCGCGGTCACCGCCGAGGCCACTCCGCACCACCTCGCGCTCACGGCCGAGCTGCTGGAGAACTACGAGAGCGTGTTCAAGGTCAACCCGCCGCTGCGCTCGATGGACGACGTCGCAGCCCTGCGCGAGGGAGTCGCCGACGGCACCATCGACGTCATCGGCACCGACCACGCCCCGCACGCCCAGGCCGACAAGGATCGTGATTTCACCGAGGCCGCATTCGGCATGGTCGGGCTGGAGACGGCTCTCTCGGTCATCTCGACGCACCTGGTGCGCACCGGCCGGATGACGTGGGCCGATGTCGCGCAGGTGATGTCGGTGCGCCCGGCCAAGCTCGCCGGGCTGAGCGACCAGGGTCGCCCCCTGGCCGTCGGTGAACCCGCCAACATCGCTCTGGTGGACCCGGAGGCCGTGGTCGTCGTCGACCGCGAGGACACCGAGTCCAAGTCCCGCAACAACCCGTTCCACGGCCGCGAACTCACCGGGCGGGTCGTCGCGACGGTCCTGCGCGGGCGCCCGACCTTTCTCGACGGCAGCACCGACCTGGAGGTCTGAACCATGACGAATGTCGAATCGACCCTCTCGCGGCCGCTCGCCGTGCTCGTCCTCGAGGACGGGCGCGTGTTCCGCGGCAGTGCCTACGGCGCCCTGGGTGAGACCGTCGGCGAGGCGGTGTTCTCCACCGGCATGAGCGGATACCAGGAGACGCTGACCGACCCGAGCTTTCACCGTCAGGTCGTGGTCATGACCGCGCCCCACGTGGGTAACACCGGCGTCAACGACGAGGACGGGGAGTCCTCCCGCATCTGGGTCAGCGGCTACGTCGTGCGCGACCCTGCGCTGCGTCCGTCGAGCTGGCGCAGCCGCCGCACCCTCGAGGACGACCTGCGTGAGCAGTCCGTCGTCGGCATCTGTGGCATCGACACCCGCGCCCTGACTCGGCACCTGCGCGAGTCCGGCGCCATGCGGGTCGGGATCTTCTCCGGCCAAGCCGCTGCCGAGACCGAGGACGTGCTCCTCGACCGCGTGCGGGCAACGCCGGCGATGGAGGGATCGGCCCTCGCAGCCGAGGTCACCACGCCCGAGGCGTACGTCGTCCCCGCCGAGGGAACGCGCCGATTCACCGTCGCCGCAGTCGATCTCGGCATCAAGGCCAACACGCCGCGACTGCTCGCCCGCCGCGGCATCGAGGTACACGTGCTGCCGAGTTCGGCGACGTACGACGACATCACGGCGCTCTCGCCCGACGGTGTGTTCTTCAGCAACGGCCCGGGCGACCCGGCCACGGCCGACGCCGAGGTCGAGCTGCTGCGCCGGGTGCTGGAGTCGGGCACTCCGTTCTTCGGCATCTGCTTCGGCAACCAACTCCTCGGCCGCGCCCTCGGATTGGGCACGTACAAGCTCAAATACGGCCACCGGGGGATCAACCAGCCGGTGCTCGACCGCAGCACCGGGCGGGTGGAGATCACAGCCCAGAACCACGGGTTCGCCGTCGACTGGCCCAACGAGGAGCTGACCCCGGTCGACACTCCGTTCGGTCGCGCCGAGGTCAGCCACATCTGCTTGAACGACAACGTCGTCGAGGGTCTGCGACTCACCGACCGCCCGGCGTTCTCGGTGCAGTACCACCCGGAGGCCGCCGCAGGTCCGCACGACAGCGAGTACTTGTTCGACAGATTCGTCGACTTGCTCGCCGAGCGGCGAGGACAGGCTGAGGACACGAGCGAAGCGAGGCCCGGAGGCCAGACGAGTGCGACCAACAGCGCAGAGGTCGACAACAAGAATGGTGGGGTGGCCTGATGCCGAAGCGGGATGACATCAAGAGCGTTTTGGTGATCGGGAGCGGGCCGATCGTCATCGGTCAGGCGGCCGAGTTCGACTACTCGGGCACGCAGGCTTGTCGGGTGCTGCGCAGCGAGGGGTTGCGCGTGATCCTCGTCAACAGCAATCCGGCGACGATCATGACCGACCCGGAGATCGCGGATGCCACGTATGTGGAGCCGATCGAGCCGGGGATGTTGGAGCGGATCATCGCCAAGGAGCGCCCGGATGCGGTGCTGGCGACTCTGGGTGGGCAGACGGCGTTGAACGCGGCGATCGCGTTGCACGAGAACGGTGTTCTGGAGAAGTACGGCTGCCCGTTGATCGGCGCGAACGTCGAGGCGATCGAGCTCGGGGAGAACCGGGAGGCGTTCAAGGGCGTCGTCGAGCGGTGTGGCGCGGAGTCGGCCAAGAGCGTCGTCTGTCACACGATGGACGAGGTGTGGGCCGCGGCCGACGTGCTGGGCTACCCGATGGTGGTGCGGCCGAGCTTCACGATGGGTGGTCTGGGCTCCGGGTTCGCATACACCCCGGAGGACCTCGAGCGGTATGCCGGTGCGGGACTTCACGATTCGCCGACCAACGAGGTGCTGCTCGAGGAGTCGATCCTCGGGTGGAAGGAGTACGAGCTCGAGGTCATGCGCGACCACGCGGACAACGTGGTGGTCGTGTGCTCGATCGAGAACCTCGACCCGATGGGTGTGCACACGGGTGACTCCATCACCGTCGCTCCTGCGTTGACGTTGACCGACCGTGAGTACCAGCGCCTGCGTGACGTCGGCATCGCGGTCATCCGTGAGGTCGGGGTCGACACCGGCGGCTGCAACATCCAGTTCGCGGTCAACCCCGAGGACGGCCGCGTCATCGTCATCGAGATGAACCCGCGCGTCTCCCGCTCCTCGGCGCTCGCGTCCAAGGCGACGGGCTTTCCGATCGCCAAGATCGCGGCCAAGATGGCGATCGGCTACACCCTCGACGAGGTGCGCAACGACATCACTGAGGTGACCCCCGCGAGCTTCGAGCCGACGCTGGACTACGTCGTCGTCAAGGTGCCGAGGTTCGCGTTCGAGAAGTTCCCGGCTGCCGACTCCACGCTGACGACGACGATGAAGTCGGTCGGTGAGGCGATGGCGATCGGCCGTAACTTCACCGAGGCGCTGCAGAAGGCGCTGCGGTCGGTGGAGCGCAAGGGCAGCTCGTTCCACTGGCGTGCGGCGGAGCGTCCGAACGCCGAGCAGGCCCGCGCCTTGTTGCAGGAGGCTGCGCGTCCGACCGATGGGCGACTCAACCTCGTGCAGCAGGCGCTCTGGGGTGGCTGCTCCGTGGAGGAGGTTCACGAGGTCACGCGCATCGACCCGTGGTTCCTCGACCAGATGCAGTTGCTCAACGACCTCGCCGACCACCTGCGCGAGGCTGTGGGGGAGACCCGCACGCTCACGCCCGAGGTACTGGCCCTGGTCAAGCGGCACGGGTTCTCCGACAGCCAGATCGCCGAGATCGCCGGGATGAGCGAGGCCGTCGTGCGCGGCGTGCGTCACGCGCTCGGCATCCGCCCGGTCTACAAGACCGTCGACACGTGCGCGGCCGAGTTCGCGGCGAGCACGCCGTACCACTACTCGGCCTACGACGCCGAGACCGAGGTGGCCCCGCGCGAGCGCTCGGCGGTCATCATCCTGGGCTCCGGGCCCAACCGCATCGGTCAGGGTGTGGAGTTCGACTACTCCTGTGTCCACGCGAGTTTCGCTCTGCGCGACGTCGGGTTCGACACCGTGATGGTCAACTGCAACCCCGAGACGGTCTCGACCGACTACGACACGAGTTCGCGCCTCTACTTCGAGCCGTTGACCCTCGAGGACGTCCTCGAAGTGGTCCACGCCGAGCGGCAGGCCGGGCCGATCGCCGGTGTCATCGTGCAGCTCGGAGGTCAGACGCCGCTCGGTCTGGCGGCGGCGCTCAAGGCCGAGGGCGTGCCGATCGTCGGCACCAGCCCCGAGGCCATCGATCTCGCCGAGGACCGCGGCCACTTCGGGCGCATCCTCACCGAGGCCGGGCTGCCCGCGCCTCGCCACGGCATCGCCTACGACGAGCACGAGGCCATCGAGATCGCCGCGGGCATCGGGTATCCGGTGCTCGTGCGTCCGAGCTACGTGCTCGGCGGACGCGGCATGGAGATCGTCTACGACGACGCCACGTTGACTCGCTACATCCGCAACGCCACGTCGTTCACCACGGGCGAGCAGGTCCACCCGGTGCTCATCGACCGGTTCCTCGACGACGCCATCGAGATCGACGTCGACGTGCTGTACGACGGTCACGACATGTACCTCGGCGGAATCATGGAGCACATCGAGGAGGCCGGTATCCACTCCGGTGACTCGGCGTGCGTCATCCCGCCGGTCACGCTCGGCCCGGGGGAGTTGGACCGCGTCCGCGAGTCCTCCCGTCGTCTGGCCGAGGGCATCGGCGTGCACGGCCTGATGAACGTGCAGTTCGCCCTCGCCGGTGACGTGCTCTACGTGCTGGAGGCCAACCCGCGTGCCTCGCGCACGGTGCCGTTCGTCGCCAAGGCCACGGGAGTTCCGTTGGCCAAGGCCGCCGCTCGCGTCATGCTCGGTGCGACGATCGCCGAGTTGCGCGCCGAGGGTCTGCTGCCGGTCGAAGGCGACGGCGGACGACTGCCGCTCGACGCGCCGGTCTCCGTCAAGGAGGCGATCCTGCCGTTCAAGCGCTTCCGCACCCGCGAGGGCTCGGTCGTCGACTCCCTCCTCGGCCCCGAGATGCGCTCGACCGGTGAGGTCATGGGCATCGACACCGATTACGGCGCCGCGTTCGCCAAGACGCAGATGGGCTCCCTGTGGGGTCTGCCGACCTCGGGGCGCATCTTCGTCAGCATGGCCAACCGAGACAAGCGCGCCATGGTGTTCCCCGTCATGCGCCTCGCCGAGCTCGGCTTCGAGATCCTCGCCACGCGCGGAACCGCAGAGGTCTTGCACCGCAACGGAATCTCCTCCACGATCGTGCGCAAGCACTCGGACGGGCCGGGCCCGGACGGCGAGCCGACGATCGTCGAGCAGATCCTCGCGGGATCGGTCGACATGGTCGTCAACACCCCCGGATCGGGCGACGCGCGACGCGACGGGTACACCATCCGTACGGCGACGACCAGCATGGACCGCCCGATCATCACGACGGTTCAGCAACTGGGCGCCGCCGTTCACGGGATCGAGTCGCTGCGCGGAGGAACACTCGGTGTCGCCTCCCTGCAGGAGCACGCGGCCCGACTGCACGCACCGGAGCGTGGTGGGCTCGGCCCCATCACCGGCAAGGAGGAGACGGCATGACCGAGCAACGCACTGCGCGGGGCGAATCCGGAGTCCGGCAGGTCGAGGCGCGTGTCGTCGCGACCCGCTCCGAGGGCGCCTACCGCTACGTCACCTTCGCGGCTCCGGGAGTGCCCGAACTCGCCAAGCCGGGCCAGTTCGTCGCGCTGACCGTGGGCGGCCCCACCTCCGGGCTGCTGCTGCGCCGGGCCTTCTCGATCCATGCGGCCAGCCCCGCGACGGAGGAGGGCGAGGAGGACATCCTCGACCTCGTCATCGCGCCTCACGCTCCCGGCACCGAATGGTTGACCTCGCGCGAGGTGGGCGACGTGGTCGACCTCGTCGGACCGCTCGGACGCCCCTTCCCGATCCCGCGCGAGAAGGTGTCGTGCGTGCTCGTCGGCGGCGGCTACGGCAGCTCCGCGCTGTTCACCCTCGCCATGGCGCTGCGTGATCGCGGCTGCCACGTCGAGCTCGTGCTCGGCGCCGCGACCGAGGACAAGCTGTTCGGCGCCTACAAGGCCGAGCGCTACGCCGACCGCGTCACCATCACCACCGACGACGGCTCCGCCGGCACCAAGGGCTGGGTCAGCGACGTTCTGCCCGAGGTCATCACCCGCTCGGAGGCTGCCGTCGTCTACGCCTGCGGCCCGATGGCGATGCTCGAATCCGTCGCCCGCATCGCCACCGAGAACGGCGCTGTGAGCCAGCTCGCCGTCGAGGAGTCGATGGCCTGCGGTATCGGCGTCTGCATGACGTGCGTGATGCCCGTCGTCGGCAACGACGGCGTGACCCGCATGGTGCGCTCGTGCGTCGAGGGTCCGGTCTTCCGCGGCGATCGCCTGCGGTGGGACTCGATCTCCGGCGGCCGCGCCGTCGTCCCCGACGACTGCCTCGGCGCCCCGACTCCCGCCGTGCCGTCCGCGCCGGTGTCCGGTGGCCTCGAGCACGACGAGGTCGCCCTCGGTGAGGACGCGCAGCAGGACAACCGGATGACCGACGAGGAACCGGCCGAGCAGCCGTCCGACCAGGTGGACGAGACGGCCATGGATCAGACAGGCCCGGCTCAGACGTCGGACCGGACGGACGCCGACCAGGCGGAGGGTGAGCGCTGATGTTCGAGTGGTTGAAGGGCGAGAAGAAGACCGACTCCGCGTCGACGAGCCTGCCGGCCAAGGAGCCGCTGTCGGCCCCGCCGCGTGACGCCGTTCCGGCTCCGTCCGCCTCCGAGCGCCCCGGTCGCGGCGAGCGACCTGCCTCGGAGCGTCCCGGTGCCGAGCGTGCAGGTGCCGAACGGGCCGACCGCTCCGCTCCGCGAGCCGCGACGACGGTGCAGAC
>DAMDJY010000044.1:0-22299 GCA_032100225.1 Mobilicoccus sp.
GCGGCCTGGGTGCCGCAGCGCGCGAGCCTGACCATCGTCGGAACCTCCGTGCGGGACTGCCTCCTCGCGACACCCCGCGCGCTCGGGCGGGCCGGTGGCGCACCTGGCCCCGGCGCGCTCGACCCTGCCGCCTCGGAGGCGGCAGCCGAGGCCCTGGCAGTCGAACTCCATCTGGACGGGCTGCTCGACCGGTCTCCGTATTCGCTCTCGGGTGGGCAGTTGCGGCGTCTCGCGTTGGCGTCGGCGCTGGTCCACGGTCCGGCCGTGGTGGCGTTGGACGAGCCGAGCGTCGGACAGGACCGACACACGTGGGCGGCGATCGCCGGGGTGTGCCTCGGCGCGGTCGAGCAGGGGGCGACGTTAGTGCTGTCGACGCACGACGACGCCCTGGCCGCACTGGCCACCACACATCACACGCTGCACGACGGACGACTCGTGTCCGCGGGGCAGCGCCGGGATCTGGGGGCACTCGCATGATCGGGATGCTGGCTCGATGCGGGCCGATCTCTCTCATCGCCGCCGGGTTCGTGCTCACGGTCGGTGGCCTGACCTCGCACGACCTCGCCGGGCTGCTCACCGGCCTGGCCTGCGAGTTCGTCGTGCTGCTGATCCTCGTTAACCGCACGGGATTTCCGCTCGTGCGCTTGCTGCCCGGCGTCATCGCGATCGCCTCGGTCGCGTGGTCGAACTGGCTGCTCGCCTCGCCGCGGTCGCTCGAGGTGGCTGCGTTCGCGGGCGCGCGGATCGCGTTCTTCGCCCTGCCCGGCCTGGTGCTCGTCTCCTACATCGACCCGTTCACGTTCGGCGACCACCTCGGGCAGCGGCTCCGGTTGCCGGCGCGGCCGGTGCTCGCCCTGGTGGCGGCGTTGCAGCAGCTCGATTCGTTCACCGAGGACTGGGACACCCTCGACCGCTCCCGCCGCGCTCGCGGCCTCGGCCCTGGTCGGGGACCGGTCTCTCGGGTGCGTCACGTGGTGGCGATGGCGTTGGCGCTGGTCGTGGAGGCCATCCGCCGAGCCGGGGAGATGACGGTCGCGATGCAGGCCCGCGGCTACTCGGCCGGCGCGCGGGGCCGCACCTGGGCGCAACCTGCGCCGTGGACCGCCGCCGACACGGCCCTCATGGTGATCGCGGTCGTGCTCGCCTGCGTTCCCGTCGCTGTGGGTCTGGGCGCATCGACCGTGTTGTGAGCATGAATACATGCAGGGATTGACATATGCAGGGGTCGGCATATTAGAGTCGACGCATGGATGAGCCCGGGGTTGCGTGGGATGGGGCGGCTGCACTGTTCAAGGTGTTGTCGTCGCCGCTGCGCATCGGCATCGTGCTCACCCTCGCGGAACGGCCGCACACGGTCTCCGAGATCGTCGACACCCTCGGCATCTCGCAGCCACTGGCATCGCAGCACTTGAAGGTGTTGCGGGATTCGTGCCTGGTGCAGTCGTCGCGGCATGGCCGGGAGATCACGTACGCCCTCATGGACGACCACGTGGTCCACATCGTGCGCGATTCCGTGGCGCACGTCATCGAGCACGACCACCCGCAATCGGCACAGCCTGACCTGTGAAAGGGCACACCATGACTCACACCCAGCACGAAGACCACGACAGCCACGTCCACGGCGACGACTGCGGCCACGAGAAGGTCGTGCACCTCGACCACGTCGACTACGTGCATGACGGTCACGCGCACCGCGAGCACGACAACCACTACGACGAGTGCACCACGTGCCAGTGCGACGGCTGCAACGACTCCTGCGCCACCTGCACCTGTGAGAACTGCACCTGCCCCACGTGCAAGCACCAGACCTGCGAGTGCGCCAACTGCACCGACACGTGCAACAACTGCACCTGCGAGAACTGCACCTGCTCCACCTGCGAGCACGCAGCCTGACCGCTGCTCCACGCACCACGATGCCCACGCGGATTCCGCGTGGGCATCGTGCGTTGCCGGGGGTGGTCAGTGGGTTTCGACGCGGCCCGAGGAATCGCTCGGCGCGTCAAGCTGCTGCACGGGCGTACCGGTCATAGGCGAATCCGGCGGCGGCGAGGATCTCGTCGGCTGAGCGATCGAATCCGGAGAGCTGGATGCATAGCGGCGTGCCGACGAGCCCGTTGTTCTGGCGGGCCACGGCCGCGAGCTTGCGGTCGAGATTCACCAGGTAGGAGTCCCGACGCTGGTGAGACCGGCCTTGACGACGTGCGACACGGGACGACGAATGATGAGTGGTTGCATGCCGCAACCTTTCCTGGCTCCGCGTCCCACACTGCCCCGCTCGGGAGAGTTATCCCCAGGTGAGGCGGGGCTGCTCACCGAACGGGGTCGTCCACCACCGGGATGTCGGTGAGGCGGAAGGGGGTCGCCTCACTCTGGAAGTACTCGTAACCGACGGTCACAGTCTGCTCACCCGTGTCGGGCCAGACGATCGTCGTCG
This sequence comes from Mobilicoccus sp., assembly GCA_032100225.1. GTDB lineage: Bacteria > Actinomycetota > Actinomycetes > Actinomycetales > Dermatophilaceae > Mobilicoccus. The sequence goes on from DAMDJY010000044.1 coordinate 2,435, forward strand.
GAACCGACTAACCCTCTTCGAGTTGGGTGGCGAGCATCTTCTCGACGAGCAGCTGGAGCCGCCACTCCTCCGTCGTGGAGGTGTGCCCCGGCACGCTGTAGACCATCGGCGCCACGCGATTGCCGCCCGACAACAGGTGCACGCCGCTGGGGGCCCACGACGTCATCTTGTGGCCGCGAATGCTGCTATTGGCCAGCAGCGTTCCCGCGATGGGCTCGCCCTTCTTCGCTGTGATGGTCAGCGTGCCGATCAGCAGGTCACCGCGTTTGATGTAGATCTCGACTCGGCGGTTTCTCTGCCGTGCCGCGTCGTCGGTGCCGGGGTCGCGCGGATCACTTTCACCCTTGCCCTCGACGATCACGTCGAACTTGTTCACGTCGGTGACCTTCGTAAGGGCCGCCTGCACGGACTGAGCGCACCGTTCGGACAGGGCCAGGTTGTAGGCGTCGTCAGCCACATCATCGGTGTGGCCGATGATCTGCACGGTTCCGCCCGGGTATCCGGTGAGCTGCCTGCCCAGGGAGGCGAGGACCGGCTGGGCGCCGCTGCGCAGATCGGCGGAGTCGACGTCGAACAGCACGTCGGAGGACAGGTTGGTCGCGATGCCCTCGGCACCGACCGTGGTGTCTCTACTCTGGTCGATGGCCTCGACGTACGCCTCGAGTGGGGCGACGAGCGGCCCTGCGAAGTCGGGTGGGGCAACGTACGTGATTCTCGCCGCTCCGAAGTCACCGGGGGACCCGGCGGTCACCACCTCCACGTCGTCGACGTATCCGACGCCCGGGAGGAACGCGTCGATCTTCGCGTCGGCTGTGATGTCGCCGACGTCGAAGAGGGAGTAGTAGGCCTTGGCTGGGTGCTCGGAGTCGCCCTGGAGCGGAGTTTCGGTGAAGTTCGTGGCCTCGTGTGCCACGGACGAGGTCGGGTTCACGAGCCGCATCGGAAACCCGGTCCCACCACCTGAGTTGGGTGGGGTGGCGGCGAACATGTCGAACCCACTCGGTCGGGGCCGTCGAGTTGGCGACTCGTCACCTTGAGCACGGCGCCGTCCTTGTCAAGGACGATCGGGCCGACTGCGATCTCCATCGTGCGCCCGGCGAACTCGACCTGCTGCACGCGGGCGTGCGCTGTGCTGGAGGCATCGGCTGCCCCGCCCGATGGCTCGGCGGTGGCCTGGTCTGCCCCCGGAGCGGGGGTGGGCGCGGAGTACGTGTCGCCGCCCGAACACGCGGCGAGTATCAGGGAGGCCGCCGAGAGCGCAATGATCGGACGTGCTTTCACAAGGTGCTCCTGTCGACGGCGAAGGGGACACCATGTCGCAGCACGACCCCGAAACGCCGACGGGCGGCTTCCGAGACGATCTCGGAGGCCGCCCGTCGGCGTCGAACCTCGGTGGGGGTCAGGCCCCGAACTGGAAACGACCGGTGGCGACCTGGTTGACGTGACCGCCGACCAGGACCTGGCCGTCCTCCTGGACCGTGAGGTCCGTGAACGACGGACGACCCACGGCGGCACCCTGGGCAATGCGGATCCGGCCGGAGCGGCCGTTGGCGGCGAGCCAGTGGCCCAGGTGCGCGGCACCCGAACCGGTGGCCGCGACTTCGACGACACCACCCTGGGGGCCGTAGAACATACGGGACTCGATCTCGCCCTCGCCGCTGTCGGCCCACACGTAGACCTGCGGCTCGGTGTCCAGCAGCATCGCGTAGGAGTGCAGCATGCGGGCGTCGAGGTGAGCCTTGCGCACGTCCTCCACCGACTTGACCGGCAGGACGATGCCCGAACGACCGGAGTCGACGACCATGACCTCGCCGCCGATGGACTCCAGGCGCAGGCCCACGAGCGAGGCGAGAATCTGCGGGGTGGACTTGAGGTGACGCACCTCGGCCTTGGTGGCCTGGATGACCCAGTTGTCGTGACCCTCGGGGTTGACCGTGACGTCGTCGACGGTGCGCGACGTGAGGCGCATCTCCTGACGGACGCCGCCGTTCATGTCGCTGATGACGTGCGCGGCACCGAGCGTCGCGGTACCGGCGAAGCGGCCCTCGCCACCGGCGGAGAACACGCGGATGCGGCCACCCTCGGGGGAGTGCTCACGGATGAAGACGGTCTCGAGATTGAACTGCTGCGCCAGGTGCTGCATGAGGTCGTCTTCCATGTCACCAGCGTTTTCGAACACGACGAGCTGGTTGCCGGAGAACGGGTCGTCCTTCTTGGCGAAGACGTTGATGATCCGATACGTGAGGTCCATTCTCCGAGCCTATGCGGCGCAGCCCGTTCACGGGGCGCAAGTGCCCAACGCCCCCTAGGTGACACGGGCCGCGTGAGACCGGTTGTCTCAGCTGTCGGTCGGTATCTGCCGCACGGTGAGGATCTGCTCGGCCCGACCCACCGGCCCGCGGATGTCGTGGAGCACCGAGGAGGTCAGTCCGACGCCGCTCTCACCGAACACGACGTTGGTGTCGAACCCCACCCAGCCGGGGATCGGGGTGCGGAACAGGTGGATCGTCAGGTCGAGGTTGGGAAACATCCACTCGTTCGGGTGGGCGCGGGTGGCGACGCCGTTGGCCGTGTCGACCAGCCCGATGTAGGTGGCCAGGCCGCCCACGTCGGTGTCCTCGACCAGCGACAGCGGCGAGCGCAGCCACATCTTGCCGTCACCGGGCACGGAGTCGGGATCGCGACGGAACTCTAGTGACGCGATGTACCCGCCGCCCCAGGTGCCCGAGCCGTGCCATTCCGGGAACGAGTCGGGGCTGCTCAGAGCCTCGGGAAATCCGCCGGCGACCTCGGTCGTGTCCTGCTTGGACATGCGCCACCCGCGAGCGCGCACGACGGGGCGTCCGGCCACGGACATGACGGCCTCGTCGAGCTCGATCGTGCGGCCGGGGCGCAGCGTGTGGCACTCGACCTTGCTCGGCGCCGCAGGGATCATGCCGAGGATCTCGAACGTGATGCGGGAGAGCTGCATGTCCTCACGCCCGTTGAACGTCTCCAGGCAGTGCGCGATGAGCCCGGAGACCGGCGCCATGTGCTGCTCGTCGGGCTGCCACGCCCCCTGCGTGTGCAGGGTCGGCATAAACGTGTCCTCGTCGATCTGCCGGTAATAGCTGGGCGAATCGGCATCGAGGCCGAGGGGGTTGGTGTCACGCTCGGTCATGGCCGCAGCGTAGTCCGGACGTGCCTCGAATCTTCGCTTCGTAGGGTGGCCTCCTGGAGACGACGACACCGAGGTGGCGGCCGCGCAGCGGTGTCTGGCTGTGTCTGACGGGATTGCCACGAGGAGGGCGCGCGATGCCGACACCCGAAGAGCGGGCTCGAGCCCTCGTCGACGAGTACGGCCGAACCCTGGCGCAGGAGGCAGGGATCGACCTGCGCGACGAATCCGGCCCGCTGTGGCAGCTGCTCGTGCTCACACTGCTGCTCTCCAAGCGGATCGGCGCGGGCGCGGCCCTGGCGAGCGCGCGCGAACTCTGGGCTGCAGGCTGGTTCACCCCCGATGACCTGCGGCGCAGCACGTGGAATCAACGCGTCGCGGCGCTGGGCCGCGGCGGCTACCGGCGCTACGACTTCTCCACCGCGACCCGGCTCGAGGAGGCTGCGGCGATGGTGCGGGACCGGTGGGGTGACGACCTGCGTGGGCTGCTTCAGGGGGCGGAGGGTGATCCGCGCCGCATCGCGCGTCTGCTGCAGGAGTTCGGCGGTATCGGCCCCACCGGCGCGTCGATCTTTCTGCGGGAGGTGCAGGCCGTGTGGCCGCAGGTGCGTCCGTACGTCGACGACCTGACCCGCAAGGGCGCTCGTCTCGCCGAGTTGCCCACCGACGTCGACGACCTCGCTGCCCTCGTCCCGGCCGAGGAGTTCGCCGCTCTGGCGGCCGCGCTCGTGCGGGTGGCGCGCGACAAGAGTCTCCAGGTTGGGCCGTCCGCCGAGGCGTGATCGTCTCCCGGCTCACCGGTGCCGTCGGGGTTTGCCGAGGGGGTGATGCGGGTAGTTTCGAAACATGACCGACCTTTCCGCCGGAAGGCGCACGGCCCCCGCCCGACTCGTTCTCGTTCGTCACGGAGAGAGCGTCGGCAACGTCGCCGATCGTGAGGCCCGCGAGAAGGGCCTCGGTCGTCTCGAGATCGACTACCGCGACGCCGACACCCCGCTCTCGGAGACCGGTGAGCGCCAGGCCGCGGCCGTCGGCCGTTGGGTATCGGGGCTCGAAGACGGCCAGCGGCCCAGCGTCGCTCTCGCCTCTCCGTACAACCGTGCCGCGTCCACCGCCAAGGCCGCGCTGGAGGAGATCGGTCTGGGCGACCGGCTCGTCCTCGACGAGCGCCTGCGCGAGCGTGACCTGGGCATCTTCGACGGATTCACCGGCCAGGGCATCAAGGAGAACTTCCCGGAGGAGTCCGAGCGACGCTCCCGCGTGGGCAAGTTCTACTACCGCCCGCCGGGCGGCGAGAGCTGGTGCGATGTCGTGCTGCGCGTGCGCTCGGTGCTCGCCGACATCCGCAGCGAGTACGACGGTGAGCGTGTGTGGATCTTCAGCCACCAGGCCGTCATCATGAGCTTCCGCTACGTGCTGGAGGACCTCGACGAGGAGACCCTCCTCGGCATCGACTACGACACCCCGATGGCCAACTGCTCGGTGACGTCGTACACGCGTTCCGACACCGGTGCGCTCGAACTCGAGCACTACAGCGACACGACGGCGGTGCGTGAGGCGGAGGAGCCCGAGACGCGTGAGGTTCCGACCTCGCGGGAGGACGGTCGATGAGCGGCAAGCCCGACGTCGTCACCACCCCTGCTGCCCTGCGTGAGTGGCCGCTGCCCTCGATCTCGGGGAGCAAAGAGGCGCGTGGTCGGCTTCTCGTCGTCGGCGGTGCCCGCTCGACACCCGGTGCGGTGCTCCTGGCCGCTGAAGCCGGAATGCGTGCCGGTGCAGGCAAATTGCAGGTCGCGACCGTGGAGTCGACGGCCATCCACCTCGCGTTGGCGCTGCCCGAGGCCGCTGTTATGGGCCTGCCCGAGACCGATGACGGCGAGATCTCCCTGGAGGCCGCCGAGCAGATCCTCGAGATGGCCGAGGGCTGCGACGTTGTGCTGCTCGGTCCGGGGATGAGTGACCCCGAGCTGGCCTCGGAGCTGATCGGTCGCATCGTGCCCAAGCTGAAGACGACGGTCGTGCTCGACGCCCTCGGCATGGCGTACCTGACCGACAACCTCGATGGCGTCGCACACCTCGACGGTCGCTGCGTGCTTTCGCCCAACCTCGGCGAGATGGCCGAGACCCTGGGTGTTGACGACTGTTCCGACGATCCGCGCGCCCACGTTCTCGACCTGGCGAAGAAGACGGGGGCGGTGGTCGTCTCGGGTGCCGCGAGCACCTGGGCCGCCGACCCCGAGGGCAACGTGTGGCGTGACGAATCCGGTGGCCCCGGCATGGGTGCCTCCGGTGCGGGTGACGTGAAGGCCGGTGTCATCGCCGGGTTGTGCGTCCGCCGGGCCGAACCGCTGCAGGCCGGTGCCTGGGCCACCTATGCCCACGGCCGTGCCGGTGAACGTCTCGCCGCCCGCGTCGGACCGACCGGCTTCCTCGCCCGTGAACTCCTCGACGAGATTCCGCAGGTTCTGGTCGAACTCGCGAGCTGAGCTAGACCCTGTGCTGCATCCTCGCTCGCGTTCTCGGGGTCGAGCATGGACTCAACTCTCGGCAAGCGCTGCCCGTGCGCCTGCCACATCGGTGGATACGCCATGGGCACTCAATCACCGGAGCACCTGACGACCGGGTGTCTGGCCGAGCACCATCCCTCGCAGGGCGACACAGCCACCACCCTCACAGTTCCCCCTGCTTCTTCGGGCCCTTGGGTCTCGGGCGATACGCTCCCGACCGTGACGAGCCGCGATGACACCTCCGCCGCACGGGGACTCGTGACGACGGCGACGAGGCAGCAACTCTTTCTCGAGACGGTGCTGGTGCTCGGGGTGTCGTTGGGGAGTTCGGCGATCTACGCGGTGCTCACCATCATTCGCAAGCTCACCGCCGGGCCGCCGCTCTCGGAGCAGACCACGACGATGAACAATGCCGTCACGCCCGACCGGCCGTGGCTCGACCTCGCCTACCAACTAGCCGGGATCGGCCTCGGCGTCCTCCCGGCATTCCTCGCCCTGTACCTGTTGATGCGCGACGACGGAGCAGCCGTGCGCCGCATTGGCGCCGACCTCCGACGCCCCGGATTCGACCTTGCCCGCGGTGGGTTGCTCGCCGCAGCCATCGGCATCCCCGGCCTCGCCCTGTACTTCGGGGCCCGCGCCCTCGGACTCAACACGAGCATCGCCGCAGCCAACCTCGAACAGACGTGGTGGACGATCCCCGTCCTCGTCCTCGCGGCCGCCCAGAATGCGATCCTCGAAGAGGTCGTCATGGTCGGCTACCTGTTCACGCGCTGGTCACAGGCCAGGTGGTCGTTCCTGACCATCGCCCTCACCTCCGCGCTGATCCGCGGCACCTACCACCTGTATCAGGGCTTCGGCGGGTTCGTCGGCAACATCGCGATGGGCCTCATCCTCGCGTGGGCCTACCGCCGCTGGGGGCGCGTCGGACCCCTCGTCGTCGCCCACACGATCCTCGACATCGTCGCGTTCGTCGGGTACTCGGCCCTCGCGGGTCACGTCTCCTGGCTCTGAGGCCGATCAGCGAGTGTGCTCGGCACTCTCTGTACCGTGCCGAGCACCTGATCGGCGGGCATCCCATCCGGCAGCCAACAGGATGAGCATGATGCCCATGCCGCCGTATCCGAGGACCGGGTAGACGATGCCGATCAGGTCGCTGAAGCCGAGTGAACTCAGCAGGATTCCCACCACGACGACGCCGACCATCGTGGGCGTCATCCGCGGGGTGCGCAGACGCCGGCTGGAGGTGATGCGGTGCACGGTGCCGTAGAAACACGAGACTGCGGTCGAGTACAGACCGAAGAACAGGATGACCGAATATCCGATACCCCACCCGGGACCTATGCGGTCGGCAAGATCGACCATCGGGAGTTCGGAGGTGCCGACCAGGGAGGCGTTGGCATTCATGGCGGCGTAGACGGCGTACGCGCCCACTCCCAGTCCGATCGCGCCGAACAATGCACCCAGGATCATGGATCGAACGGGCGTACCTCCGTGCCCAAGTGGGACCAGAACCGCGATGGCGAGCTGGATGTTGAACGCCACGTAGAGAATGCCGGCCATCGTCCACTGATTGATGAGCGGCGACGAGTTGACCTGTGCAGCCGCGTCGAGCCCCGGATTCGGTACGGGCTGAAGGATGGAGTACACCGCCACGACCACCGCGCCGACGATGAGGCACGGCACGAGGATCGACTGGACCTTGACCAGGCTGTCGATGCCGCCCAGCAGGTTGAGGATGCACAGGACGCCGACGAGGACGCTGCCGGCCACAGCGGGCACGCCGATCGCCTGCGAAATCGTGGAGCCTGCTCCCGCCAGCATGATGACGAACGTGCCGAAGAGGGACAGGGTGATGAAGAAATCGGCGAAAAACCGTGGGGCCTGATGGCCGCGCCAGCGCATGATCACCGCGTACCGCTCGGTGTCGAGCTGATGACCCAGCCACATGCTGAGTGCGCCGAAGCCGAAGAACATGAGAACCGCCAGGGCGATGGCGGCCGCGCCCGCGGGCCCGAAGCGCACGAAGTACTGGAGCACCTCCTGCCCCGAGGCGAAACCGGCGCCGATGACGGTGCCGATGAACGTCGCGGCGATGCCGAACGTGGAAGCGGATGAGGACGATTTCATGGATGCACACTCCCTTGTCGCTTCATCTCACTCAATCACGCGGTCTTTCACGGAGTCTCGACCTCGGTGGATCGAGGCGGTGAAGGGGCCACGACACGTCGAAAGTCTTGCATCGTGACATCTCCATCTCATTCGTCGCACGACTCGGTCCCGCCGGGCTCGAGGTGCCGCGATCTGGCAGGTCAGAGGGGGTGTCCCGGCGGAACGGAGCTGCCGTGCCGCGCGTCGGGAGGTCGGGCAGAGACGGAGCTGGTACTGGAATCGGGCGTCCCGGGCCGTCACCCTGGGTGCAACCTGGTTCGTCGACGAGAGCAGGAACCCCTGTCGTGGCCGCCACGTCGGGTGGGTGGCTCACGCGCGGACTCCGCCCCACGAAAGGCACCCGATGCTCACGAGAATCCACGACCGGCTGGGCCTGCGCACCAGCCCGACGCTCTTCTTCGGCTCCCTCGGGATCACGGTTCTGTTCGTCGCGTTGACGCTGCACTTCACCGACGCCGTGAACGAGACCTTCTCGAAGGTCTCCGGCTGGATCATCACGAACCTCGGCTGGTTCTACATCTCCGGCGTCACCATCTTCCTGCTGTTCCTGCTCTACCTGGCAGGAAGCCGGTTCGGACGGGTCCGGCTCTCTCCACGTGACGAGGCGCCGGACCACAGTTTCATCGCCTGGTTCAGCATGCTCTTCGCGGCCGGCATCGGCACCATCCTCATGTTCTGGGGAGTGGCCGAACCGGTCTCCCACTTCGCGACCCCGCCGATGCAGGACGTCGAACCCGTGAGTGTCGCGGCCGCGGAGGAGGCCATGGCGTTCACGCTGTACCACTTCGGCCTGCACACCTGGACGATCTTCGCGCTGCCCTCCCTCGGGTTCGCGTACTTCATCTACCAGCGCAACCTGCCGCCGCGAGTGAGCTCGATCTTCTACCCCTCATCGGAGAGCGGATCCACGGCCCCCTCGGCCGGGCCATCGATCTGGTCGCGATCGTCGGATCGATCTTCGGCGTCGCCGTGTCCATCGGGCTCGGCACCATGCAGATCAACAGTGGCCTGGCGGCCGTCCTCGGCATCGGGGAGAACGCGATGTCGCAGATCCTCATCATCGCCGCGGTGACCATCGCCGCCTTCACGTCGGTGAGCCTGGGCCTGGACAAGGGCATCAAGGTGCTGTCCAACCTCAACATCGGCGCCGCCGTGCTCCTCCTGGTGTTCGTGCTCGCCTCCGGACCGACCCTCTACCTGCTCAAGGGCACCATCGAGACGTTCGGCATCTACGCGCGATCCCTGCCGTACCTCGCCTTCTGGAACGACACCTTCAACAACTCCGGCTGGCAGGACGGGTGGACCGTCTTCTATTGGGCCTGGACCATCACCTGGTCGCCGTTCGTCGGCATCTTCATCGCCAAGATCAGCCGCGGCCGCAGCATCCGCGGCTTCGTGTTCGGCGTCCTCGCCGCGCCCGTGCTCTTCTCCATCATCTGGTACGGCGTCTTCGGGTTCGCCAGCTTCGACATCGAGATGAACCAGGGTGGCGGACTCGTCCAGCGGGTCGTGACCGACGGCGACATCCCCGGCGCCCTGTTCGCGTTCCTCTCCCACTTCCCCGCGGCCACCTTCATGTCGGTCTTCTCGATCCTGCTCGTGGCCACGTTCTTCGTCACGTCGATGGACTCGGCGTCACTCGTCATGGACGAGATGGCCTCCGGGCACGAGGACGCGCATCTTGCGCCCATGCGGCAGCGGGGTGTCTGGGTCATCGCGATCGGCGTGATCGCCGCCGTCATCCTCACCGCGACCGGTGCCTCCGGGCTCGACGCGCTGTCCCAGGTCATCACCGTCGTCGGGCTGCCGTTCTTCGTGCTCGGGTACTTCATGATGTGGGCCCTGCTGCGCGCTCTCCGCGAGGACGCCGGTGAGCTCCTCCCGCTGCAGACCAAACGGTGGCGTCGCGTGCTGCCCAAGGAGGAGGTCGAGCGTCGCCGCGCCGAGGGCGAGGAGGCGCACTGGGAGGCGGCCGTCGAGGACGACCCCACCTACGTCACCGAGACGGGGGAGACGATCGGGGCGCCCGAACTCTTCGCCTACGAGCGGGACGGCGTCGAACTGCGCAAGGCGGGCGAGGACGACGTCAGGACCGGCGCCACGTCGATCGGTGGGCAGGCGACCGGATCGGAGAACTGACGGTCCGCTTCGGGCGGGGTGGCTGCACGCCCCCCGCCCGAAGCGTCCCACTCATCCGGCGACGGTGAGGTGTGCCGAGATGCGGCGGTCCATGCGCAGATCGATGAGGGCGGCACGCACCCGGTCGCGGAGTGCCCACGGACTCACCGTCGTCACGTAGATGCGGGTGCCGCCCTCGAAGCCGGCGAGCGTGGAGACCCGCCATTTGAGGTTCACGCGCCAGGGCATCGGCGCCTCGACGTCGAGCGGGCGGTGGTGCCACTCCTCGTTGGTCGGGATCGTCGGACCCGTCGCGGCGTGCAGGGCGTGCAGGAGGTCGGAGAAGCCGGTGATCTGCTCGGCCGACATCTCGAACGGTCGCGCATTCGACTCCTTGGACGTCACCCCGAGCGTCGGATACCGGTGCCCGAACGCGGCGTACGCCACGGCGTGCTCGTTCTCCGCCACGACGAGGTCCTGTTGCCGCAGGTAGGCGAGGTGTCGGTCGTACAGGTCGGGATCGGCTGCGACGCGGTCGAGTTCACGCCGCACCTGATCACCGTGCTCGTCGATGGTGACGAGTTGTTTGTGCAGGTGGTCGAAGCTCGCCCCGGCCGGAGCGAGCCAGTTCTGGAACGTCGCGACATACCGCGCAGCCGGGATCGTCTCGTAGAGATCGGCCATCGACTCGACCGTGAACGCGATGTACGCCGCGTGCTCCTCCGGGGTGAGCGTGCCGGACGAGGCGAGCGTCGAGGAATCCGCCAGATGCTGCCGCCCGACCACGAGATCGTGACCGCCCGCGAAGAACGCCACCGACCCGGCGAGGCGCTCGTCCTCACTCATGGCCTCCCACGGCGCGGAGTCGTTCCCGGACGCGAGGTGCCGCGCTCGCAAGACGCCCAGCAGGATGCGCCGGCCTACCGGCGAGGCCATCCACTGCTCGTGCCGCTCGCGCTGCGCGGGGGAGGGCGCATGGCCGTGGTTGGCGCGCCAGTAGTCGAACGAGACGATCTCGAAGAGGTTGGGGATCCGGCGGAACTCCGCGACGCTCGACGCCAGGTCCTCCGGCGCCACGCCGCTGCGGGTCACGAACCCCGCGTCGGTGAGCACGACGCGCGCCTTCTCCGGCGGCACCTCCTCGAAGCGCTCCGGGCAGAACGCACACGGCACCCCGGCCCCAGACGAACCACTGCCGGCCCCGGGCGATTTCGCAGGCGTGAGTGGACGATTGCCGCGTCCGGGCACCGTCCACACGTGGGTCCCCGACAAGGGGTTGACCTGTTTGACGGTTCCGTCGGCCATGACGGTGATCGGCTCGGCGTCTGCGCGGCTCACCCATCGACCGTAGCGATCTCCACGTCGAAGCAGAGCCCGGAGTGACGAGGCTGACACGCACGATCCGCCAGGAATGGCGTGATATCTCTCCGAGAGGCGCACGATGGTTCCTGCCCAGCTCAGGTAGCCGGGCCGCGGCAGAGCAGCCGAGCCGCCGCGACGACGACGTGCGACGACGATCCGCGGCCACCGCGCCACAAGGTCGGCGGCGAGGCAGGACGGCTAGAGATCATGGGCAGCATTCACACCATCGACTACATCGTGATCGGGCTCTACGCCCTCGCGATGATCGGCATCGGCATCGCCTCGGCGTTCTTCGCCAAGGAGCGCGACGACTTTCTCCTGGCCGGCCGACGGCTCAAGTTCCCCATGTTCTTCGGCTGCATGGCCGCGATGGCCGTGGGTGGCGCCGTCACCGTCGGTGGCGCGCAGCGCGGGTACACGATCGGCATCGCCGGGTTGTGGGTCGGTGGCAGCCTCGGGCTCGGTCTGATCGTCCTCGGCGTCCTCATCAGCTCCAAGCTGGCCAAGCTGCGGGCGCTGTCGATCAACGAGGTCATCGAACGCAACTACGGCACGAGCGCCCGCATGCTCGGCGCGGTCCTCACGATCATCTACACGGTCTCGCTCACGGTCGTGCAGGTCATCGCGATGGGCAGCATCCTCGCCCTCATCTTCCCCGGGCTCACCAAGCAGACGGCGATGATCATCAGCGGCGCGGTCGTCGTGTTCTACACGTTCCTCGGCGGAATGTGGGCGGTGACGATGACCGACATCGTCCAGTTCGTCATCAAGACGCTCGGCATCATCATCCTCGTCCCGATCTTCCTCGTCCTCAGCAAGGCCCACGGCGACGTGCCCACCCTGATGTCGCAGCTCCCCGCCGAGCACTGGGACCCGTGGTCCCTGGGCTTCTCGGGCACCCTCTACTGGATCCTCCTGTACGTGCCCGGCCTCGTCATCGGTCAGGACATCTGGCAGCGCATGTTCACCGCCCGCAACGAGAAGATCGCCCGCACCGGCACGATCCTCGCCGGCGTCTACTCGATCTTCTACGGCCTGGCCGCGGTCCTGCTGGGCATGGCCGTGCTCGCCGTCGGTGCCAAGCCCGAAACCCCCTCGGAGACGTTCGCGCTCGGCGTCGAACTGTTCCTCCCGCCGGGCGTCGCAGGCCTGCTGCTCGCTGCCGCCATGGCCGCCGCGATGTCGGTCGCCTCGGGCACTATCCTCGCCTGCTCCACCGTCATCTACAACGACATCTACCTGCGCCTGGTTCGCGGCGAGCGCACCTCCGGCGTGGAGGCCGCAGCCGACGACCGCGCCGCGCTCTCCGGCTCGGCCATGCAGCGCGAGATCGAGGCCAAGGCCCACGAGGCGCACCGCTACGACGTGTGGATCAACCGCGCGATCGCGCTGGTCATCGGCCTGCTCGTCATCGGCCTCGCCCTCGCGATCGAGGACATCTTCAAGGCCCTCGACCTCGCCTACGGGTTCCTCTCGGGCTGCGTGTTCGTCCCCGTCATCGCCGCGTTCTTCCTGCGCAAGGTCTCGCCCAAGGCCGGCCTGTACGCCCTGCTGCTCAGCGCGATCGGCGTCGGCGGCACCATGGCCTTCGGCCAGCTCGGATACGCCGAACGCATCTTCGGCGCCGACGCCGCCGTCGACTGGTCCATCGGTGGCAACTACCCGATCATGATGGGCATGGCCATCGGCATCGTGGTCTACGCCGCCTTCCACCTGCTCGACCGCAACAAGGTCGTCGCCAACGTCGAGGTGGACGTGGACGGCAACGCCCTGGACACCGAAGCCTCTGACACCGGGGCTTCTGACACCGGAGCCACCGCACACACCGAGGGGCGCGCATGAGCGACCGGTTCGTCTCGTCCCGGTACCGAGGTCAGGCCTCGACGCCGATGAGCAGCTCGGTCGACCGGGCCACCCGCTTCGACGACGTCATCAACTTCAGCCTCGGCGACCCCGAGTTGACGACCGACACCCGCATCATCGACGCGGCCGCCGCCGATGCCCGCGCCGGTCACACCCACTACACCGACACGTACGGCGACCCCGAGCTGCGCGAGCAGATCCTCGCCGTCTACGCCGAGGACCACGGCCACCGGCACGACCCGGCCGGCGTCATGGTGACCACCAGTGCGTGTCACGGCATGTGGCTCGTGCTCGAGACGATCCTCGACGACGGCGACGAGGTCATCCTGCTCGCGCCGTACTTCACGCCCTACCCCCACCAGGTTCGCCTCGCTCGCGGCGTGCCCGTCGTCGTCGACCTGCTCGAGGAGGACGGCTACCAGGTGCGGCCCGAGGCGCTGGAGGCGGCGATCACCGAGCGTACCCGCGCGATCATCCTCAATACCCCGGCCAATCCGACCGGCGCCTGCCTGTCGCGCAGCACGTCGGAGGCCATCGCGCAGATCGCGGAGCGGCACGACCTCGTCGTCATCGCCGACGAGATCTACACGGCGTTCAGCTACGCGGAGCCGTTCGAACCGTTCGTCACGATCCCCGGCATGGCCGAGCGCACCATCACGCTCAATTCGCTGTCCAAGGACTACGTGATGACGGGCTGGCGCATCGGGTATGTCCTCGGCCCGCCCGAGGTCGTGCGCGCGATGAAGGACGTCAACGAGAACAATGTGTTCACCGCACCGTCGGTCTCACAGCGGGCGGCGCTGCACGCGCTGCGGATGCGGCACGAGATCGTCCCGCCCATCCGCGAGCTCTACCGCGACCGGCTGATGCACGCCTACGAACGCGTCTGCGGCACACCGGGAATGAGTTCACTGCAGCCCGGCGGCAGCATCTATCTGTGGGTCAACATCTCCGAGACCGGGTTGAGCAGCGCCGAGGTGTCTGAGCGCATCTTCGACGAGGCGCATGTGCTCACGCTGCCGGGCAACGCGTTCGGTGACTGCGGCGAGGGGTACCTGCGCCTGGCCATGACCGTGAGCCGCGAACGCATCGACGAGGCCTTCGACCGCATCGCGCGAATGCCGCTGTTCGGCGGCTGAGTCCGGTTCTCCGGGCGAGACAGCGGCGGCCGATTCGTCGGCCGCAGCGTCACGTTCGGATGCAGCGTCACATGCGGATGTCGGCGCGGGAGCGTCCGTGCGCTTGGAGCCACGACACTGCGCGGTCGAACACCTCACCTGAGTACGGATTCTTGAACCCGGGCTTGCCGGCGCCGAACTCCTCCAGCGCCGCCGAGGCGTTGCGCAGGTAGACGGCCGAGACCTCCTGATGCGGCCCGAGCTCACCGGTGCGCCGGTCGAGGGCGAGCTGCTGCGTGAACGCGCTCGCTGCCCCACTCCGGTCGATGAGGCCGGGTTCGACGACCTCGCCCGTGGCTGCTCGCAGCAGATCCTTGTCGGAGCCGGTCAGATACCTGAAGTCGTTGAGCACACCGAACGACCGCGTCGCGGCCGGCTCGACGCGCTGCGTGGGTGCAGCCCGGTCGACCGTGGTCGGCGTCGGGTTCGAGGGGATCCGCATGAGGGCCTCCATGGTGGTCTCGGACGTCCTCCCCATCGACTCGGCGATGAGGAGCCTGAGTGATTCCGTTGCGAATGAATGGGATTCGCCCCGAATCGACGTTCGGTCGGCGGGCCGCAGAGCAGGCGCGATACTGGGAGGCGCCATGACGAAGACCCCAGATGCGTCCGCTGCCGACTCCGTAACGGACTCCGCAACCGAACGCCCGCGCGTTCCCGCCGAAATTACTGTCCTGATCGCCGCGGCGTTCGTGATCGCGCTCGGCTTCGGCCTCATTGCGCCCGTCCTGCCGCAGTACGCGCAGAGCTTCGGGGTGGGGGTGACGGCCGCCTCGACGATCGTCAGCGCCTTCGCGTTCGCGCGCCTGGTGTTCGCGCCCGGCGGCGGGGCGCTGGTGTCGACGTTCGGTGAGCGGCCCGTCTACATCACCGGCCTGCTCATCGTCGCGATCTCCACCGCCGCGACCGGACTGGCCCAGTCCTACGGTCAGTTGCTCGTGTTCCGGGCCCTGGGCGGCATCGGTTCGACGATGTTCACGATCTCGGCGATGGGCCTCATCGTGCGGCTCTCGCCGCCGACCATCCGGGGCCGGGTCTCCGGCTACTACGCGACTGCGTTCCTCATGGGCAACATCCTCGGCCCGGCTCTCGGCGGACTGCTGGCGCCCTTCGGCTACCGGGTTCCGTTCTTCATCTACGCCGGCGCCCTGGTCGTCGCCTCGCTCGTGGTCGCGGTCTTCCTCTCCGGAGCCTCCCTGCGGCCCAAGCCGGGTGCGACGCCGCTGCCCGTCATGACGGTGCGCCAGGCCCTCACCGACAGCGCCTACCGCGCAGCCCTGTTCTCCGGCTTCGCCAACGGGTGGATGAACTTCGGCGTGCGGATGGCGCTGCTGCCGTTGTTCGCGGCCACCACCCCGGGCCTCGGGCTCTGGAGCGCCGCCGTGGCCCTCACTCTGTTCGCCGTCGGCAACGCGGCCGCGCTACAGGCCGGCGGACGACTCGTCGATTCCCGAGGCCGCAAGCGGGTGCTCATCGTCGGTCTGATCGTGTCGTCACTGGCGACGGCCACCTACGGCTACGTCGATTCCATCGTGCCGTTCTTCGTGCTCTCCGTGATCGCGGGCATGGGCGCCGGACTGCTCAACCCCGCGCAGCAGGCGACCGTCGCCGATGTCGTCGGCTCAGACCGCAACGGTGGCAAGGTGCTGGCCGCGTTCCAGATGGCCACCGACGTCGGCACCATCTCCGGACCTCTCGCCGCCGGTGTCATCGCCGACCACTGGGGCTACGGACCGGCCTTCGCCCTCACGGCCGCGGTGACCGCGCTCGCCGCGCTGGCCTGGATCCCCGCACGCGAGACGATCCCGGGCGGACGTCGTCCCTGGCGGGCGACTCAGACTCAGCAGGAGTCTGACTCTCAGACATCGGAGCCGCAGACCCCGGAGAATCGGGCCTGACCACTGAGCCGCGTTCGATGTGCTTCCACGCGGGGAGCAGGGTCGGCGACATGGTGACGACGAGGTAGAACCCGGCCACGATCCACAGCGCCGTCGACAGGCCCACGGCCGTCACGAGCAGGCCTCCGACCAGGCCACCGAAGGGCAGCAGTGCCCACGCGCACGCCATGGCCAGGGTGTTGACCCGACCCATCAACCGGCCGGGGATCCGCTCGACGACGACGGCTCCGATGATCGGGTTGATGAACCCGGTCGCCAGACCAGTCACGGCCAGGACAGCGATCGCGACGGGGAGCGGAGCTCCGAGAGCCAGCACGGCGAACCGGGGGACGCCCACCAGGAGGTAGGCGATCACGTAGACCGGTCGACGCGGCAGCCGCTCGCCCAGAGCCGCCGCGATCATCGCGCCCGCCACGGAGAAGGCCGCCGCAGTGGCGAAGAGCAGCCCGATGGCGCCCGGACCGCCGCCGGTCTGCATCGCCCACACCGGCACCAACGCGACGCCGAACGCCTGCTCGAGCATGTTCGTGACGGCGAGCATGGCGACGATCGACACGAGCACGGAGTCGCCGCGCAGGAACTGCCACCCCTCGCGCAACTCACCGACGTAGGAGGTGCCCGCGTCGCCACGGGGGGCCCGCAGATCGGTGCCGGCCAGCATCGGCGTCAGCACCAGGGCGAGGAGCAGAGCGTCCAGCGCGAAGGTGCCGACCGTCAGCCACAGGGCGTTCGCGCCGCCGACCACGGCGATGACCAGCCCGCCGAACGCCGCTCCCAGCGTCGCCGCGAGCCGGTCGACCGCGCCGAATGCGCCACTGACCCGTTCCAACGTGGAGCCCGAGGCCTTCGCGACCATCGGGATGAGCGTCACCTTGGCGCCGTCACCGGGAGCGCGGAAGATCCCGATCAGCGCGACGAGCACGACCAACGCCGGGTATCCGAGCAGGCCGGAGCCGTGCAGGAGCGGGACGGCCGCGACCGCGAGGGCGCTGGCCGCCGCCGACAGGATCGAGACGCGCACCGGTCCGACCCGATCGATCCACGGCCCCGCGAGTGCCTTGACCACGACGTACGGGGCCATCTCGGCGAACGCGACGAGGCCGGTCAGGGTGGGGCTGCCCGTGGTCGTCAGCACGTACCAGGGCACCGCGATACTCGCCAGCCTCGTTCCGGCCAGCGCGAAGACCGACACCCCGATGAAGACCCAGAGTGCCTGCGGTCGGGCCTCGCCCGTCGTGTTCACGTGCGTGCGCCCGTCCACCTGCTCCACGCTATGAGGGCTGCCGCCGGGGTGGTCGAGGCGAGCCCGAGTTCATACCCGCACTGGAGTAACTCTTGACCAGCGCCTGACCCGCCATGATGTCGGCATGACCCTGGACGACGTGACCAGCCCCCACAACCCCCTCGATGTGCCCGGCGCCGTGCTGACGGCAGCCCGCGCGGCCCGCCGCGTCACTGTTCTCACCGGGGCCGGGATGTCGGCCGAGAGTGGCGTGCCGACCTTCCGCGGCGCCGAGGGCAGCCTCTGGGAGGAGTTCGACCCCATCACGCTGGCCTCGCCGAAGGGGTGGGACTCCGACCCCGAGCTCGTGTGGGCCTGGTACGCGTGGCGCATGGGTCTAGTGCGCTCGGTCGAGCCCAACGCCGGCCACGTGGCACTGGCGCAGTGGGCGCAGCGGGACGGGGTCGAGGTGCGCATCGCCACGCAGAACGTCGATGACCTGCACGAACGCGGTGGGAGCGAGGTACTAGCTCACGTCCACGGCAGCCTGTTCGAGCTGCGCTGTGCCGAGTGCGACGCCCCGTTCGAGGGTGACCCCGGCATCCCCACCGAACCCGTCCAACGCCTGGAGCCGCCGCTGTGCGAGGAGTGTGGCGAATACGTGCGGCCCGGCGTCGTGTGGTTCGGCGAGATGCTGCCCGAGGGGGCGTTCGACGCGGCGGTAGATGCGTGCCTGGATGCCGACCTCGTGCTCGTCGTCGGCACCTCCGGAATCGTGTACCCCTTCGCCTCCCTGCCCGACATCGCCCGAGGTCACGGCGTCACCGTCGTCGAGATCAACCCCGTCGACACCGAGCTGTCCCTCGGCGTCGACCACGTGTGGCGCGCCACCGCAGCCACCGCTCTGCCCGCCCTCGTCGACGCCCTCGGCTGAGGCACTGAGCCGAGGGCCCGCGGGTCTTCTCGCGTCCTACCTCAAGAGCGACACACATCGATCTCGGAACTCGGCTCGCCCGTGCCGCTGACCTGCAATGCTGCAGAGACCAGTCGCGGGCCGACAGACCCATGTGTGTCGTTCTTGAGGTCCGCATCTCCATCACCACCCCCGAAGGAGCCACATGGACACCCAGCAGGCCAAAGACCTGGCGCGCGAGCAGATGCCGAAGGTGCGCCAGACGCTCGAGACCCTCGTGGGGCACAGCTCGATCGCGTTCCCGGGCTTTCCCGAAGCGCCGATGAAGGCCATCGCCGAGGACCTGCTGGGCATGTTCCGTGAGGCCGGGGTCGACGGGGTACGTCTGCTCGACCTGGGGAAGGGCGCCTACCCGGCGATCTTCGCCGAGATCCCCGGGCCGGAGGGCTCGCCCGTGGTCACCCTCTACGCGCACTACGACGTGCAACCCGCGCCCGAGGGTCAGGGCTGGACCACCGACCCGTGGACCCTGACCGAGAAGGAGGACGGCCGCTGGTACGGCCGCGGCGCCGCCGACGACAAGTCCGGCGTGGTCGCCCACATCGCGACGCTCGCCGCGTTCGAGGGCAAGCCGCCCGTGACCGTGCGTCTCGTCGTCGAGGGCGAGGAGGAGACGGGTAGCCACATCGAGGCGTACGTCGAGGAGCACCCGACCGACTTCACCTCCGACGTGTTCGTCGTCGCCGACTCCGGCAACCAGCGCGTGGGCGACCCGGCGCTGACGACGGGCCTGCGCGGCGACGTGTCCGTCACTGTCACGGTGCGCACCATCGAATCCGCCCTGCACTCGGGCCTGTTCGGCGGGGCAGCCCCCGACGCCCTGGTCGCGATGATCCAGCTTCTCTCCTCGATGTACGACGAGACCGGGGCCACCGTCATCGAGGGCCTCGACTCCTACGCGTGGCCGGGTGACGAAGACCTCGACGAGGCCGACTTCCGTTCCAGCGCAGGCGTGCTGGAGGGTGTCGAGCTCACCGGATCGGGCCACCTCGCGAGCCGCTTGTGGAGCCGTCCGGCCGCGACGGTCATCGGCATCGACGCGCCCCCGGTCGCGGGCGCGTCCAACATCGTCATCCCGCAGGCCACCGCGCGGGTGAGCGTCCGCATCGTGCCCGGCTCGGACCCGCAGGCTCAGCTCGCCGCGATCGAGGCGCACCTGAACAAGTTCGCGCCGCGCGGGGTGCAGCTCGAGATCTCCGACCACAAGCTCTTCGGCGCCTGGAAGGCACCCGAGGGCGGCGCGGCCACCACGCTCGCGATGGAGGCCATGAGCGAGGTCTTCGGCAAGCCGTGCGTCACCCACGGCTCGGGCGGTTCGATCCCGCTCGTGCAGGTGCTGCTCGACACGACTCCCGGCTCCGAGGCGATCCTCTGGGGTGCCGAGGACGAGGAGAAGGCCCGCATCCACGGCCCCG
>DAMDJY010000045.1:0-1978 GCA_032100225.1 Mobilicoccus sp.
TGGACCTGTTCAAGCAGGTCAACGAGGCCACCGGCGTCACCGTCGTGCTCATCACGCACGAGGCCGAGGTCGTGCGGCGCATCTGCGACTCGGCTGCGCTGATGGAGGCGGGCCGGTTCGTCGAGCAGGGGCCGCTGCTCCAGCTCGTCGGCAATCCCGACTCCCGTCTCGCCGAGATCCTGCTGCCCACCGGCGAACACGACCTGTCGATCCCGGGGCGCCACCTCACCCTGGCGTTCTCCGACGAACGGGCCATCGAGCCGAGCCTGTCCCGCCTCTCGCGTGATCTGGGCGTCGAGGTCTCGATCCTCGGCGGCACCCTCGAACGCGTCGCGGGACATCAGGTGGGCCGATTGCGCGTGGCGTACCAAGCACACCAGGTCTCGGACGAGTCCGTCGTGAACTACTTGCGGGAGCGCGGAGTGACGGTGACGGCAGCATGAACCAGACACCCTGGACCGATGCCCTGCCCGAACTCCTCACCGCACTCGGTGAGACGGCCTGGATGACGTGGTGGTCGTTCGTCATCACCCTGATCCTGGGCCTGCTGCTCGGGGTCGTCTTGCGCCTCACCGCACCCGACGGGATGCGCCCCAACCGCCTGTTCTATGGGCTGTTCGGGTGGATCGTGAACCTCACGCGATCTCTGCCGTTCCTCATCCTCATCATCGTGCTCATCCCGCTCACACGAGCGGTGGTGGGCACGGCGTACGGGCCCACTGCGGCGATCCTGCCGCTGGCCGTCGGCGCAATCCCGTTCTACGCGCGGGTCGTCGAGTCGGCGCTGCGTGAGGTGGCACACGGCAAGATCGAGGCGGCCCAGTCGATGGGGTCGACCACGTGGCAGACGGTGCGCAAGGTGCTCATCCCCGAGTCCATGCCCGGACTCGTCGCGGGCGCCACGCTCACCCTCGTCACCCTCATCGGGTACTCGACGATGGCCGGCGCCATCGGCGGTGGTGGCGTCGGAGACTTCGCCATCCGCTACGGCTACCAGCGGTTCAATGCGCCGGTGCTGCTGATGTCGGTCGTCGTGCTCATCGTCATCGTGCAACTCGTCCAGTCGATCGGCGACGCCATCGTGCGCTCGATGAACCACAAGCGCGGCTGACACTGCACCCTCTGCGCAGGCGGCGATCCCAGGCACGGGATCGCCGCCTTTCGCATGTTCGTCGACCCGGGGCGACGCAGTGCCGCAGCACGACGGCGCCACCCGTGACGGATGTCAGGGGCAGACGGTGACGGGTGGACGATGTCGGGCGACATGGTCGGCGGGACTGTGGGGACATGACGACGACGAGCACCTCAGACACGCGGTCGCCCACAGGCCCCACGGTTGCGGCCGTCGACATCCGTGACCTCCACAAGACCTTTCCTGCTCCCCGCGGGGCGGCGGGCCCGGTCGAGGCAGTTCGTGGCGTCGACCTGACGATCCGCCCCGGTGAGATCGTCGCTCTCCTCGGCCCCAACGGCGCCGGCAAGACGACCCTCCTCGACATGGTGCTCGGCTTCACCGAACCCACGAGCGGGTGCGTCTCGGTCCTCGGGGGTCGCCCGGCCGACGCCGTCGCCGCCGGATCGATCTCCTCGGTCATGCAGACGGGGGGACTCCTGCCGCGGATCACCGTCGGTGAGACCCTGCAGATGATCGCCGACCTGCACGGACGCACCGGCGACATCGAGGCGGTCGCCGAGCGGGCCGGGCTCACCCAGGTCATGAGCACGCGGGTCAGCCGGTGTTCGGGGGGTGAGCAACAGCGGCTGCGGTTCGCGCTCGCCCTCCTGCCCGATCCCGACCTGCTCCTCCTCGACGAGCCGACCACCGGGCTCGATGTGGCGGCCCGCCGCGACTTCTGGACCGCGATCAGGCAGGACGCCGCACGGGGCCTGACGATCGTCTTCGCGACGCACTACCTCGCCGAGGCCGACGACATCGCAGACCGCATCGTCCTCATGAGCGCCGGCCGCGTTGTGGCGG
>DAMDJY010000045.1:2003-21956 GCA_032100225.1 Mobilicoccus sp.
ACGCCTGCGCAGGTCAAAGGACGAGCGTTGGGACGGCGGATCCGCGCGGTTCTCCCCGACCCCGGTCTCGACGACCATCTGCGCGCGCACCCGGCCACGCGCACGTTCGAGCGACACGGGGACACCGTCGTGCTCCACACGCTCGACTCCGACGTGCTCGCCCGCGACCTGATCATGACGACCGCCGCCACCGATATCGAGATCACCTCCAACGCCCTCGAAGACGCCTTCGTCACGCTCACCCGGGAGAACCGATGACCATCACCACGCCCGTCACCACGCCCGGCGAAGCCCCGAACGGGCAGACACGCCTCGCCGCAGCGTCGCGCCCGGCCGTGCCCCGCGTCTACCTCGGGTGGACCGCGCTCTTCATCGCCGTCGCCATCTGGCGCTACCGCACCGTCGCGGGGCGTGAGTGATGCGTACCGTGAATCACGTGGACGCCACCGACACGACCGACGCCGCCGGAGAGCAGGTCGACTCCTGCGGTACGGCGGCCGGACGTGACGGGTCTCCCGCTGGTCGATACCGCTCCGATCGCGCCCGCACTCTGTTCGCCGCCTTCTTTCTCGTGTTCCTCGCCTTTCCCTTGGCGCAGGCCTGGGGGATCGGCGGGCTGCGCGGAGGAGCAGGCTTCACGCTCATCGTGCTGTTCGCGCTCTGTCACTCACGGGCGAGATCGTCGGCGCCGGTAGGGCGCTCGCCGCGGCGCAGATTCAGGCCGATCTGCCTGGCGCCGTCGACGACATGCCCACTCACCTGCGCGACGTCGCGGCCTGGGCCGTGCGCGAGGGAGTCACCAACGTCGTGCGGCACTCCGGCGCGCACCATGCCTGGGTGACTCTCTCTCCGGCGGGTGTCGAGGTGGGGGACGACGGACCCGGTATCTCCTCGGACGCGCCTCCTGGCAACGGGCTCATCGGTCTCGCCGAGCGCGCACGTCTGGCCGGTGCGGTGATGACGGTGCAGTCCGGGCCGGATGGCCGGGGGACGGTCCTGCGCGTCGTGGTCGACGACTCGCCCGCGTCGCCACCGGAGCGCGCGAGGATGGGCACGTGACGATCCGGTTGCTGCTCGCTGACGACCAGGCCCTCGTGCGGGGCGCGCTCGCCGCTCTCCTCGCCCTCGAAGCCGACCTGGAGGTCGTCGCGGAGGTCGGTCGTGGCGACGAAGTGCTCGACGCCGTCCGCGAATCCCGGCCCGACGTGGCGCTGCTCGACGTCGAGATGCCGGGGGTGGACGGCATCGCCGCGGCAGCCGCGCTTCGGGATGCCGGCGTACCGACGCGGGTCCTCATCGTCACGACGTTCGGGCGCCCCGGGTACGTGCGGCGCGCGCTCGAGGCGGGGGCAGCGGGATTCGTCGTCAAGGACACCCCGGCCGAGGGCCTGGCGGAGGCTGTTCGTCGGGTGCACGCGGGACTGCGGGTGGTGGATCCTGCTCTGGCCGTCGACTCGATGGTGAGCGGCCGGTCGCCTTTGACCGCCCGTGAGGCCGATGTGCTGCGTGAAGCGCGGCTGGGCGGTACCGTCGCGGACGTCGCACGGGTGTTGCACCTGTCGGAGGGGACGGTCCGCAATCACGTGTCGGCGGCGATCGGCAAGACGGGTGCGCGCACACGGGCCGAGGCCGCCGGCATCGCCATCGACAGCGGCTGGCTTTGACCGACTTGTCCGTGAAAAAGGAGCAAGCACCATGGATCTGAGCGAGCTGGGTCTCGAGGTGGTCGACCAGGACTTCGGACCGAAGACGACGGCCGGCGATCTGCGAGGCGTGGAGTTCGAGGCGTGCACGTTCACCGGCATCGTGTTCGACGACGCTGCTCTGCGCCGCGCCGCATTCCGTGACTGCAGGTTCGAGGATTGCAGCCTCGCCGGCCTCGACTGGACCGACGCGTCGCTCAACGGATGCACGTTCGTGGGGTGCCGGATCGTCGGTACGTCGTTCTCGTTGCTCGCGCCCAGCGTCGTGCTCGATCCGTGCCGCTTCGAACGCACCCGCCTGCACCTGTGTGGGTTTGCCGGCCGCGACATGTCGCGCTGGGAGTTCACCGACTGCGGCCTGCTCGAATGCGACCTCGACGAATCCGATCTGCGTCACGTCGTGATGCGCGACTGCGACCTCGCGGGATCATCTTTTCGCTCGTGCGATATGCGCGACGCCGATCTCTCCGGCAGCCGCAACCTTGCTCTGGACGTGCGCGACAACAAGGTCCGAGGCCTGAAGGTCGACGCCGATGCAGCCGCGTCGCTCCTCGCGCCCCTGGGC
This sequence comes from Mobilicoccus sp., assembly GCA_032100225.1. Classification (GTDB taxonomy): domain Bacteria; phylum Actinomycetota; class Actinomycetes; order Actinomycetales; family Dermatophilaceae; genus Mobilicoccus. The sequence goes on from DAMDJY010000045.1 coordinate 4,272, forward strand.
GTCATCCTCATGTGCGTCCTCGGCTGCGTTCTCGGCGCGGTCGACGACCTCGGGTCAGGAGGTCACTGCGCCGCGGACGACGACCTCGACGATGTCGCGCAGGCGGGTCTGGACGGAGGCGGCGTCGGCGCGTCCGGTGCGGGTGCGGTTGATCTCGAGCAGGCAGCCGGAGACGACGAGGCGGGCAGCACTGTCGGCATGGGTCGTGGCCCCGGCGCGCTGCAGGATTCCGACGACGGCCAGCTCGACGGCCTCGATGATCTCGGCGACCTCGTCGTGGTGCTCGCCGCTGACGCCGAACAGCAGCTCCCGCGCGATGGACATGGACAGCTCGGGCTCACTGGACAAGACGCAGATCGGACGCCTCGTGCGCGAAGCCGGCCTCATCTGATCGCCACGCTCGCCCCAGGTTCGACGCTCATACCGTCGCGACCCTGAACACCGCACCGCCCTCGGCCGGATCGTCTCCGACCGAGGGCGGTGCGCTGCCATGTGACTCCGCTCAGCTGGGACGCCCGCCGCGACGTCACGTCAGGCCGGCTCACGCCGGCTCACATCGTGGCGAGGAGTGATTCGAGCTGGGCCGCGAGGGGGAGGAGTCGCGTCTCGTCCCCGCCGGGGGCGTAGAGCTGTACTCCGATGGGCAGCCCGTCAGAGCTCGTGCCTGCGGGGAGCGACATCGCCGCGTGGCCGGTGACGTTGGCCAGCGACGTGAAGGCGACCATCGGCAACGCGCGTGTGAGAGCCCGCGCCGCGCCCACCGCGTCGAGCTGACCGATTGGCGGTGGGACGCAGGCGAGCGTCGGGGAGAGAACGATGTCGTAGTCGGCGAACCGCGTCTCGACCGTGCGGGCCAGTGCCTCACCGGCGTTTTCCGCACGGGCGAGCAGCTGCGGCGTCACCACCGAGCCCAGACGCGCGGTGGTGCGTGTGCGGGCTTCGAGAAGCTCAGGGTGAGCGACGCGGCGACATTCGTCCCTCACTGCGGCGTAGAACTGCGGGACGAAACTCGCCTGTGCGAGGGGCCACCTGCCGACGACCTTCTCGACGTGGTGGCCGGCCCCGGCGAGGCGCTCGGCTGTGGCTGCCACCACTGCGGTGACCTCCCGATTCGTCATCACCCCGGCCACGGATGCCTGCGTCAGCCAGGCGATGCGCAACGGTGCCGGTGTCCGAGTCGCCGCATCGACGAACGACTCGGCCGGCTGGGGAGCCGAAAATCGGTCGGCCCCAGTCGTTCCCCGGATCACGTCGTAGACGAGAGCAGTGTCGGCGACGGTCCGTGTCAGTGGACCCAAGGTGCCCAACGTTCCCCAGAGATCCGGGTGCGGCGACGTGCTCACGCGTCCGCGCACAGGCTTGAGCCCGACCACGCCGCAACACGATGCCGGGATACGGATCGACCCGCCTCCGTCGCCGCCGATCGCCACGGGTACGAGACCGGCTGCGACGGCCGCGGCCGAACCGCCACTGCTGCCGCCGGGGGAGCGCGTGGGGTCGTGCGGGTTGCGCGTCATGCCCCACGCGGCGCCTTCGGTGAAGGGGAACTGGCCGAACTCAGGCATGTGGGTGGTGCCCACCACGACGGCACCGGCAGCGCGCAGGCGGCGGACGACCTCGGAATCCTCGAGCGCAGGTTCGCCGCCCGCGCGGCCACCGAACGTCGTGACGAGGCCCGCGACGTCGATCTCGGCCTTGATGAGAACGGGCACGCCCGCGAGGGGAGCTGTGCGGTCGACCGCATCGGCCTCGTCAACAGCCTGAGGGCGCACGACGTCGACGGCGTTGAGGCGCGGGTTCTCGGACGCGATTCGAGCCAGGGCCGCCGTCACCACCTCACGTGGCGCGAGCCGACCTGCGCGGACACCCTCGGAGATGTCGATCGCGCTCAAGCGTGAATATTCGTCCAGATCCATGGAGGGATTGTCGCCGACCGGGCACGCCCGCGCCGGGATACGCTGCGCAGGGCAGATGCACTCGAACCAGGGAGAACCCGATGACCGACACCATCGACCGCGACGCACTTGCCGCCGCGCGCGAGGCCGCACGCCAGCGCTACGAGGAGTTCGCGTCCTCGGGCCTCAAGCTCGACATCACTCGCGGCAAGCCGTGCGCGGCGCAGCTCGACCTCTCCGAAGACATGTTGGGCGCGCTGCAGCCCGGTGACCACACGAGCGACGAGGGCGACGCCCGTAACTACGGCGGTGCGCCCAAGGGGCTCGCGGCCCTGCGCGAGATGTTCGCACCGCTCGTCGACGTCCCGGCCGATCAGCTCGTCGCGCGCGACAACTCCTCGCTGAGCCTCATGCACTTCGTGCTCGCGAGCAGCTTCTTCCACGCCCTGCCCGGTGGCGAGAAGCCCTGGGCCGGTGAAGAGGTCACGTTCCTCGCGCCGTCGCCGGGGTACGACCGCCACTTCTCGGTGTGCGACGAGTTGGGCGTCAAGCTCAAGACCGTCGGCATGACGCCCGAGGGCCCGGACATGGACGAGGTCGAGGCCCTGGTGGCCGCCGACGCCAGCATCAAGGGCATCTGGTGCGTCCCCAAGTACTCCAACCCGATGGGCATGACGTTCAGCGACGACGTCGTCCGTCGCCTCGCCGAGATGACCACGGCCGCACCGGACTTCCGCATCTACTGGGACAACGCCTACGCCATCCACCACCTCTCGGGTGAGCACGACCAGCTGGCCTCGATCCTCGAGGCCGCCGAGAAGGCAGGCAACCCCGATCGCCCGTTCGTCTTCGCCTCCACCTCCAAGGTGACGTTCGCCGGCGGTGGCGTCTCGTTCTTCGGTGGCTCCCCGGCCAACGTGGCCTGGTTCCTCGCCCGTGACTCGATGCGTTCCATCGGGCCGGACAAGATCAACCAGCTGCGTCACGTGCGCTTCTTCGGTGACACCGAGGGCGTGCTCGCGCACATGGAGAAGCACCGCGCGATCCTCGAGCCCAAGTTCGCATCCGTCGCCAAGGCGCTCGCGGGCGACCTCGGCGCGCTCGGCATCGCCACGTGGAGCGACCCCAAGGGTGGCTACTTCGTCAACCTCGACGTGGTGCCCGGCACGGCCAAGCGCGTCGTGCAGCTCGCCAAGGATGCCGGTGTGGCCCTCACCCCTGCAGGCGCGACGTTCCCCGGCGGCGCCGACCCGGCCGACCGCAACATCCGCATCGCCCCCTCGTTCCCCACGACGGACGAGCTCGAAGCGGCCCTGCAGGTTCTCACCACGTGCGTGATCCTCGCCGCGGGCGAGAAGCTCCTCGACGACTGACGCACCGATCACCGCCGACGAGGCCGGAGCCACTTCAGGTGGTTCCGGCCTCGTCGTCGTTCGTGGCAGGTCGGCAGCACTGCTCAGCTCAGGCCCAGCTCAGCTCAGGCAGGGCGACGAGTCAGGAGGGCGTGGAGGACGAGTCCGGCGAGCAGTGCCCAGAAGGCGGCGCCGATTCCCGCAATGGTGATGCCGGAGGCGGCGACGACGATCGCCATGGCGGCGGGTTCACGGACGGCCGGGTCGGCGAGGGCCGAGAACATCGCCGACGCGAATGTGGCGAGCAGGGCCAGGCCGGCGATGGTCTCGACGATGCCCGGGGGAGCTGCGGTCGCGACGGCCACCACGACGCCGACCGGCGGGGCGAACGACAGGTAGGTCAGGCCGCAGGAGACTCCCGCGATCCAGCGGCGATCACGGTCGGGTCCTGCCTCGGGCCCGGCGGCGAGGGCCGCGGAGATCGCCGCGAGGTTGATCGCGTGTCCACCGGCGAGGGCGCCCACGGCAGACGCGGCACCGCTGTAGAGCAGCGGTTCGCGCATGCGCAGCCGGTAGCCGAACGAGCCGAGGACGGCGATGCCGGGGATGTTCTGGCTGGTCATCGTCACGATGAACAACGGCAGCGCGATCGCGACGAGGGCCCCGGCGTCGAGACGCGGCGCGACGAGCTCGACGTGAGGCGTGAGGTGCGTCGGGTCGAGGTGGGTGAACACGCCGCGGGTGAGCATGACGACGAAGGCCGACGGTGTGCAGCGGGGAGTGCCCGGGGACAGGCTCGGTGCGGGGCCGTTCGTGCGTCGTCATGCCCGGAGGTTACGGAGCGGTCGTCGAGGCTGCCGCCTTCCCACGGTGACGGCCCGCGATCCGCTCGTAGGAGAGATCAGCGGCGCATCTCGAAGGAGATCTGGCGGGCGACGTGGACGGCGGCGTCGATCTCGGCTCGGCGGATCGAGACGCTTTCGACGTTGAATCCGATGGGCACGCCGAGGTAGCGGCAGAAGGCGCGCAGCTCACGGGCCGTGTCGAGGGCGTGGACGACGGACTGGCCGAGCGGGTCGGGGGTGTGCTTGAGCTCGTTCTCGACCCATTGGGGCACGTCGACGCCGAGCCAGCCGAGGAACGCGAGCGTCTTGAGTGAGCCGCACAGGGAGAGCGTGAACACGAGGCGGGCGGGCGCGAGGCCCCGGGCGCGGCAGGCGTAGGCGTAGTCGGACGCGAGGTTCTTCGCGGCGGTGACGTCGTAGACCACCTGCGAGACGAAGAAGGTGACGCCCGCCTCCTGCTTGTGGATGAGGCGCTTGTGCTCGTCACCGCGGCCGGTATGGCGTTCGGGGATCATCACGGCGCCGAGCGGCACATCGGGCCGGAGGGCTCGGCACAACGCCTGGGCGTCGGGCAGCGAGATGTCGGTCTGTCGGTCGGAGGACGGGGCGCCGACGAACACGGTCGGCGCGCCCTCCGGTACCGACTTCAGCCATGACGTCAGCGTCGACTCGTCGTACTTGGAGATGGCGCGGTAGATGATCGCCGGTGCGTCCAACGCGTCGAGGTGCTCGGCGTGGAACGCCGCTGGGTCCATCGTCTCGAGGAAGGGGAACGGCCGCTCTTCGTCGGTGCGTTCGCTCTCGTCGTCGAGGTCGTACAGCACGAGGCCGTCGATCTCGAGGCCGTCGAGGCGACGGACCATCGCGTCGGCGATCTCACCCGCGCGTTCCTGCGTCACGGTGACCCGCGGGGGAGTCATCCCGAAGAGGAGAAGAACGTTACGGTCGGTCAAGGCAGAGGCGAAGTCGGACACCACGACACCGTACGCGGGCTACCCCTTTGCGTGCTTACCCGGATCATCCGCGCTTCCACAGGATCCTGTTCCGGCCTGAGTGGCTCGACAGTTCACCGACTACCGGTCATGAGAAGGATCTGGGCGCGATGACCGGTAGTGGCGAGCTTGGCGTCGCATGTCACGAGTGGTGCGTCCAACGCCTCGGCGAGGGCGAGGTACGAGGCGTCGTAGCTGGTGAACTGATGCCGGAGCGCCCACACCCGGTCGGCGAACGGAGCGAATTCGTGGCGCACGACGTCGAGGCCGGCCAGGTCCAGCCGCGCGTTCTCTGCTGTATCGATTCCGACCCGGCCGCCCAGGCTGAGCCCGCGCAGCACCGAGGTCACCTCGACATCGATCAGGTGGGGCGCGTGCAGATCGCCGCCGAGGAGCTCGAACAACCGAGGATCAGGGGCGCGGCCGACCAGCGCCTCCACCATGGCCGACGCGTCGACGACGATCATCGGCGGCTCGCACCGAGCTCGTCCAGGATCTGCGTGGTGGTGGGGCCACTGCTTCGGTCACGGGTCGCCAGGCGCGCAACGACTTCGGCGTTCGTGGGCCTGGCCGCAATGACCGACAGCTGCGCCGCGACGTAGGCGGACAACGACTGCCCTTGGGCAGCTGCTCGCTTCTTCAGCGTCTCGGCGACGTCGTCAGGTACCTCGCGAATGTAGAGCGTCGACATACACCGATGCTAGCAAAGTGCAATCGCTGCCCTCGTTGTCCTGCGCGCGACGAGCCGTACCTACCCTCGGACCATGGACACGATGACGCTGGTGCCCGCCACGGGGCCGGTCGCCGAGGCGGTGATCGCCGTGGCTGTGGCCGACGCCCACCCCGACGACGTGACCCCGCCGCTGACCTCCGGCGACAACTGGACGCCGGAGCGCATCACCTGGCTGGGCGAGTACCTCACCCGGTGCGCCGCCGGGCTCGACGACGCCGGTGAGTCGGTGTGGGCCATCGTGACGACGGCTCCGGTCGGCGCGGTCCGACTGGCCCGCAGCGCTCAGGTGGGTGAGCTGGAGACCGGTATCTAGCTGTACTGACCGGGGACGTTGATCCATTGAAACCGCCGATTGTGTTATCACAACTCCTTGTTTAGTCTCAGATCATGGATCCGATGGATCGACTTCTGACTCGTCTTCGTCATGCCTCGGAGGCGAGTCAGGCAGCGAAGGATCGTGTCATTCAGGACAGTGGCCTCACGAAGGCCCAGTACAGCGCCCTGCTCATGCTGGACCGAGTCGACAGGGCGACTGCCACGCAGCTCGCGGTCGCGTGTGAGGTGAGCCAGCAGGCTATGAGTCAGACCGTGATACGACTTGTGGATGGGGGTTTCGTCGCAATCGAGCGGTCGCCCTATGGAGGACGGTCGCGCGTACTGACCCTGACGAACCGTGGCCGCGCCAGCCTTGGTCTTGCTGATGAGCGAGTGGTTGCCTTGGAGGCCGCGCTGCGTGGTGCGGTGCCTCCCGAAAGGCTGGATGGCGTGCTCGATGCCCTCGCAGCGATCCAGCGAACAGCCGAGTCGCTTTCTTGATATATGAGACACGTATTTCATTATGCGAGATTCCGAATCTAGCCTGTGGGCATGACTTCCATCTCCGACATGGGCCCGGCGCAGTACAGCCACGGGTATCAGCCCAGCGTCTTGGCCTCGCACGCAGCCAGGACCGCGGAGAACAGCTGCGCGTACTTCCTGGACCGCCTCCGCCCTGGCATGCGGATCCTCGATCTGGGCTGCGGGCCTGGCTCGATCACTCTCGACCTCGCAGAGCGCGTTGGCGCCCCGGTGCTGGGAGTCGACTTCTCCACCGAGGCGATTGCCGCGGCACAGCAGGCCGCCCAGGCTCGGGGGGACCAGACCACGACCTTCGTCGTCGGAGACCTCTTCGACCTGCACGTGGAGCCGGGGTCGTTCGACGTCGTTCACGCCCACCAGGTCCTGCAGCACCTCAGCGACCCGGTCGCTGCCCTGCAGGCGATGCAGAGCTACTGCGCACCGGACGGTTTCATCGCTGTCCGGGATGCCGACTATGGCGCCATGGCATGGTTCCCCGAACTACCCGGCCTGGGCCAGTGGCGTGACACCTACTGCCGCACCGCCCGCCAGGGCGGCGGAGAACCCGACGCTGGGCGGCGCCTGCGTGCTTGGGCCAACGCGGCCGACCTGGAGGTGGTGATGTCCGGCTCGTCCACCTGGACCTACGCGACGCCCGAGGCGGCCACTTGGTGGGGCAACTCCCAAGCCGACCGCGTGCTGACCTCAAACTTCGCCCAGCGCGCGACCGCCGACGGAGTCGACCAGTCCGCGCTGCAGCAGATCGCCGACGACTGGCGCAGGTGGGGTTCCGATCCGGACGCCTGGTTCTTCCTGCCCCACGGCGAACTCGTGGCTCAGAAGGCACACCGATGAGCAGAGCGACGACCAGCATCACCGTGGCGTGCGTCATGGCCGCCGCGGTCACACTCAGTGCCTGCAGCACAAGCACCACGCCAAGCGCTCCGCCCTCGCAGTCCACGAACCCCAGCACGGCGAGCGCTGCGGATGCTGCGACGACCAATCCCTACGCGAAGCTGCCCGCAGTTCCGCGCCTGGCGGTCACCAGCACCTCAGTCCATGACGGGCAGCAGTTCGCGACGCCGCAGTTGTCGGGTCTGTTCGGGGTCCCGAACGGCCAGGACCAGTCGCCCCAATTGAGCTGGACCGCAGGGCCCGCGAAGACCAAGAGCTACGTCGTGACCATGTACGACGCCGACGCACCCACTGGGTCGGGCTTCTGGCACTGGGTCGTCTACGACATCCCAGCCACCACGCATACCCTCCCCGCAGGCGCCGGGGCACTCAAGTCCACGACCCTGCCCAAGAGCAGCGTCCAGGCAACAAATGACGCCGGCATGGCCCGATACCTCGGCGCCGCACCACCCAAGGGCGACCAGTCGCACCACTACTATCTGACCGTCACGGCACTGGACACTGACAAGCTCTCCGTCGCCGCGAACGCCAGCCCGGCAATGATCGGATTCACCATCAGCTCCCACACCCTCGCCCGGGGCGACATCATCGCCACCGCTCGAGGCTGACCGACCTCAAACCGCACGGCGCTGGATCCCTGGGATCCAGCGCCGTTGCCATGCCACAGGAGCAATCCCATGTCACACCCCAATGCCGCCCTCACACCACGCCACCGCCTGATCGTCGGCCAGCTCGTGGTCGACCAGGGCTGGCCGATCAGCGAGGTCGCCGCCCGCTTCAAGTCTCCTGGCCCACCGTGAAACGCTGGGCCGACCGCTACCGGGCTGGCCAATCCATGCAAGACCGCTCCTCCCGCCCGCACCGCTCGCCCACCAAGACCAACCAGGCCACGACCAAGCGCTGCATCCAGCTCCGGCTGCGCCTGCGCGAGGGGCCGGTGCAACTCGCGTGTCGGCTGGGGATCGCGCCATCCACGGTCCACCGGATCCTGGCCGACGCGCACCTGAACCGGCTGTCGCACGTCGACCGCGCCACCGGGGAGCCCGTCCGACGCTACGAGCACGACCATCCTGGTGCGATGCTGCACGTCGACGTCAAGAAGCTCGGCAACATCCCCGACGGCGGGGGCTGGCGCTACGTCGGCCGACAACAAGGCGAGAAGAACCGGGCCGGCACACTTGGCAAGCCTCGCAACAAGTGGCGAGACCCCCTGATGGGCAAGGCCTACGTCCACACCGTCATCGACGACCACTCCCGCGTCGCCTACGCCGAGATCCACGACGACGAAACCGCCCTCACCGCCACCGCAGTCCTCGTCCGGGCCGTCGAGTGGTTCAACGCCCGCGGTGTCACCGTCGAGCGGGTCCTGTCCGACAACGGAGGCGCCTACCGATCACACCTGTGGCGCGACACCTGCGCGGACTTGGGCATCAGGCACAAGCGGACCCGGCCGTACCGGCCGCAGACCAACGGCAAGATCGAGAGATTCCACCGCACCCTGGCCGACGGCTGGGCCTACGCCCGCTGCTACACGAGCGAGACCGAACGCCGCGGGGAGCTCGACGGCTGGCTCCACTACTACAACCACCACAGACCCCACACCGCCTGCGGCAACCAGCCACCCTTCTCACGATTGACCAACGTCCCCGGGCAGTACATCTAGCTGGCTCGGGCGGCTCGCGGGAAGGGCCTGGCGACACGGGCGCTCGGGGCCGTGCTCGACCACGCGTGGAATGCGAGGGCGACGCGGGTCGTGGCCGAGACGGCCGCTACGAATCTTGCCGCTCAATCAGCCCTGACGAGCAACGGATTCACCCTGAGTGAGGCCGCCACAGTCGGTCGCGTTGCCGCCGTGCGCCACCGTCCAGCCTCGAACTGAGGTCTCAGTCCGCTGCACTGCATGTCGGTTGAGCAGATCAGCCGCGGTGGTAGGGGGAGGGGTCGGGTGGGCCGGCATCTTCGGCACGAATGGCCTGGTCGGCGAGTTCGAGGCCGGTGGCGGCAAAAGCGTTGAAGGCCATGTCGGCGCCGGCGGCCAGAGCCTCCTGGACCCCGTCCTCGTAGCGGTCGGCCGTGGCGATGGTGCCGGTGAACCCCTGGGCGCGAAGTGCGTGCACCACATCCGCGCAGTGGGTGGGCAGCGCGACAACGACGAGTCGCACTGCGTCGTGGCCCAGGAGTCGCACCAAGAAATCCTCGTCGCGACCGTCGGCCTCCACCGCGCGCATGCCGAGGTCCCGCAACTTCTCGACTCGGGTCACGTCGCTGTCGAGACCGACCACGTTGAGCCCGTGCGTGGTGTGCAGCCGTGCGTAGGCGTTGCGCCCGACACGACCCAGGCCGACGACGAGGGCTTCGGCGCCCGTGATGTCGGACGGGCGGTCCTCAGGGTGCAGGCGGTTCGGATTCTGCGCAGGCATCTGCTCGGCCAAGCGCTCGACGAGCGGCTGACCCACGCCGTTGACCAGCGCGGAGAACACGAATCCGAGCGAGAGGGCCAACGACAGCACGACCAGCCATTCAGGGTCGACCAGCCCGACCTCGGAGCCCACGTCGGCGACGATGAGGCCGAACTCCGAGAACTGTGCCAGGCCGAAACCGACGAGCCACCCGGTGCGGTGCCGCACTCGCATCGTCCAGAGGACGACCGAATAGGCGAGGGCTTCTGCGGGCAGGAGCAGCAGCAGGACGAGCGCCATCCCGGCCTGCGACCAGGTGGGTAGTCCGCCGGCCATCCCGATCGACAGGAAGAACCCGACGAGCAGCAGCTCCTTGACGTGGAACAGCGAGCGCGACAGCTCCGTGGCCGAGGGGTGGGAGGCGAGCAGCACGCCCATGATCAGAGCGCCGAGATCGCCCTTGAGCCCGACGAGTTCGAACAGCAGGTACCCCGGGACGACGGCCATGAGGATGCCGAACATCGACTGCATCTCGCCGTGGCCGAGGCGCCCCCAGATCGAGCGGAACAGGCGGGCAGCGGGCCACAACAGCACCAGTGCCAGGGCCCAGGGGCTGGGTAGATGTCCTGTCGTGAGCGTGAGAAAGACGACCGCGACGATGTCTTGCACGACGAGCACACCGATGGCGATCCGCGCGTAGAACGCGTGCGTGTCGCCGCGTTCCTCCAACAACTTGATGACGAACACGGTGCTCGAGAAGGCGAGGCCCAGGGCCACGATCGCCAGCGAGCCCATGCTCTCGCGGTGCGCCAGGCCGTACCCGGCTGCGGAGAGGACCGACAGCAACCCCAGACCGGTGCTCACGTTGATGACGAGGGTGAGCCCCGTGGTGAGCCACACCTCTTTGGCCATCAAAGTGCGCACGTCGAGTTTGAGCCCGATGGCGAACAGCAGCAGCGTCACGCCGAGGTCGGCCACCGTGTCGATGAGGGGGATGTCATGAAAGCCCATCCCGTTGAGCACGAACCCGGCCGCGAGAAATCCGACCAGCGGCGGCAGGCGCAGGAGCGAAGCGGTGAATCCGAGCGCGAACGTGACCGTGAGGATCGTCGCTGCGTCGACCATCGCTCAACCCCTTCGTTCTGGTGTTCTCCCAGGATACGGGGCCGGTGCCCGCGTTCTACGCGGGCACCGGCGTCGAGGCGATGCGATTCGGTCGTCTTCGACGACTCAGTCGTCGACGGCCTCGAGACCGCGGCGCACGATCTTGGGGTCGGCGGGGTAGACGATGGTCGTGTCCTTGCCCTCGTAGTCGAACTGGTCGAGGAAGTGGCGCATCGCGTTGATGCGGGCGCGCTTCTTGTCGTTGCTCTTGATGGTCGCCCAGGGCGCGATGTCGGTGTCGGTGCGACGGAACATCTCTTCCTTGGCGGAGGTGTAGGCCTCCCACTTGTCGATGGACTCGATGTCCATGGGGGAGAGCTTCCACTGCCGTACCGGGTCGATCTGGCGGATGGCGAACCGGGTGCGCTGCTCGGCCGTCGTCACCGAGAACCAGAACTTGGTGAGCGAGGTGCCCGACTCGATGATCGACTGCTCGAACACCGGCGTCTGCTTCATGAAGAGTTCGTATTCCTCGTCGGAGCAGAACCCCATGACGCGCTCGACACCGGCGCGGTTGTACCAGGAGCGGTCGAACATGACCATCTCGCCGGCGGTGGGGAAGTGCTGGATGTACCGCTGGTAGTACCACTGGCCGGCCTCGGTCGTCGTCGGCTTGTTGAGGGCGACGACGCGAGCGGCACGCGGGTTGAGGTGCTCGGTGAAGCGCTTGATCGTCCCGCCCTTGCCTGCGGCGTCACGGCCTTCGAACACGATGATGTGGCGACGACCGGTGTCCTGCGTCCAGTACTGGAACTTGAGGAGCTCGACCTGAAGGAGGTACTTCTCCGAGTCGTACTCCTTGCGGGTCATGCGCTCGTCGTAGGGGTAGTGCTCGCGCCACGTGTCGACGGCGCGACCGCCCGGGTCGATGAGGTCGGGGTCGGAACCGTGCTCATCGGTCTGGACGCGGTATCCCTCGGCGCGCATCTTGTCGATGTACTCGCGTAGACCCATCTGCATGGTTGCTCCCTTTCGGCGTGTCGGTCGATGGATATCGGTCGACGGAGGCTCACTCTCGGCGGCTGACATGAACAGTAGTGAACGACAGAGTGAACGGGGTCGGGTCGGTGTCTGCCGGTCGTGCGTTGCTCCGCCGGGCAGCACCGGGTGAGCTCCGGCCCGTCGCCGGATACGGTGAGGGCGTCATGAGCCAGATTCACGCGCCCCACAAGATCGTCCTGGTCCACGCGCACCCGGACGACGAGACCCTCGCCACCGGTGTCACGATCGCCGAGCACGTGCTCCGCGGCGACGACGTCACCGTGCTGACCGCCACCCTCGGCGACGAGGGCGAGGTCATCCCACCCGAGCTTGCCCACCTCGGCCCCGACGCGCAGGACCGCCTCGGTGGTTACCGGCGCGGAGAACTGTGGGCGGCGCTCTTTCGCCTCGGCGCTCGCGGCGTGCTCCTCGCCGACGAAGAGATACCCGAACCGGGGGAGGGGCCCGGGTTCTTCCGCGACTCCGGCATGGCGGGCACGCCGGCCAACGACCGCGACGGCGCGTTGGCCTACGTCCCGATGGAGGACGTCGTCACGCGGCTCGTCGCAGCCCTGACAGCGCTCGATCCCGACATCGTCATCACCTACGACGCCACCGGCGGCTACGGCCACCCCGATCACATCCGGGTCCACGAGGCCACCGTCGCCGCCACCGCACGACTGGAACGCGTCCCCGCCCTGTACACCGTGGTGACGCCTCGTTCGTGGATCGAACGGGACCGCCGCTGGGTCATCGAGAACGTGCGCGATCCGCGGTGGAGCCTGCCGTCACTGGAGGACGAGTACCTGCCTTCCGCGGTCGACGACGCGGCCGTGACGCACGTCGTGCAGGGCAGCGCCCTGGCCTGGTCTCGCCGCGACGACGCCTTGCGCGAGCACCGCACCCAGGTGCGCGTGCACGACGGCTGGTTCACCCTCAGCAACGACATCGCCACCCGGCTGAGCCAGGCCGAGGCGTTCATTCGGATCCACCCCGGCACGGGCGAGCCCTACCCACCGCCCGCCGAGGGTGCCGAGCCAGGCCCGCTGGAGGCTCCCGAGTGACCGGGGCGAATGGCACGGACGGAGTGAGTGGCGCCTCGACAGCGCCGATCGATGACGATCAGCCGAGTGGTGGCGATCCGCCGAGCGGCGACGATCTGCGCGCGGTGATGGCCGACTTTGCCACCGGCGTCGTCGTCGCGACGACGTGGGCGCCGGGTGCGTCGGACGGCAGCGCCGACGGTGGCGTGGGCGGCGGGGAGGGCGTGGATCACGCAACGACCCTCAACTCGCTGACCTCGGTCTCGCTCGACCCGCCGCTGGTCCTGATCTCGCTCGGCATCGACTCGCGGTTCGCTGCGCAGGTGCGCCGTACAGGGGTGTGGGGAGTGAGCATCCTGCCGGAGGACCACGTGGCTACCGCCATGCGGTTCGCGGCTCGTGACCGCGGTGTACCGTTGTTCGGTGATCTCGGGTTTCATCGCGGGGTCACCGGGGTGGCGCTGCTCGACGATGCGCTGGGCCGGCTGGAATGTCGCACCGAGGCCATCCACCGCGCCGGTGACCACGACATCGTCGTCGGCCGCGTCGTCGCCACCGAGCCCCATCATCGCGAGGCTCGACCCGGTGCCGGTCCGCTCGTCAGCTTTCGACGTGCCTTCGGCGGCTTCCACCGCTGACAGACACCTCCACCGCACCAACCTTGCCGGGGGCGCTGGTCGGCGCCCGAAACCGGCAGGCATACTTGGTCCCACTACCGCCGGCAGAGAAGGAAACTTCCATGACGTACGTGATCGCCCAGCCCTGCGTCGACCTCAAGGACAAGGCCTGCATCGAGGAATGTCCGGTCGACTGCATCTACGAGGGTGAGCGTTCGCTCTACATCCACCCTGACGAGTGCGTCGACTGTGGTGCATGTGAGCCGGTCTGCCCGGTCGAGGCCATCTACTACGAGGACGACGTGCCCACCGAATGGGCCGACTACTACAAGGCCAACGTCGAGTTCTTCGACGACCTCGGCAGCCCCGGTGGCGCCGCCAAGATGGGTCTGATCAACAAGGATCACCCGCTCATCGCTGCGCTGCCCCCGCAGAGCCACGACGAGTGAGTCTCTCTCTGCCCGACTTTCCGTGGGACACCCTGGCGGGCGCGAAGTCTCGCGCCGCCGGGCACCCCGGCGGAATCGTCGACCTCTCCGTCGGTACCCCGGTCGAGCCCACCCCGGATCTGATCCGCGACGCGCTCGCCGCCGCGTCCGACGCCCACGGCTACCCGCAGGCGTGGGGCACCCCCGACCTGCGCGAGGCTGTCGCTGCGTGGTTCGCCCGTCGACGCGGCGTCGCCACGCTCGACCCCGACGGTGTGTTGCCCACGATCGGCAGCAAAGAACTCGTGGCCTGGCTGCCGACCCTGCTCGGTCTGCGTGGTCGACCGGTGGCCTTTCCCGCGATCGCCTACCCGACGTACGACGTCGGCGCCCGCGTGGCCGGCTGCACGCCGGTGCCCTTCGAGGGCCTTAACGAGCTCGGCCCGACGACCGCGGCCACCCGCCCGGGGCTGATCTGGGTCAACAGCCCCAGCAACCCGACCGGCAAGGTGCTCGGCGTCGCTCACCTCCGCAAGGTCGTGCAGTGGGCCCGGGCCAACGGCGCCGTCGTCGCGAGTGACGAGTGCTACGCCGAGATCGATTGGCGCGACGACGCAGAACGCCTCGAACAGGCCGGCGGTGCCGGTCACGAGACCGAGTATCAGGGCGTGCCGAGCCTGCTTGACCCGCGCGTCTGCGACGGCGACCACACCGGACTTCTCGTCTGCTATTCGCTGTCCAAACAGAGCAACCTCGCCGGATACCGCGCGGCGTTCGTCGCCGGTGACCCCACCCTCGTCGGGCGACTTCTCGAGGTGCGCAAACACCTCGGGATGATGATGCCGTGGCCCGTCCAGCGCGCGATGCTCGCCGGACTGGGTGACGACGCCCATGTGGCAGCCCAGGTCGAGGTCTACCGCCGCCGCCGCGGCACCCTCCTGTCCGCCATCGAGGCCACTGGTGGTCGGGTGGACGATTCCCGCGCCGGGCTCTACCTGTGGACGACGTTCGGACGTGACGCTCTCGCAACTGTGGACGCTCTCGCTGAGCGCGGCATCCTCGTCGCCCCCGGCACGTTCTACGGATCCCGCAGCGGCGAGCACGTCCGCATCGCCCTCACGGCTCCCGACGAGCGCATCGCGGCGGCCGCCTCCCGCCTCGGCGAGCGACCCCTCTGAACTGACTCGGGATCCAGATCCCGATCGACCTCGGTCGCTGACTCACCCCCGACTCGTTCGTCGGAGGGCCTGGTCAGGGAGCGAGGTCGATCCGGATCTCCGTGGGTTTGTGACCGGCGGTCCCGAGCGCCCATTCGCCCGCTGAGCGGGACATAGCGCGTGTCCAGGTGCGGTCGCCGACGCTGACGGCCACGATGCCCGCCTGGTCGGCGTGCGCGACCGCCCAGTGCGCGGCGGCCCAGGCGGTGGCCTCCTGTTGGAAGACCGCCGTCACGTGGCCGCCGCGGGCCCGGGTGGAGACCCCGAGCTGAGTCTTCAGGTCGCCGACGAGGTCGGGCGCGCTGGAGGCCGTCGTCGCGTCGTCGAGTCGGCACGTGACCGCAGCCGGAGCAGCGCCGGTGAACGCTTCGGTGAGGAAGTCCGCGCGCGCCTCGTGTTTGGCGTACGCCTCCGGGTAGCCACTGCGTTGCACGTCCTGGGCGACGTCGGTCAACGGTCGTTCCAGGTAGCCATCGACCTTGACGAGGTGGTCGTAGAACTTTTCGGTGGCGTAGACCGGGTCCTGCAGCTGCGCCGGTGTGCCCCAGCCCTGGCTGGGCCGCTGCTGGAAGAGTCCGAGCGAATCACGGTCGCCGTGATCGAGATTGCGGAGCTTGGACTCCTGCATCGCCGTGGCGAGGGCGATCGTCATGGCGCGCGGAGGCAGGCCTCGGCGGCGGCCGATCCCGACGATGGTGGCGGCGTGCTGGGCTTGATCCGGCGCGTAGGTGACCGTGTCGGAACCGACCTCGATGCGGCATCCGGCCGGGGTCACCTTGGGCACGAAGACCTTCTCGACGCCGTAGGCGCCGAGAATCGTCGCCGCGACGAGGAGAACGACCGTGACGAAGGCCATGTTGCGGCGTCGGGCCCGCCGGGCCTTCGATGCGGCGTCAGTTGGCATGCAGCTCCGAGTTGAGAGCGATGCCGTGGCCGTCGCGGGCCTTGGCCAGCACGGATCCGGTGACGGAGTCGCGGATGAAGAGCAGGTTGTCCTGGCCGCTCAGCTCGGCCGCCTTGACGACCCGGCCGTCCGTGAGTGTGACCTTGGTGCCCGCGGTGACGTAGAGCCCGGCCTCGACGACGCAGTCGTCGCCGAGAGCGATGCCGATGCCGGCCTCCGCGCCGAGCAGGCAACGCTTGCCGATGCGGACGCGCTCGGTGCCACCGCCGGACAAGGTGCCCATCGTGGAGGCGCCGCCACCCACGTCGGATCCGTCGTCGACGACGACGCCCTGGCTGATACGGCCCTCGACCATCGAGTGTCCGAGAGTGCCGGCGTTGAAGTTGACGAATCCTTCGTGCATGACGGTGGTGCCGTCGGCGAGGTGGGCGCCCAGGCGCACGCGGTCGGCATCGCCGATGCGCACGCCGCTGGGCACGACGTAGTCGGTCATGCGGGGGAACTTGTCGATGCTGAACACCTGCACCGGGCCGCGGGCGCGCAGACGCATGCGGGTGGTCTCGAAACCGTCGACGGCGCAGGGGCCGTGGTTGGTCCACACAACGTTGCTCAGGGCACCGAACAACCCGTCGAGGTTGATCGTGTTGGGCTCGACCAAGCGGTGGGAGAGCAGGTGAAGACGCAGGTAGGCGTCGGGCGCGGAGGCGGGGGCCGTGTCGAGGTCGATCGAGATGAGCTCGACCGAGGTGGTGACGCCACGCAGCTCGTCCGCGCCGGCCAACACCGTCAACTCCGCGGGAGCCTGGTCGTCGGCGGCCTCACCGAGCTGCGGTGCCGGAAACCAGGTGTCGAGCACCGTGTCGGCGTCGGTCGTCGTGATCAGGCCCCAGCCCCAGGCAGCGCGCGAAGTCATGCCCCCACGATAACGGGGATGACCGCCACCCCTGGCGCCCCGACCGGCTCGCGGAACACCGGAGGCCGGACAGGACGAACAGCGAGGTGGGGGCGTGTGCCCCCACCTCGCCGTTCGTGTCGATCGAGCCCGGCGTCCTCTCCCCGTGGGGGGCGAGGTCAGAGCTGGATCAGTACTGGAACCGCCCGACGAGGTTCTGCAGCTCCGAGGCGCGTCCGGCGAGTTCGCGGGCGGCGCTGGCGGTGTCGGCGGCGGCCTCGGTCGTCTCGTTGGAGGCGGTGGAGACCTGGTCGACATAGCCGGCGATCTGCGTGGCACCGTCCGATGCGTCCGAGACGTTGCGGCCCATCTCGTTGGTCGTGGCGGTCTGCTCCTCGACCGCGCTGGCGATGGTGGCCTGGGTGTCGTTGATCTGGGCGATGATCGAGGAGATCTCGCTGATCGCAGCGA
>DAMDJY010000046.1:0-21882 GCA_032100225.1 Mobilicoccus sp.
GAGAAACACGATCGTCGGCCCAGAGCCGGATACCAAGCCGCCCAGCGCGCCGAGCATCAGCCCCGCGTCACGCACCTCGGCCAACTCCGGGCGCAACGAGAACGCCGCCTCCTGCAAATCGTTGTCCAACGCCGCGGCCAGCGCCTCGACATCACCGCCGCGCAGCGCGGTCAGCATCGAAGCGGACGCCTCGGGGGCGGCCACCTCGCGGTCGGCGCGGAACACCGCCGGCGTCGACAACCCACCCTCGGCCTGCACGACCACCCAGTCGTACTGACCCGAGGTGAGCGCGGGGACGACGTTCTCCCCACGCCCCGAACCGACGGCCGTGCCGCCCACGAGGGCGAAGTTGACGTCACTGCCCAGCCGCGCGGCGTACTCGTGCAAACCCTCGATGCCCAGCCCGAGACCCCACAACGCGTCGCACGCGACGAGGGCACCGGCAGCGTCGGCCGACCCCCCGGCCATGCCACCGGCGACAGGAATCTGCTTGTCGATGTGCACATGCACGGGAGACGCCTGCTCCGTGTGGGTGCCGGCGAGCATCTTGGCGGCGGCAAGCGCGAGGTTGGAGTCGTCGGCCGGAACGAGGTGAGAGTCGGTGCCGGCGACGCTGATCCCCCACTCGGCCGCGGGGCGCACCTCGACGTGGTCGACGAGGTCGACGGCGTGGAACACGGTGGCCAGATCGTGGTACCCGTCCCGGCGCAGCGGCCCGACGCACAGCTCGAGGTTGATCTTGGCGGGCACGCGAACGGTGACGCCGGCTCGGGGTTCGGCCGCGGAGATCATGCCCTCACCCTAGAGCGTGCCGCCGGACTGCGTGAGTTCGTCCGTCAGCGACGGATGAGGCGCAGCCACGACAGAGCGGTGACGGCGAGGAGACCGATCTCCACACCGGACGCGCCGAGCACCCTCGCCAGAGCCGGATCGTCGCCGATTCCGAAGCACACCAACAAGGTTCCGTACCCGGCCGCACACAGCCCGGCGAGCGTGGTCCACACGGCGAGGACGACGTAGCCCGTGTCTGCGCGACGTCGGCGGCGCCCCGCCCGCAGTGCGTGCGCGCGCAACACTCCCCAGACCAACGCCCAGGCGGCCATGACGAGCATCGCCGTGCGGGCACCCAACTCTGCGGGGTCGACCGGCACCGAGCCGTCGACGACAGCCATCCCCCAGGCCAGCCCGTAACAGGCGGCGAGGAAGGCGAGCATGCACGCGCCGGCCACCCCTGCGATGACGAGCACCCACCAGGCGGGTCCGGTCCCGATCGACCTCGTGGATGTCGTCGACACGGCTGCCTCCCCTGGCGGTGCAGCCCGGCCGGTGCCGGGCGTATGCCCCCAGGCTTGTGCGCCGATCGAGTGAGCGCCTGAGTACGACTACTCACTCGGCCCAGATCATCGCGGTAGGTGCGCGGCCAGCCTCGTGAAAGCACCGACGTCGAGCTGTTCTCCGCGGGTGCGGGGGTCGATGTCGGCGGCGACGAGCGCGGCCTCGGCAGCAGGGCCTCCTCCGGCGATACCCGACAGCGCGGCACGCAGCGTCTTGCGTCGCTGAGCGAAAGCGGCGTCGACGACCCGGAACACGTCCTCACGCGGAACGTCTGTGGAGGGTGTGTCGCGGCGCACGATCTCCACGAGCCCGGAGTCGACGTTGGGCGCGGGCCAGAACACCGACCGTCCGACCGTGCCCACCAGACGCGAGCTGCCGTACCAGGCGACCTTGACGCTCGGCACGCCGTAGACCTTGGATCCCGGTCCGGCACAGAGGCGTTCGGCGACCTCGAGCTGCACCATCACGAGCACCCGCTCAATGCTGGGGAATCGTTCGAGGAACCGCAGGATGACCGGCACCGACACGTTGTACGGCAGGTTGGCGACGAGCGCGGTCGGCTCGGCGGGGAGGGTCTCGATCGTCATCGCGTCCTGGTGGACGACCTGCAACCGGCCCGCGTGGGCAGGGGCGAAGTCGGCGACGGTCTGTGGCAGGCGTCCGGCGAGTGCCGGGTCGACCTCGACGGCGACGACCTGCGCGACCTGCGGCAACAGCGCCAGCGTGAGCGACCCCAGCCCGGGCCCGATCTCGACGACGACGTCGTCAGGTCCGACCCCGGCGAGTCGGACGATGCGCCGCACCGTGTTGGCGTCGACGACGAAGTTCTGGCCCCACTGCTTGGTCGGCCGCAGCCCCAACCCGGCGGCGAGTTCACGAATCGCGCTCGCACCGAGCAGCCCGGACGTCTCGGCAGGGGGGTCGCTGGTCATGGAGGACAGCCTAGGTGAGCAGGGGCGCCGCCCCGCTCACGCGCCGAACGTCACGCACGGCAGGTCAGGCAACGGCGCACCAGCAACGACGAACGGGAGTTGCGCGTTACGCGCCGGAAACTACGGCCTCTCGCCCCTGCGGCCGAGCCGGGGCGGTGCGGCGGTACCAGTCGAGGCAGAACAGGACGATGAGAAACAGGTCGATGTAGTCGCCGCCGTAGTACATGAGTTGCGCGCCGGCGTGAGCCTCGTGCGCGGGCACACCCATCGGCGGGTGCGCGTAGATGTACTTGCCGAGCATCGAGTGCAGCGCGAGGAAGGCGACGAGCACCCCGGCGCGCAGGCCGTATCCGTGCGGATGCGGCGTCGGGTCGACCTGGAGAATCGCCGCGGTGAACACCCATCCCGCCAGCAGGATGTGGAGGTGAATCAGGAGGTTGACCAGCGGAAACGTGTGCATCCAGCCGTGTAGGGCCGTCGTGTAGAGCAGCCACAGCCCGCCGACGTTGAGCACCGCCGCCACCACGGGATGGGCAACCACCTGCACGTACGTGCTGCCGAGGACCCGCGAGAGTCGCCGCGCCGGCCCCACCGGTAGCCCACGGAGCACCACTGTGACCGGGGCTGAGAGCACGAGGAGTAGCGGCGCCGCCATACCCAACACCAGGTGACCCCACATGTGCGCGACGAAGTCGTGATGACCGGCAGCACCGAGCGGCCCCACCGCAATCACCCCGAGCACGATTCCGACCACGGCGCAGGCCGTCCGCCACACCGGCCAGGGACGTCCCCGCCGCTGTGATGCGACGACCGCCGCGAGGTAGGCGACCAGCACGAGGATCAGACCGGCGCCGATGACGACCGCCGTCAGATCGATCGACGGCGCAGCGGCGTGGTGGTCATGCATGGGCGAGAGCGACGCGCGAGCTGCCACGGAGCCAGGCGATCACACCGACGATCAGGAGCACGGCGGCGACGGCCATCCACACCAGGTCGTAGACGAGGATGTTGTCGACGGGCGGGTACGGCCCGGTGCCGAGCATCTCGGTGGGGATGACCTCGTACCTGATCTGGTGGATCTTCATGAGCTTGTGCTGGATGAGGCCGTCGTAGGCCTGAAAGCCGCCGGCGCCCAGAAACACCGCGGGCCACCAGCGCGCGACGCCGGCACCGCCGCGACGACGCACGTCGGCGAACATGAACAGCCCCGCAACAGCCGCGAACCAGCCGAACGCGTGAAAAAGCCCGTCGGAGACCAGACCGACCTGGGTGGTCGACAGGTCGTAGAAGTGGTGCCAGTGCAGAAGTTGGTGCAGCACCGTCTCGTCGACGAAGGCGGCCACGCCCAGCCCGAAGAGGAGCCCGGAGATCAGGAGTCGGCGATCGAGCGCGTGGTCGGTGGTCGCGTCCATACCGGACACCCTAGGACGAGCAGGACTTCCGACGTCGAGTGCGGAGCGTCTCATGACGTTGCGCCCGAACGCCACTCGTCTACGAGTGGTCGATCACCGGGGCTCGGACACCCGGGGCTCGGACACCCGGGCTCGGACACCCGGGCTCCGTCTACCAGGGACCGTAGACGCCCTCGGACGTGGCGGAGATGGTGCGGCACAGGTCGGCGACGGACACGTTGAGCACGTCGGCCATGGCGCGCACCGTGTGGGCGACGAGCATCGGCGCGTTGACGGCACCGCGATGCGGCGTCGGCGTCAGGTACGGGGTGTCGGTCTCGACCAGGATCTGCGTCAGCGGTACCACCGAGAGGGCGTTGCGCAGCTCACGCGCACTCTTGAACGTCACCGTCCCGGCAAAGCTCAGGTAGTAGCCGCGCTCGACGCACTCGCGGGCCATCGCCATGTCACCGGAGAAGCAGTGCAGGACCGTCCGTTCGGGTGCGCCCTGCTCGGCGAGGATCCGCAACACGTCGTCGTGCGAGTCGCGGTCGTGGATCTGCAGCACCTTGCCCATGCGCTTGGCCAACTCGATGTGCCAGCGGAACGACTCCTGCTGCACCTCGCGCCCCTCGGGCCCGGTGCGAAAGTAGTCGAGACCCGTCTCACCGATGACCCGAATGCGCGGATGCGCCGCCAGCCGCTCGATGGTCGCGTACGCCTCGTCGAGGTCGCCACGCTCCGCGTGCATCGGAGCCTCGTTGGGGTGCAACGCGACTCCACCGAGCAGCGCCGGGTGTGCGTCGACGGCGAGCGCCGTGTACTCCGCGCTCTCGATGTCACACCCGATCTGCACGATGCGATCCACACCGACGGCCCGGGCATCACGGATCAGCCGCTCGACGTGGGCACCGAGGTCCAGCCCGTCGCTACCCAAGTCGTCGTCGCGCCGCATGTCGAGGTGCGCGTGGTTGTCGACCACCGGCAACGGCAACGGCTCGGGCCGCGCCGGCGGTCCGGCCGGGCGTGAGTTCATGACTGCGGCGCCGAGTGCCCAGCAGCGGTGGCATCGGCCGCGTCGTCCGAGGAGTCCCCGCCATTCATGCGCGCAAGCTCCTGCTCGATGACCTCGGGGTCGAGCTTGGTGAAGACACCGGCGGGCTTGGCGATGGGAGCACCGACGCGAACCGGCGTCGACTCCCAGCGCGGGAAGTTCGAGTAGTCGCCCGTGATGATCGGGTACTCCCGTACCGGCGGCACCATGCCCTCGCCGCCGGCGAGCGCCAGGTCGCCGGGGCCGAGGTCGGTGACCTCCTCGATGCGGGGCATCGGGGTGAGGGTGCCGTCGCCGCCGAGCACGGAGTCGACACGGTTGGACGCGTGCGGCAGGAACGGGCTGAGGATGAGGTTGAGGTCGCTGACGCACTGCGCCAACACGTGCAGGATCGTCAGCAGACGTTCCCGCTGGTCCTCGCCCTTGAGCTTGAACGGCTCGGTGCGGCTGACGTACCCGTTGACCTCGCCCACCAGGCGCATCGCCTCGGTGATGGCCTGACGCTGGCGGTGCCGCTGGATGAGCCCGCCGACGGTGTCGAACCCGCCACGCACAGCCGCGAGGATCTCGTCGTCGATCGGTTCGGTGGCGCCCAGGGGCGGAATCTCGCCGACGTTCTTGGCAATCATCGCCGCCGTGCGGTTGACGAGGTTGCCCCAACCGGCCACGAGTTCGGAGTTGGTGCGCGTGACGAACTCGGCCCACGTGAAGTCGGAGTCCTGCGTCTCCGGACCGGCGGCGCTGATGAAGTAGCGCAGCGCGTCGGGCTGGTAACGCTCGAGCATGTCGCGCACGTAGATGACGACGCCGCGGCTGGAAGAGAACTGCTTGCCCTCCATCGTCATGAACTCGCTGGCCACAACCTCGGTGGGCAGGTTGAGCTGGCCGAAGACGCTGGACTCGCCGCCCTTCTCACCGCGACCCATCGAGCCGAGCAGCTCGGCAGGCCAGATCTGGGAGTGGAACGTGATGTTGTCCTTGCCCTGGAAGTAGTACGAGACCGCCTCCGGGTCGTTCCACCACTCGCGCCAGCGCTCGGGCTCGCCCGTGCGGCGCGCCCATTCGATGGCCGCGGACAGGTAGCCGATGACGGCGTCGAACCACACGTACAGACGCTTGGCGTTCTGGTCGCTCCACCCGTCCAGCGGAATGGGGATGCCCCAGTCGATGTCGCGCGACATGGCCCGCGGACGCATCTCCTTGAGCAGCCCCTGGCTGAACCGGATGACGTTGGGACGCCACGACCCATCGGCCTCGCGCTCACCGAGCCACGCCGACAGCGCGTCGGCCAGGGCGGGCAGGTCGAGGAAGAAGTGCTGCGACTCGACGAACTCGGGAGTCTCGCCGTTGATGCGGCTCTTCGGGTTGATGAGATCGGTGGGGTCGAGCTGGTTGCCGCAGGTGTCGCACTGGTCACCGCGCGCGTCGGTGGCGCCACAGATGTGGCACGTGCCCTCGATGTAACGGTCGGGCAGCGTGCGACCGGTGCTCGGGCTGATCGCCCCGAACGTCGTCTTCTCGATCATGTAGCCGTTGGCGTGCACCGCACGGAACAGCTCCTGCACCACGGCGTAGTGGTTCTGCGTGGTGGTGCGCGTGAACAGGTCGTACGAGAGGCCGAGCCCCACGAGGTCTTCGACGATGATCCGGTTGTTCTCGTCGGCGAGCTGCATCGGCGTCATGCCGCGCTCGTCGGCCGCCACGAGGATCGGCGTGCCGTGCTCGTCGGTGCCACTGACCATGAGCACGTCGTGCCCGGCCATGCGCATGTACCGGCTGAACACATCGGAGGGAACACCGAAACCGGCGACGTGGCCGATGTGACGCGGACCGTTGGCATAAGGCCAGGCGACAGCAGAGAGGACTTTCATACCCCGATCTTAGGTGCCACCGTTCCCCGACCCGGACAGACCGTTCGCCGACACCGCTCCCATAGCAGGCCACCCCGGCCACCGTTCACCCCCGGGGCAGCCCTAATGTGGCGCCTTGATCGACGCCCGCTTCCTCGGGCGCCGGCTCGGTCCCTGAGTCGACCGCCGCAGCGCCGCGCCGGTGTTCCCCCTCGACACCCCGAAAGTGATGGCTGATGAGTTCACCCGATACCTCCCCCGGAAGGTCTGCCGCTCCACGTGAGCAGTGGTCCGGCCAACTGGGCTTCCTCTTGGCCGCCATCGGCTCGGCCGTCGGCCTCGGCAACATCTGGCGTTTTCCCGGCGTCGCCTACAACAACGGTGGCGGCGCGTTCCTCATCCCGTACATCGTGGCGCTGCTCACCGCGGGTATCCCGATCCTCCTGCTGGACTACGCCCTCGGTCACCGCTACCGCGGGTCGGCCCCGGCCGTGTTCCGTCGCCTCTCGCCCAAGGCCGAGGCACTGGGGTGGTTCCAGGTCCTCATCGCGTTCGCCATCACCGTCTACTACGCCGTGATCATCGCGTGGGCCGGTTCGTACGTCGGGTTCTCCCTGACCAAGGCGTGGGGCAGCGACCCGGTCAGCTTCCTCGTCAAGGACTACCTCAAGGTCAGCGACCCGACCGTCACGTTCGACTTCGTGCCCGGCGTGCTCATCCCGCTGATCCTGGTGTGGCTCGTCGTGCTCGCGATCATGCTCGGCGGCGTTCAGAAGGGCCTGGAGAAGGCCAACAAACTGTTCATCCCCCTGCTGGTCGTCCTCTTCACCGGCCTCGTCATCCGCGCACTCACCCTGCCGGGATCGCTCGACGGCCTCAACGCCCTGTTCACGCCCGACTTCGCGGCCCTGGCCGACCCGAGCGTGTGGATCGCGGCCTACAGCCAGATCTTCTTCTCGCTGTCGATCGCGTTCGGCATCATGCTGACCTACTCCAGCTACCTACCCCGCCGCGCCAACCTGGGTGGCACCGGCCTCGTCGCCGCGTTCGCCAACTCCTCCTTCGAGATCCTCGCCGGCATCGGCGTGTTCGCCACCCTGGGCTTCATGGCCCACGCGGAGAACACCTCCGTCGACCAGCTCGAAGGCATCACCGGTGTCGGCCTGTCGTTCATGACGTTCCCGACCCTGATCAACCAGATGCCCGGCGGTGAGATCTTCGGCGTGCTGTTCTTCGGCTCGCTCGTGCTCGCCGGCCTGACGTCGATCATCTCCCTGCTCGAGGTCGTCACCGCGGCCTTCCAGGAGAAGCTCGACCTCAGCCGCAAGGGCGCCGTCCTCTCGGTCGGCAGCGTCACCGCGATCCTGTCCGTCCTGTTCTTCTCGACCACCAGCGGCCTCAACCTGCTGGACGTCGTCGACAAGTGGGTCAACGAGATCGGCATCGTCGCCTCGGCGATCATCATGACCCTCCTGGTCACGTACGGCCTCAAGCGCCTGCCGCTGCTCCAGCGTCACCTCAACGGCGTCTCGAGTCTGCCTGTCGGCGCCTGGTGGCGCGTTCTCGTCGGCGTCGTGACCCCGATCGCGCTGGTCATCATGTTCGTCTCCACGGTGTGGACGCTCATCACCAAGGGCTACGACACCTACCCGACGTGGTTCACCAACAGCTTCGGCTGGGGCGTCATCGCGGCGATCTCCATCGCTGCCGTCGTCCTGTCCAAGATGCCGTGGAAGACCGACGTCGACGCACGCTCCGAGTTCGACGACGACCTCGACGGCGACCCCGTACACACCGTGCTTCCTCCCGAGCCGCTCGAGTTCGGCCACCCGCACGGGAGCCACGCCGCACTGCCTCCGTTTCCGACGACCCACCACGACAAGGGGGACCGGGCATGACCCCGATCGCCGTGACGTTCCTCGTGATCGCCATCCTCGTCATCTGGGGCGGCCTCGCCGTCTCGATCATCGCCCTGGTCCGCAGCTCCGACCGGCCCGACACGTTCGGCGACAACACGCCCGCGCCGAACACCACCACCTGATCTGATCCGCGCCGGCACCTCCGGCGCGCTCGACCGATCGGCCCGTCTCCCTCCCGGAGGCGGGCCGATCGGCATGTCGGGCACGTCGCTGACCAGCGGACTCAATCCCACGTCCACCTCTTCGTCGCCGGATCGTAACCTTCTGGCGCCGGGCTTCCGAAGTGGGCGAGCACTTGCGTGTGGTGATCCGTACACGGTCGGCGCAGACCCTCGGCCGAGGAGTCGTCACCGCAGCCCGAAGAGTCACCCGTGGCCACGAACACCGCAGCGTCTCGACCCGGCCCAGGTCAGGCAGCACAGTCCAACACCGCCTACTGGCTCGTCGCCATCGGCGCCTTCTTCGAGATGGTCGGCGCCTCGGTCCTGCTGTCAGGCTTGTCGATCCTCACCGCGCCCATCGTGGCCGACCTCTACACCGACGGGGCCGGTCGCCCCGCCAATGGCGGACAGGCGGCGTTCCTCCTGTACTTCACCCTGATGACGTTCTCCATCGTCATCCCGCTGATCTTCTGGTCGGGCAAGTTGTACGCCAAGTACGGGGCACGCATCATGCTCAGCGTCGGCGGCCTCATCATGACGGCCGGGCTCTGCCTCTTCGGCATCGCGCACAGCAGCATCGTGTTCTACATCGCCGGAATCATCATCGGCCTGGGTTACGGCCTGAGCCTCGCGGTCATCCCGCCCTCCCTGGTCAACTCCTGGTTCTTCCAGAAGAAGGGCCTCGTGCTCGGCATCGTTCTGGCCGGCACGGGCGTCGGCGGCCTGGTGTGGGCCATGCTCGGCCCCAGCCTGTCGGCCAGCATGGGGTGGCGCACCGTCGTGTTCATCATGGCCGCGAGCCTCGCCGCCTGCACCGTGCTGCCTGCTCTGTTCCTCATCAAGAACACCCCCGCAGACCTTCGACCGCCGCGCGCTCCGTACGGGGCGGATCAGCCTGCCGCGGTCGCGACCGAGTCCGCCGACCCCGCCGCGCGGGCAGCCCGCTCCCCCCTGGCCCCTCCCTCCGGCCAGCTCCCCGGACTGACGTTCGCCCAGGCCATCCGCAGTTCGGCGTTCTGGATGGCGGCCGTCGGGTTCTTCCTCTTCGGTGCCGTCGTCGCGCTGACCCAGGTGCTGTCGATCGTCTTCAAGACCGCCGCCTACGCGAACCCCCTGTTGCCAGTGGCCAAACAACCCGCCGACCAGGTGGCGTTCTACTCGACTCTGTTCGTCGTGTGGCTGGTGTTCCTCGTGGCCTGGAAGCCGCTGCTGGGCATCCTCAACGACCGCATGGGCACCATCGGCATGATGATCTTCTCGGTCACCCTGATGGGCCTCGCCATCGTCTACCTGCCCTCGATGGTCCACGGCCAGCCCGTCTGGGTGATGTACCTCGCCATGATCTTCATGTCGTGCGGCATCTCCAACGCCACCGTCACACCGCCGTTGGTGGTGGCTCAGGCCGTCGGTGCCCGTGAGTACCCGAAGATCCTCTCCACCGCCGTGGCCTGCTACTACGCCGGAAACGCCCTCGGAGCGCCGCTCTGGGGAGCGCTCGGCAACAGGCGCCGCTACGACATCGGCATGTACGCCTCCCCGTTCCTGCTGGCCGCGTTCGTCATCCTCTGCATGCTCTCCATCCGCCGCGGGCGTGCCGCCCAGGTGGCGGCTGCCGACGTCACGCCGGCAGCCGTTGCCCCGTGAGTCGCCTTGCCCGACACGGCGCAACAACCCGCGCTCACGCCTGGCACTGAGCCCGACCACGGTGTCCCGTGCCTGCCGCCCGCCGTCCGACGCCCACCCCGATCCCTTGTCACCCGAGAGGTACGCCATGAGTCAGTCAGCGCCCATCACGGTCCCCCTGGAGGACGTCGTCCAGTGGCGTCGTCACCTGCACTCGCACCCTGAGCTGTCGTTCAAGGAGTTCGAAACGGCGGAGTACATCAGTGGCGTGCTGCGCAAGCTGGGCGTGGAGGTCAGCCGGCCCACGAAGACGTCTGTCATGAGCGTCATCAACGGCAAGGTGTCCCCCAGCCGCCACACGATCGCGTTGCGCGCCGACACCGACGCCCTACCCCTCCAGGAGGAGACCGGCGAGAGCTTCTCCTCCACCGTCCCCGGAGTCATCCACGCCTGCGGCCACGACGTGCACACGGCCATGTTGCTGGGCACCGCCAAGGTTCTCGTCGAGCGACGGGACGAGCTGGCGGGCACGGTCAAGCTGTTCTTCCAGCACGCCGAGGAACTCAACCCCGGCGGCGCCCGCGACATGGTGCGCGCCGGAGTGCTGCAGGGCGTCGACCGCATCTACGGGTTCCACGTGATGATCGGCCCCTCCGGGACTGTGTCGGTTCCCCGCGGCAACGCCACCTCCAGCGCGGGCGGATTCTTCCTCGACATCCAGGGGCAGGGATCACACGGATCCATGCCGCATCAGGGCATCGACCCCGTCCTGTGTGCGTCTCAGATCGTCGTGGCCCTCAACCACGTCGTCTCGCGCAGCCTCGACCCCGCGCAGCTGGCCGTCGTCAACCCGGGGTCGATCAGCTCGGGCAGCGCCCCCAACGTCATCCCCGACACGGCCCGGCTGCTCGATCCGCACCTACGACGAGGCGACGGCGACCATCGCCTACCGACGCACCGAGGAGGTCGTCCGCGGCATCTGCATGGCGTACGGCTGCACGTACAAGTTCGAGTGGGTCGAGCCCTACGCCGTGGTCAAGAACGACGACGGCTGCGTCGACCAGGTGCTTGCCTCCGCAGCCAAGGCCGTGGGTGAGAAGAACGTCTCGATCGCTCCCCCCTCCAGCGGCAGCGAGGACTTCTCGGCCTTCACCAAGGAGGTGCCCGGCGCGTTCGTCATGATCAACGGCGGCGACGCCTCGGAGGGCCTGCCCTTCCAGAACCACCACCCCAAGTTCAACGTGATCGAGAAGCCGACCATCATGGCCGGAGTCCGCACGCAGGTGCAGCTCGTTCTCGACGAGCTCGCCGGTTCGTAGGGCCACAGGCTCGATGGCGGGGCGTCGGCGCTGATCCTCAGCGCAGGCGCCCCGTTCTTCACCCCTAGCGCATATCCGGCCGGCGCATGCCCGGCCAGGTGCATATCCGACCGGCGCACGCGCAGCACACACAACGACAGGCCCGAACCCCCACGAAGGGGATTCGGGCCTGGCCGCGTGACTGGTGTGAGTCGTGTCCTCAGACGCGCGTAGCAGCCTTGCGGCGGTCGGCGTTGAGGGTGGAGATGACGTCCATCGGGATGCTCTTGGGGCATGCCTCGGCGCAGGCGCCGACGTTGGTGCAGCCACCGAAGCCCTCGGCGTCGTGCGTGGCGACCATGTCGACGACACGGCTCCAGCGCTCGGGCTGGCCCTGGGGCAGCTCGCCGAGGTGCGTGACCTTGGCGCCCATGAACAACATGCCGGAGGCGTTGGGGCAGGCCGCGACGCATGCGCCACAACCGATGCAGGCCGCAGCCTCGAACGCGCGGTCGGCCTTGCTCTTCTGCACCGGAGCCGCGTGGGCGTCCGGAGCCGAACCCGTGTTGGCCGAGATGAACCCGCCCGCCTGGATGATGCGGTCGAACGCGCCACGGTCGACGACGAGGTCCTTGATCACCGGGAACGCGTCGGCACGCCACGGCTCGATCGTGATGGTGTCGCCGTCACGGAACGAACGCATGTGCAGCTGGCACGTGGTGGTGCGCTCCGGGCCGTGGGGCGCGCCGTTGATGACGACGCCACACTGACCGCAGATGCCTTCACGGCAGTCGCTGTCGAACGCGATGGGCTCGACGCCCTGGTCGTTCAGCGATTCGTTGAGGATGTCGAGCATCTCGAGGAACGAGCTGTCCTCCGACACGTTGTCGACCTGGTAGGTCTCCAGACGACCGGCGTCGGCCGCGCCGTTCTGACGCCAAATCTTGAGTGTGAGGTTCACTTGTAGCTCCGCTGCTTCATCTCGACGAACTCGTACACGAGGTCTTCCTTGTGCAGGACCGGCGCTGCGTTCTCGCCGCCCCATTCCCATGCGGCGACGTAGGCGAACTCGTCGTCGTGACGCAGTGCCTCGCCCTCTTCGGTCTGGCTCTCGGCCCGGAAGTGACCGCCGCAGGACTCGCGACGGTGCAGAGCGTCGACGCACATGAGCTCACCGAGTTCGAGGAAGTCGGCCACGCGGCCGGCCTTCTCGAGGCTCTGGTTGAGGCCGTCACCCGATCCGAGGACGCGGACGTTGCTCCAGAAGTCGGCGCGCAGTTCGCGGATGCGCGAGATGGCGTACTTGAGGCCTTCCTCGCTGCGCTCCATGCCGCAGTACTCCCACATGATGTGGCCGAGCTCCTTGTGGAAGGAGTCGACCGAACGCTCACCGTTGCAGGTCAGGAACTTCTCCATGCGACCGCGCACGTCCTCCTGGGCCTCGCGGACCGCAGGGTGGGACTCGTCGACCGTGGGGTACGGGCCACTCGCGAGGTAGTCGCGGATGGTGTTGGGGAGCACGAAGTAGCCGTCCGAGAGGCCCTGCATGAGCGCCGAGGCACCCAGGCGGTTGGCGCCGTGGTCGGAGAAGTTGGCCTCACCGGCGACGAACAGACCGGGGATGGTCGACTCGAGGTCGTAGTCGACCCAGAGGCCACCCATCGTGTAGTGCACGGCCGGGTAGATGCGCATCGGAACCTCGTACGGGTTCTCACCCGTGATGCGCTCGTACATGTCGAACAGGT
Source organism: Mobilicoccus sp. (assembly GCA_032100225.1). Taxonomy (GTDB): domain Bacteria; phylum Actinomycetota; class Actinomycetes; order Actinomycetales; family Dermatophilaceae; genus Mobilicoccus. Next base: position 13,309 of record DAMDJY010000046.1, read on the forward strand.
TGCCGTACTTGGCGGAGACAGCGTCGCGACCCAGGCGGCCGATGGCCTCGGCGAAGTCGAGGTACACACCGCGACGTCCCTGACCGGCGACCTCGGGGCCGACACCGCGACCCTCGTCGCACATGTTCTTGGCCTGGCGGGAGGCGATGTCACGCGGGACCAGGTTGCCGAAGCTGGGGTAGATCCGCTCCAGGTAGTAGTCGCGGTCCTCTTCGGGGATCTGACGCGGGTCCTTGTCGCAGTCCTCCTTGCGCTTGGGCACCCAGATGCGCCCGTCGTTACGCAGGGACTCACTCATCAGGGTGAGCTTGGACTGCTGGTCGCCGTGCACCGGGATGCAGGTCGGGTGGATCTGCGTGTAGCACGGGTTGGCGAACAGGGCGCCCTTGCGGTGCGCACGCCAGGAGGCCGTGACGTTGCAGCCCATCGCGTTGGTCGACAGGAAGAACACGTTGCCGTACCCGCCGGTGGCGAGGACGACGGCGTCGGCCAGGTGCGTCTGGATCTCACCGGTGACCATGTTGCGGGCGATGATGCCGCGCGCACGGCCGTCGGCCACGATCAGCTCGACCATCTCGTGGCGGGCGAACATCTCGACGGTGCGGGCAGCGATCTGACGTTCGAGGGCCTGGTAGGCGCCGATCAGCAGCTGCTGACCCGTCTGGCCGCGGGCGTAGAAGGTACGGGAGACCTGGACGCCGCCGAAGGAACGGTTGTCGAGGAGGCCGCCGTACTCGCGGGCGAAGGGAACACCCTGGGCCACGCACTGGTCGATGATCGCGGCGCTGACCTCGGCCAGGCGGTACACGTTGGACTCACGGGCGCGGTAGTCGCCGCCCTTGACCGTGTCGTAGAAGAGACGGTAGGTGGAGTCGCCGTCCTCCTTGTAGTTCTTGGCGGCGTTGATGCCACCCTGCGCAGCGATCGAGTGGGCACGACGCGGGCTGTCCTGGTAGCAGAACGCCTTGACGTTGTAGCCCGCCTCACCGAGGGTGGCCGCCGCGGCGCCACCGGCGAGGCCGGTGCCGACGATGATGACCGACAACTTGCGGCGGTTGGCCGGGTTGACGAGCTTGGCGTCGAACTTGCGCTGGTTCCAGCGACCCTGGATGGGACCCTGCGGCGCCTTGGTGTCCGCGATGGGAGAACCCTCGTGGTACAGACCGTTGATCAGTTCACCGAGGCCTTCGGCCTGGGTCGTCTGCTCGGAGAAAGTGTGTGACATGTGTGTGATCGCCTTACTGGATGAAGCGGAGCGCGATGGCGAACGGGGGGATGAGGAAGCCGACGGCGACGACGACGGCAACGATCATGCCTGCCGCCTTCGCGAGGCCTCGTGACTTGGCCGTGTTCGTCAGGCCGAGCGTCTGGCAGGCGCTCCACACACCGTGGTGGAGGTGCATCGCCAGCGCGATCATCGCGAGCGTGTAGATGATGAGGATCAGCGGGTTCTGGAACCCGGCGACCACCATCGCGGCCGGCGAGCCCGTGTACGCGGGCATCGGGACGGCGCGCAGCGTGAAGTGCAGGATGTGGAAGATCACGAACAGCAGGAGCGCGACGCCGCCCCAGCGCATCGTCTTGGAGGAGAGCGACGCCTTGACCGTGCTCTTGGCCGCGTACTTCTGCGAGCGCGCCGAGCCGGCGCGGCCCCACAGCTTGAAGGCCGAGTAGGCATGAGCGATGACCGCGACGATCAGCAGGATGCGGAAGATCCACAGCATGCCGGTGTACGGGAGGATCGGCTCTCCCAAGACGCGCAGGTGGTGCGCGTAGTCGTCGAAGCCCTGGTGACCCGCGAGGATCTTGAGGTTGCCGTACATGTGCACGAGCACGTAGAAGACGAAGAAGAGACCGGAGACGGCCATCATGATCTTCAGACCGATGGTCGAGGTCCCCGTACTCCGTTGCGTTGTCGAAGTCGTCGTTGTTGCCACGAGCGAAGCCTGCCCTTTTGCTGGTCGAATGTGTCTGTCGGTCCGCCCACGATGACGCGACACCGTCACGCCAATTCTGCGGACGGGTGAGCAGCCATCCACAGCGTAGAACTTGTCTCGATCCTAAACCGCCGCACCGCAGGCCAACGGACCTTGGTCCCCGCGATTCTCGCGGCGTAGGTCTCCTTCACCCCGGCGAGCCACGCGCGGCACCGCCCCGGTGTCCGGTGGACATCGGGGCGGCGTCGGTGTGGGTCGGGTCGCCCCTGGCTCAGGCGAGGACCTCGGAGGTCGGCGTGTAGTCCATGCCGAAGGCCTCGGCGACGGCCTCGTAGGTGACGTGCCCGTCGTGGGTGTTGAGGCCCAGCTCGAGCGCGTGGTCGGCCTTGAGCGCGTCACGCCAGCCCATGTCGGCCAGGCGCACCGTGTAGGGCAGCGTGGCGTTGGTGAGCGCGTAGGTGCTGGTGTGGGGCACCGCGCCGGGCATGTTGGCGACGCAGTAGAAGATCGAGTTGTGCACCTCGAACGTCGGGTCGTCGTGCGTGGTGGCATGGGAGTCCTCGAAGCAGCCGCCCTGGTCGATGGCGATGTCGACGAGCACGGAGCCCGGCTTCATCTGGGCGACCATGTCGTTGGTGACGAGCTTGGGGGCCTTGGCGCCGGGGATGAGGACGGATCCGATGACCATGTCGGACTCGGCGCAGGCGTCGGCGAGCGCGAGCTTGCTGAAGTACAGGGTCTTGACCTGTCCGCCCCAGCGCCACCCGATCTGGCGGAGCTTGGGGATGCTGGTGTCGAGGATGGTGACCTCGGCGCCCATGCCCATGGCGATCGCTGCCGCGTTCTGGCCGGTGACGCCACCGCCGATGACGGTGACCTTGGCGGGTGCGACACCACCGATGTTACCCATGAGGACACCGCGGCCACCCTGGGCCTTCATCAGCGAGTAGGCGCCGACCTGGGGCGCGAGGCAACCTGCGACCTCGGACATCGGGAACAGCAGCGGGAGCGAGTGGTCGGCCAGCTCGACGGTCTCGTAGGCGATACCGGTGGTGCCCGACTCGGCCAGGCGGCGCGTCAGCGGCTCGTCGGCGGCGAGGTGGAGGTACGTGAAGAGGGTCAGGTCCTTGCGCAGGTACTTGTACTCCTGCTCGATGGGCTCCTTGACCTTGAGGATCATCTCGGCGTCGCCCCACACGTCGTCGACCGAGTCGACGATGGTGGCGCCCTGCGCCTGGTACTGCTCGTCGGAGATGGAGGATCCGAGACCGGCACCCTTCTGCACCTGAACCTGATGCCCGTGCTGCACCAACTCGTGCACGCCCGCCGGGGTGATGGCCACCCGGTACTCACGGTTCTTGACCTCGGTAGGAACACCGATCTTCATGGCCACTCCTCTATAACGCTCGACTCCTGGCCTCGACGCCAGAAGCGTCCAGGATCGGCGGTACGGCACCGTCGCCGACGCCTTCCACGCTATGCCTGCGCAGGCCCGCGCAGGGGTGATTCGACAGAACCAAGGCGAGGAGTCTCCGCCCGTGGACGGGGTTTCCAGAACGCCTCGCGTCTGCACCCCCCGGCAACGGCAATTGAGGACGGATATGCCCCGTCCTCAGGGGCATTCCCCTGGCGTACCACTCGGCTCCGTGGGGCCGGTCGCGTCGTTCGGCTTGGTCGTGCCCGCACGTTTGGCGGCCACGGCGGCGTCGTACAACTCGGTGGCCGCAAGCCCGGCCGAGGCTGCGACGGCCTTGCATGCCGGCTTGAGTCGCTCACCGGCCGCCACGCGAGCGAGCACCTCGGTCAGCGCTTCCTCGGGCCCGACCCGACGCGGGGATCCGCCCTCGAGCACGATCGTGATCTCGCCGCGCACCTCGGACTCGGCCCACGTGACCAACTCGGCGAGCGTGCCGCGGCGCACTTCTTCGTAGGTCTTCGTCAGCTCGCGGCACACGGCCGCGCGGCGATCGTCGCCGAACGCCTCGGCCATGTCGGTCAGGGTCGAGGCGAGGCGGTGCGGGGCTTCGAAGAACACCATCGTGCGGCGCTCGTCAGCGAGGTCGGTGAACCGGCGACGCCGCTCACCCGGCCGGCGGGGGGCGAACCCCTCGAAGCAGAAGCGGTCGACGGGCAGACCCGACAGCGCCAACGCCACGAGCACGGCGCTCGGACCGGGGATGCACGTCAGCGGCACGCCCGCCTCGATGCACGCGGCGACCAGTCGGTACCCGGGGTCGGAGACGGACGGCATCCCCGCGTCGGTGACGAGAAGGACACGGTCGCCTGCCTGCATGCGGGCGACGAGTTCGGGAGTCGCGGCAGCCTCGTTGTGCTCGTGATAGGCCACCACACGTCCCGCCGTACTCACATCGAGCATCGACAACAACCGCTTGAGTCGCCGGGTGTCCTCGGCGGCCACGATGTCGGCGGACGCGAGCCACTCGACGAGCCGGAACGAGGCGTCCCGCGCGTCACCGATGGGAGTGGCCGCGAGCATGAGGCCACCCGCGGTCTCGACCTTCGACGGCGCGGACGAGCGGACGGGCGTGTGATCCGACATGGTCGCCACGGTAGGCGAGAACGCAGCCTCCCGACGCACCGGTGAGGCTGAACAGTTGCGCAGCTCAGGGCCGTACGATGGCCCGCATGAGCGAGACCGACCGGTTGCGAGCGCGGCTGCTCGGCCATCGCCCCACGGACACCGCCTACGCCTGGATCGGCGCCGTGCTGATCGCGATCTTCGGCGGAGTGCTGCGGTTCTTTCGGCTGGGCCAACCCGGCACGTTGGTGTTCGATGAGACCTATTACGTCAAGCAGGGCTGGTCGCTGATCCGCAACGGCTACGAGGCCAAGGTGCTGCCCGAGCTGGCGACCGGCGCGACGCCGAAGGTCGACCAGGTGTGGGCGTCGGGCACTCCCGACGTGTTCGGCACCGAGGCCGACTTCGTGGTGCACCCCCCGATCGGCAAGTGGGTCATCGCGGCAGGTGAGCGCCTCGTCGGCGTCGACGACCCGATGAGTTGGCGCGTGGGTGTCGCGGTCCTCGGCACCCTGTCGATCCTCATGCTCGCCCTGGCCGCCCGTCGCCTGTTCGGGTCCACGCTGCTGGGCCTGACCGCTGGACTCCTCCTCGCCGTCGACGGGCAACACTTCGTCCACTCCCGCACGGGCCTGCTCGACATGTCGGTCATGTTCTTCGCCCTCGGCGGGTTCTGCGCCCTCCTCATCGACCGCGACCGCTCGCGAGAGATCCTGGCGCGCAAGGTCGGGGGCCATCTCGACTCCGGCGGCTCCCGCATCGGCGGGATCATGCAGTACGGGCCGTGGCTCGGGTTGCACCCGTGGCGGTGGGTGGCGGCGATCAGCCTGGGCCTGTGCATCGGCACCAAGTGGTCGGGCCTGTATTTTCTCGCGATCTTCGGCCTGATGACGGTGTTCTGGGACATGGGCGCACGCCGCGCCGCCGGCATCAAGAACTGGTGGTGGAGCGCGATGGCGCTCGACGCCCCCCAGGCGGCCCTGACGATGGTCGGCACCGCCGTCGCCACCTACCTGGTGAGCTGGACCGGCTGGTTCCGCACCGCCGGCGGCTGGAATCGGCAGTGGGCCACGCAGCACCCCGCCGATGGGATCGCGGGGATAGTGCCCGACCCGCTGCGCTCCCTCTGGGACTACCACGAGCGCATGATGACGTTCCACGTCGGCCTCTCGACCCCGCACACGTACCAGAGCAACCCGTGGTCGTGGATGTTGCAGACGCGCCCGACGTCGTTCTTCTACGAGGGCCCCAAGCAGGGTCAGCAGGGGTGCGAGGTCGCCACGTGCAGCCGCGCCATCCTCGACCTCGGCAACCCGGCCATCTGGTGGGCCGCGCCCCTCGCCCTGGCCGTGTTGGTGTTCATGTGGGCGCTGGCGCGCGACTGGCGGGCGGGCGCGATCCTCTCGGGGTTCGTCGGCGGCTACCTGCCGTGGTTCCAATACCAGGAGCGCACGATCTTCACGTTCTACTCCGTGGCGTTCGTGCCATGGGTGGTGCTGGCCGTGGTGTACCTGCTGTCGATGGCGCTCGGACGGGCGGATGACTCACCGCGCCGACGCCACATCGGGCTCGGCATCTGGGCGGCATACGTCGCGCTGGCTGTGGGGCTCTTCGCGTTCTTCTGGCCCATCTACGTGGCCGATGTCATCCCGCGGGACTCCTGGAGCCTGCGTATGTGGTTCCCCTCCTGGATCTGAGCGGCTCCACACCCTCACTGACGGGTTGTCTCACGCGCGCCCCTCAACGAGCGCCGGATCGCGCGCTGGCTCAGGGGCGACGCAGCATGAACGCCTCGCCCAGGCCTGGGGTGGCGGCGCGGACGACGGCCTCCGCCTCGGCCAACGTCAGGTCGGGGATCGCGACGGCGTCGTCACCGGCGGCGATGGTCGCGACCAGTGTCACGAGGCCGACGCGGCGCTGAAAGATGGTCTCGGTGATGTTCCAGCCGATGATCGCGCTGGTCAGAACCACCGTCGTCCGCTCGGGAAAGACCCCGACCCGGCTGACGAGATGGTCGCCGGTGAAGGCGTGACCGAGCCGTCCATAGCGGGCCTCCGCAAGCAGCGGTGCGGTCAGGATCAGCAGGGCGGGCACGGCATAGAACCACAGGTCCGCCTCCAGCCACACGATGAGGCCGATGGCGACGGCCGATCCGATCAGCGCGGTCATCAGCGCACGGACGTGGCGCCGGCGTCGTGCCGCAGGCCCGTGCTGTCGGAGCCGTGCCTGGAGGGGCGAGTCGTCGCGGAGCACCTCCCCCGCGATCCGCAGCACCTCGGGCTGCGGCGCCGGCGGCACGAGCAGGTCCGAGGACGTCGATGTCGAGGACGCGTCGTCGGTCAGTCCCGTCACCAGGGCCTCGGCGCGGGCTGCACCCACCAGGCGCAACAGAAACGGGCGGGTCAGTTCGACGCCACGCAGGCGTCGTTCCTCGATCGTGGTGGACCGCGTGGTCAGAAGCCCGCGCGTGACGGCGAGGGTGCCGCGCGGATGCCGCGTCAGGCCGTACCCCCAGTACCGCAGCACGTACGTGACGAGGGAGGCGACGAGCATCACCAGCAGAGTCGCCGCCGCGCCCTGCACCACCAGCATCGTCAGCGTCAGTCCCGTGACGTAGTCGGTGAGCACATGTCCGACCACCGAGTCGAGCACCTGATCGCCGATGTCGTCGACGAACTGCGCGGCGAATCCGACGACGGCGAGGATCGTGACGAGGCCGGTCAGGCTGAACGGCGCGTAGCGGATCCACGCCGGTGAGAACGCGCCGATAGCCTCCTCGGGTTGCTCGACCGGCACTCCTCCGGGTGTCTGCGCAGGGTCACCGTCGGCGCCCGCCGCGGGGAGTTCTCGTGCCACGTGCAGCAGGTCGGCGCGCAACGCCGTGGCCTCGGCCGCTGCGAGTCCGTCGAGGCTGAACGGAGTCTCGGAGCCGGTGCCGATCTTCACGCTGGCCACCCCGAGCAGGCGTTGCAGCGGCGAAGCGGTCACATCGACGCTGCGCACCCGGTCGAGGCGCGCGGTCAATGTCTTACGCGAGATGATCCCCCGCCGCAGCATGAGCTGCTCGTCGGTGACGCGGTAGGTGGTGGTCGCCCACGCCCACACACCGATGAGGATCGGCACGATGACGATCGCGAGGTTGCTCCACCACGGGCCGTCGTTGCGGGCGGCTCCGGCGAAGAGCGCGATGAGGATGTACGGCAGAAAATCCTTGACCGCGTCGACGGGCTGCAGCAGCAGCATGCGCCGGTCGAGGCGTCTCCACTCGCTGTCGCCACGGCGAGTGCCTGCGGCGGCGGGAGGCATCGCCCGCGCACCGGTGTGGGCGCGCTCGACGTTGGTGAAGGTGCTGTCCGTGTGACTGGTTTCGACGCCGGTGTGGCTGGCCGCAACGTCGGCCTCATGAAGGGCTGCACGGCCCGAGATCGTGTGCATCGCATCGATACTCCGGCCAGAGGATGTCGAATCGTTCTGGCCGGGGGTGTTCATGTCGCGTCGCCACGCTCCTGTGCGGTGATCCGGGTGAGGTCGGCCACGAGGGTCTCGACCGTCGATTTGTCGAGTCCGGAGACCCGCAGTGGGCCGGCGGCAGAAGCCGTCGTCACCGTGAGCGTACCGAGCCCGACGAGCTGTTCGAGAGGACCGTACTCGCTGTCGACGGTCTGAATGCGGGAGATCGGCGCGATCCGACGCTCCTGCACCATCCAACCCGACTGGGTGTAGACGGCGTCGCCGGTGACCTCCCAACGGTGAACCCGGTAGCGCCACCAGGGCACGACGAGGATGAAGAACAGGGCCAGAACGATCGCGGCGCCGAACGCCATGCCCTGCCAGGAGCGGTGCGCGTCGTCGAACACCATCCAGACGGTGATCGCGACGATCGGCCCGATCCAGGTGAGCAGGGCGGCGAGACGCCAGAGGGTCTTGGCCTTGGGGCTGACGAGGTTCTCGGGCCGGCGCAGTTCGAGGTCGCGTAGCGCTGCGTCGTCGAGATCACGCGGGCGCGAGCGCGGACGGGCGGTCTTTGCCGGTGCGGCCCCGGGCAAGGAGTCGCCGGGGGTCTCGGAGCGTTCGACCTGCCCCGGCCACGCGGCGACG
>DAMDJY010000047.1:0-21857 GCA_032100225.1 Mobilicoccus sp.
CCGCGCAGGGGCGCGCTGTGATGGGGCGGCGCGCCGAACGGGCCGGCGAGGACGGCCCCCGCATTGAGCGCGTCGGCACACTGTGGCGCCTGCGCTCTCTCGAGGCCGGGCGGCAGGTGCTGCGAGCCCGCCACCAGACCACCCAGGCCGGGTTCACCGCGGAGTACATCCCGCAAGGGCGACTGGAACACCGACCGATCCTCATCTCCGACGGCCCCACCCATGACGAGCAACGCAGCAAGGTCGCCCGGTTCTTTGCCCCAGCTGTCGTCGAGGAGCGTTACGGCGCACAGATTCTCGCGTGCGCACAGCGGCGACTCGACGAGGTGTCGGGGCCGTTCGATCTCGACGAGCTGAGTCTCTATTACACGGTGGAGGTCACTGCCGAGATCGTCGGTCTCACCCACGACCGCCCCGGCGATACCCCAGCGAGCCGGGAGCGCCGCATCCGCGCGATGTCGCGGCGACTCGTCGCGTTCTTCGACCAGCCGCCCTTCGATCTCTCGCGTGACGACCTGGGCCGCAGCGGACGCCAGTGGGCGCTGGCCGCGCGCAAGGGCCTCGCGCCGATCCTCGGGTTCTACCTCGCCGACGTACGCCCAGCCCTGCGGCAGCGGCGCGCCCACCCGCGCGACGATGTCATGAGTCATCTGATCCAGCAGGGCTATTCGACGACCAACCTGCTCATCGAGGCGGTCACCTACGGCACCGCGGGCATGGTGACGACGCGCGAGTTCATCACGATGGCGGCCTGGTATCTGCTGACCACGCCCGACCTGGCGCAGCGCTATCGAGAGGCGGAGCAGGCAGAGCGGCTGGCGATCCTCGGCGAGATCATCCGCATCGAGCCGGTGGTGGGACACCTCTACCGGCGAGTGACCGAGACGATCACGGTCACCGATGGCGACGGCGAACACGTCCTGGCCGCAGGCGATCTCGTCGACATCGACGTTCGGGCGGCCAACGCCGACGCCGACGCGATCACCGATCCAATGGGTCTCTGCCCGCATCGCGAGCTGCCCTCGGGCGTCCGCTCCACCGTGCTCACCTTCGGCGACGGCGCCCACCGTTGCCCCGGCGAGCCGTTGGCTCTTTTCGAGGCCGATGTCCTGCTGACCCGCCTCCTCGCCCGCAACCCGAGGCTGATCGGCGAGCCCACGTTGACCTGGGACGACCTCGTCAGCGGCTACGAACTCCGGGGGCTGCGCATCGAGCTGGAGGACGCGTGATGACGCCGACCGCTGCTCCCCTACGACATGGACCCGCAACCGTCGAGGACGTCACCCGGCGATCCGACCCTGCCCGCGCATCATCCGGCGAGGGCGCACCGCTCACCGTCCTCGTGGCGAGCACCCCGATCACGGCCCACACCCTCAACGCGACCCCCATCGTGCGCGGCCTGCACGAGGCGGGCGCGCGCATCATCTGGTACGCGCATCCGCCGGTCGAGCAGCACGCGGCGCGCTGGGCCGAGTTCGTTCCTCTGCCCCTCGAGACGATGGTCCCCGCACCGGGCGAGGCGACCGAGACTCAGCCGGGGCGACGCACGTTCGGGGTGCCGGACCCGCTGGTCGAGGTGCGGCGCATGTACCGGGACGACGTTGTCGGGACCGCTCGGCGGCATGTCGACGAACTCCTCGGCATCATCGAGACCCACGGCGTCGACCTCGTCGTCAGTGACACGCTGATGCTCGGGGCAGGGATCGCCGCGGAGATCACGGGTGTGCCGTGGGCGACGTTCGGCGACGGTCCGCTGCAATGGCCCAGCCCCGATCTGCCGCCGTTCGGCACCGGCCTGCCTGTCATGGCGGGTCGAGCTGGACGACACCGCAACCGGCACGTCAAGCATGCCGTCGACGTGGCCCTGTTCCGCGGCGCACTGCGCGACCTCAACAGGCTCCGCCGCGATCATGGTCTGTGGCCCGTCGCGGATCTGCTCACCGCCGGGGTCTCCAGGGAGGCTCACCTGCAGGGCTGTACGCCCTCCTTCGAGTACCCGCGTCCCGAGCTGCCCGAGTTCATCCACTTCGTCGGAGCGCTCGGCCCCGGGTCCGGTTTCGCGCCGCGCACGCCTCAGCCGCTGCGCCGCGAGAACCGCTCCCGCCCATTGGCGTTCGTCACCCAGGGCACCATGCGGCCCGACCACGGTGAGCTCGTCGAACCCGCCTCCCGCGCTTTGTCGGCCGAGGGGTACGAGGTGCTCGTCGCCGGCATGCCGGCGGTCGAGCGTCCCGGCGTGTACTCGGTACCGGCCGTGGATTATGCCGATGCCCTCGCCGAGGCCGACGTGTTCGTCACCAACGGCGGTTACACCGGCGTCACGCTGGCCCTGGCCGCCGGAACACCTGTCGTGCAATGCGGCGCGACCGAGGAGAAGCCCGACATCGGCGCACGACTGGTCGCTTGCGGCGCCGGTGAGTCCATCCGGCTGACGTCTCCCCCGGCATGGGTGCTGCGCCGAGCCGTCCGCCGCGTCACGACCGACCCGTCCCGACGCCTCGCCCAGGCCCGCCTGGCTGCCGAATTCGCCGCCCACGACACGGACCACCTGATCCGCAACGCCCTCCTCGCACAGGTGGGAACACCCGCCAGTCCCAGCATGGACCGGCTGCACCGATGACCGGCATGTTGCTGGAGTGCTCCGGCGTCGGCAAGCGTTCCGTCACAGGCGATCTCATCCTCGACTCGATCGACTTCGCCGTCGCCCCCGGTCGCACTGTGGCGCTCATGGGCGCCAATGGCGCCGGCAAGACGACGCTGCTCGACATCGTGTGCGGCCTGACCGCTGCGACCGCTGGACGGGTGCGGATCGCCGGTCACTCTCCCCGGGAGGCCGTCGAAAGCGGGTCGCTCGGCGGGATGCTGCAGTCGGGTGGGTTGCTGCCAGAGATCACCGTGGCCGAAACGGTCGACGTCGTCGCTGCCCTGTTCGGTGTCTCTCGCCCAGGTGATCTCATCGACCGCTTCGGCCTCCGTCGCCTCGCCGATCGACGCGTGAGTGCCTGCTCGGGCGGCGAGCAGCAGTGGGTCAAGTGGACATTGGCGCAGATCCCCGAGCCGAAGCTCTTCGTTCTCGACGAGCCGACCGCGGGCATGGACTGGCAGGCGCGACGCCGGTTCTGGCAGGAGGTGGCCGAGCACCGCGAGCGCGGTTCGGCCGTGCTCTACGCGACGCATTACGCCGACGAGGTCGAGGGTGTGGCCGACGAGATCGTGCTGCTCGACCGGGGCCGCGTCGCTGCCCTCACCACTCCTGACCAGGCGCGCGACGCCGCCCGCGGCGAGGACGCGCAGCCGCTGTTCGACGGCCTGGCCCGCCTCATCGACGAACGGGGCAGACCATGAAGTCCGCGCTCCTCCGCCTTGAGTTCCGCAGACTGCAACGCGATCCGGTGACGATCCTCATCGTCGTCGTACTGCCGGTCGTCTTCTTTCTGGGCTTCACCCTCGCCGTCCCCGTCGCGTCCATGCCCGGCGCGAATTCCGAGTTGCTCCGAGCGGGGCTGATGGTGGGCATGGCCGCCTACGGCGCCGCGACGGCGGCCACGAGCATCGCGGGACAGGCTGCGGTCGACCGGATTCAGGGCTGGGGGCGCCAACTCGCCCTCACTCCCCTGCGCGACCGTGACTATGTGCTGGTCAAGGCCCTCGTCGCCGTCGGCGCGGGCGTGGCTCCAACGCTGGCGGTCTTCACGACCGGCGCGGTGACAGGGATCGCCCTCTCCCCCCTGGCCTGGGTGCTGTCGGGCCTGCTCGTCGTGGCGGGGGCCGCGATATGGGCGCTGTACGGCCTGGCGGTCGGACTCGCGGGGCGTAGCCAATCGGCGACCGCTGCCGCCTCGGCGGGGCTCGTCGTCCTCGCCTTCGCCGGTGACGTCTTTCTCCCCTTGAGCGGCGTGCTGCAGCAGATCGGGCGCCTCAGCCCCATGTACGGCTACGTCCAGCTCGCCCGGTGGCCCGTCGACGGCGGGGCCCCCGTCGTCGCCGGTCAGATGGCCGACCCCTGGTGGATGATCCTCGCGAACATCATCGTGTGGGCTGCCCTGTTCACCGTCGTGGCCGTGCGGGAGGTCAAGCGCTCCAGGGAGCGCCGCTGACGCGACCGCTACTCACGAAGCCGCCCGTGGTGACGGCGGTGGTCCTGCTGTCGCCAGGAGTCAGGTGTTGCGGCGGGTTGTCCAGGCCCCAGCAGCCTGCTCCAGCGCGATGGCCGTGGCTTCGGCGCCGTCCTCGGCGGCGAGTGCAGCACCCAGCGCACGAGCGCGCTCGACGATGTCAGGGCGCAGCGCCCGATTCAGGTGACGGGCGATACCGCCGGCCGTCACGCGCCAGCGGGGGCCAGCCGACGATCCGACGCCGAGCTGCGTGACCCGACGTGCGTAGTAGGCCTGATCGCCCAGGTGCGGGACGACGACCGCCGGTCTGCCGCAGGCCAACACGGTCGTCGTGGTTCCCGCGCCACCGTGGTGGACGACGGCCTCCACGCGCGGGAGCAATGCCTCGTGAGCCACGCCGGGCGCGTTCCACACCCACGGTGCGACCTGTCCTGGAGCGAGGGCGGAGGTCTGCAGAACCAAGGGGCGCCCGCTGCGGCGTGCCGCTGCGGTGAAAAGGTCGACGTCGGCCAGCGGGTCGGCCGAAGGGCATGAGCCGAAGGTCATCAGCACGGCGCCGGGATGCTCGTCGAGAAACGCCGCGACATCACTCCGGAGGTCAGTCGGGAGACCGGTCGTCAGGGGGTCCGGGAGGTTGTTCGAGACGGTGCGCACGTCCCCCGCGTCCCCACGAGACCCACTGCGGATCCACCCCGCCTGCACGACGCGACGTGAGGTCGAGGTCAACCGGTCGTCCGCCGGGCTGAGGACCGGGCTCGTCGCACTGACGATGAGTTCCTCTGCACCACGAGGCTCGTCGCCGACCGACTGCACCCGGCGGCGCATGGCCCGCGCCGGCCCTGCACCCATCGAACCCGTCATCGCCCACATCCCGGTGGATACGGCAGCACCGACGACAGGCCCACCGACCGACGGAACGAGGACACCGGATTCGGAGCTCCGAGCAGGCAGCAGCGGTGAGAGCAGCAGGGTCGCGAACCCGCGTGAGGTGGAGGCCGCGAGTGCAGCCACCGCACCGCGGGTGGCGGTGCCGGCGACGACGAGGTCGGCGTCTGCACCGGCCGCCAGGATCGCGTCGGCGATGGGCTGTGCCGCATGCGCAAAGCCGCGGCGCATCAGCGCGTACATGACTCCCGGTTGGGCCAGGGCCGCGCGGCGGAGCCACGGAACCTCGGGCCACATGGCGTCGACCGAGTCGACGGCCACGGGATGCACGGTGATCCCCGGTCGCTGCGCCAGGTGTGCGTAGTCACGCAGGACGACGAGACGAACGTCGTTGCCCCGCAGCGCCAGTCGAGCACCGACCTCGACGAATGGCAGGACGTCTCCGCGGGAGCCGATCGCGACGAGAGCGACCCTCACGCAGTGCCCCGCACGAGGTGGAGGATGCCGTTCTGCCATCCCTCCACCGTGCGGGCGGCGACGTCGGTGAACCCGGCAGCCTCGAAGTGGGCGGCCACCTGGCCGATACCCATGAAGTCGTCGACGGAGGCGTGCAGGTAGCGGTAGAGCTCGACCTCGCCGGTGACGACGCGGGCCAGCGGCAGGATGATGCCGGTGTTGACGATCTTCCAGCGGCGAGCGGCGCGCGGGTCGTCCTGCACCGAGTACTCCTCGGCGACGAACGTGGCGCCGGGCACGAGGCTCGCGCGGATCCCGGTGAGGGTGGCGTCGATGTCGGGCACGTTGCGCAACAGGTACGCAGCGAGGGCGCCGTGGGCCGGCGGGAGCCCGAGCGAGCCCAGGTCCTCACCTCGGCCGTGGACGAACTCGACACCCTCGGGCCACGACTTTGCCCGCGCATGCTCCAGCATCCCGGCCGAGGCGTCGACGCCGATGATACGGGGCGTCAGTCCGCGCTTTCGTGCCGCGCGCAGCAGCTCACGCGTCGACAGGCCGGAGCCGCAGCCCAGGTCGAGCAGCGTCGGCACAGGGTCGGTCACGCCTTTGACGACCTCTTCGGCCGCCAGCCGCAAGTGCTTGCGGTAGCCGGGGTTGAGCCCGACCATCACGTCGTAACGCTTCGAGGCATCGTCGAAGCCCGATTCGAGGTCGATCGTGTTGCCGCTCATGGCCACCACCCTTTCGCGACGAGGCTAGTCGACCGGCGGCGAGCTCCGACGCAGCGCCCGGTTGCTGGCGCGCACACGGGTGGCGGAGGTGCCGATGCGCACCTGACGGCCGAAGTAGCTGCCGAGGCTGACGCCGCCGGCGATGGCGAGGCCGGTGGAGATGGCCGCGAGGAGCAGGCTTGGACCGTCGGTGGTGGGCGTGGTGACCGGCGCAGGTTCGACGAGGTAGTACAGCCCCCGGTAGACCATGCTGCCGGGCAGGAACGCGAGGATGCCGGCAGTGCTGATCGCGAGCGACGGCACCCGGAACAGCCAGGCGAGCGGCTGGGCCACGAACCCGACGAAGGTGCAGGCGAACGCCGTCGACGAGATCCCGTCGAACTCGGCCTGGACGAAGATCACGTACACCAGCCAGCCGAGGAGACTGGTGACGACCGAGATGAGGATGGACCGCGGCCCGGCATAGCCACCGAGCCCGAACGAGACAGCGATGCACGCCACTGCCACCAGCTGGACCCCGACCGACGGCGCCAACGACGACGGCGGGATGAGGTACGACGGCACTCCCAACCGCGACGCGAACGTGATGATGCCGAGCACCCCGACGAGGATGCCGAACGTGAGCACGATGACCTCGAACGAACGAGCGCCGGCAGTCACGTAGTACCCGTCGATGGCGTCCTGAGCGGCACCGACGACCGACATCCCTGCCAGGAGGACGACGATCCCCGTGCCGACGAGGACCGACGGTCGCACTTCCGATCCGAGTGACGGGTGGTTGGCACTGAGAGCAACGATGGACATGGCGGCGATCGTCGGGATCGCTCCACCGACCATCTGCCCGAAGAAGGCAGCGAGCCTGCGTCGCCCCGTCCAGGCCAGAGCCTGGTCGACCAGGGCCGAGATGATCATCGCCAACAGGATCTCCAGCGGGCGCCCGCCGATGAGCGCAGCGACACCGCCACCGAGCAGCAGGACCGAAACCGTGGTGATCCAGCCTCGGTACAGCCGCGGGCGTTCCATGATCGAGAAGAAGCGACGCCGCGCCTCGTCCAGCGGCAGGTCGCCATCGGAGATGTCCTCGATGAGGCGGTGCGTCGCGGCCAGCCGGTCGAAGTCGGTGACACGGGTCCGTACGGTGCGCACCATCGTCACCGGGTCCTGGTGGGCGCCGCGGTGGTGCGTCACAGCGATCGAGGTGAACGTGACGTCGATGTGCACCGACCGCAGCCCGTAGGCGCCGGTCACTGCGAGGACGTTCGCCGTGACGTCAGCGGCGGATGCGCCCGTGGCGAGCGTGGATTCGGCGATCCGCATGGCCAGGTCGATAACCGACCGGGAGCGCGCGTGCTCGATCCCGTCGTTGATCTCGCGGAGGTCCAACCCCCAGGTCGGAGCTTCACCCGAGCGCACGGCGTCCTTGGCCTTGCGCATGAGAAACGTGCCGACGCCCTCCTTGGATGGCGGCGCCTCGTGGACGACCGGGAGGGGCTCGGACAGGGGTCCGGTCGGGTCGACGACGGCGAACGACCCGGTGGTCGGGAGGGTCACGTCACCGGTCGACACCGGACTGGTCTGGGGCTTGTCGACAGTGCTGCTGCTGGACGATGCGGGCGGGAACTCCTCTGACACCTCTCCACTGTGCGTGATGCCGTCGTGCCGGCCAAACCTCCTGGGCGACAGGGCATGGCGGCGCACTTCGACCGGTCTCGCTGACGCCCGCAAGCGTGCGTGACACGATGACGTGGTGAGTGAGAAGCAGCCGAAATCAGACCACCGCAGCCGCCCCTCGGGCAAAGAGTTCCGGGAGTTCATCGCGAGCGGCTGGGCGCCCCGCGACGAGACACTGCCCGACGCCGCCGAAGTCGCCGCCTGGACCCCGGCCCGTCGCGAAGCCCTGTCGCAGGCGTTCCCCGGCGAGCGGCTCGTCATCCCCGCCGGTGGCCTCAAGGTGCGCAGCAACGACACCGACTACGTGTTCCGTCCGCACACGGCGTTCGCCTACTTCACCGGCCTGCTCGCCGACCGCGAGCCCGACGCGGTGCTCGTCCTCGAACCGGTCGATGGCGGGCACGAGCCGATCCTCTACTTCCGCCCCCTCGCACCGCGCGACAGCGAGGAGTTCTTCGCCGACTCCCGCTACGGCGAGTTCTGGGTCGGGTCACGCCCCACGCTGGAGAGCATGGCGGCCGAGCTGGGCATCGCCACGCGCCACATCGAGCAGTTCGCCGACGCCGTGGCCAAGGATGTCGGGAGCCTCTCGGTGCGGGTCATCCGTGACGCGGACGCCGAGATCGCCGGCCTGATCGACACCGTCCGCGCCGAGGCGGGACAGTCCGAGCAGGAGGCACTCACCGCTGCCGACCTCGAGCTGGCACGGCACTGCTCGACGATGCGCCTGGTCAAGGACGACTGGGAGGCCGACCAGATGCGGCTGGCCTGCGAAGGCACGGCCCATGCGTTCGAGGCCGTCGTCGCCGATCTACCCGAGGCCAAGAGTCGCGGTCGCGGCGAGCGCTGGGTCGAGGGCGTCTTCGGTCTGTACGCCCGCCACCACGGCAACGGCGTCGGCTACGACTCCATCTGCGCTGCAGGCGATCACGCCAACACGCTGCATTGGATCCGCAACACCGGCGACCTGCGCGATGGCGACCTCCTGCTGCTCGACGCGGGCATCGAGGTCGACTCGCTGTTCACCGCCGACGTCACCCGCACGCTGCCCGTCTCGGGCACCTTCAGCGATGTGCAGCGCCGGATCTACGACGCCGTGTACGCCGCGCAGTGTGCCGGGATCGAGGCCTGCCGCCCCGGCAACCGGTTCAAGGACGTCCACGCCGCCGCGATCCGCGTCATCGCCGAGCACCTGCACGAGTGGGGATTCCTGCCCGAGGGCATCGACGTGGAGGCCACCCTCGACCCCGAGAACGGCCAGTACCACCGCCGCTGGATGGTCCACGGCACGAGCCACCACCTCGGCCTCGACGTGCACGACTGCGCGCAGGCCTTGCGCGAGGACTACATGGACGCCGAGCTGACCCCCGGCATGGTCCTCACCGTCGAACCCGGCCTGTACTTCAAGGCCGACGACGAGCTGGTGCCGCCGGAGTTCCGCGGCAACGGCGTGCGCATCGAGGACGACATCCTCATCACGAAGGACGGCTGCGAGAACCTCTCGGCCATGCTCCCCCGCCGCTCGGACGAGGTCGAGGCGTGGATGGCGCGCATCCTCGAGGGTCGCTGACCTGATCGACGCTGCAGCGCGAAGGGCCCATCCGTCGGACACGCGGCCCTTCGCGCTGGCAGGCTGGTGAGCGCGATCTTCGCGCGCCGCTCCTCCTCGGTGGTGATCTTGATGCGGCACCGGCGCGATGAGCGACACCCAGTGGGCGGCGATGCTCACCGGCGACGAGTCGTACTCCGGTGGGCGCAGCTACTACCAGCTACTCGACGCGGCGCGCCAGATCTTCGGGTACGAGTGGATCCAGCCCGTCCACCAGGGCCGCGCCGCCGAGAAGGTGCTCTTTCCAATTCTCGTGGAGCGCCCCGGCCAGATCGTCGTCTCCAACACCTTCTTCGACACGACCCGCGCGCACGTCGGCCTGGCCGGCGGTCGCCCCGTCGACTGCGTGTGCCCCGAGGGGTTGGACTCCTCGCTGGAGGCGCCGTTCAAGGGCAACATGGACGTGCCCGGTCTCACGAAGCTCATCGACGAGCACGGGGTGGAGAACATCGCCGGCATCGTCATGACGATCACGAACAACTCCGTCGGCGGGCAGCCGGTGTCGATGGTCAACATGGCGGCCACGGCCGAGGTGGCCCGCGCGCACGGCATCCTGCTCGTCATCGACGCGGCCCGGTACGCCGAGAACGCGTGGTTCATCAAGATGCGCGAGGAGGGCTTCGCCGAGCGCAGCACCCGTGACATCACGCGTGAATTCTTCTGTTACGCGGACATTTTCACGATGAGCGCCAAGAAGGACGCCATCACCAACATGGGCGGACTCCTCGGCGTGCGGGAGGAAGGCGAGCACGTCCCCGACGTCAAGTCCCTCGTCATCTCCGGTGAGGGGTACGTGACCTACGGCGGGCTCTCCGGGCGCGACCTCGCCGCCATGGCCACGGGCCTGGTCGAAGGCCTCGACGAGTCCTATCTCGCTTATCGCACCGGGCAGGTCGCCTACCTCGCGGCACGGCTGGACGAGGTCGGCATCCCCTACCAGCGCCCCGCCGGTGGGCACGCGGTGTTCGTCGACGCCGGACGCCTGCTGCCGCACATCCCGTGGCACCAGTTCCCTGGCCACGCCCTCGCCGTCGAGCTGTACGTCGAGGCGGGCATTCGCAGCTGCGACATCGGCTCGTTCCTCATGGACCGCGACCCCGTCACCGGTGAGGCACAGCAGGCGCCGTTCGAGTTCACCCGCCTCGCGATCCCCCGCCGCGTCTACACCCAGGCCCACCTCGACGTGATCGCCGAAGCCCTCGCCGCCGTGCAGGCCCGCGCCGACCAGGTGCGCGGTTACGAGATCGCCTGGGAGCCCGCCGTTCTGCGCCACTTCACCTCGAAGCTGCGCCCCGTCGACTGACGAGCATCAGACGGAGACGCACCCGCTCAGAGGCACCAGCACAGACACGAGCGCCGAGCCCGCACTGCGGACTCGGCGCTCGGTGTGTCAGTCGCTGTAGCGCTGGGTCGCGCTCAGGCCTGGGGTGCTCAACTCTGCGGGCCGCTCCAGGGATTCGACTGACCCTGCTCAGGACGCTGCCCGGCCGGGTGAGCACCGGACTGCGCATCAGCCTGCGGGGCGTCGTCGGGGCGCTCGGGGTCCGAGCGGACAGCCTCACGCTCGGGTGCGGGACGCTCGGTGGCGGCGCGGTCACTGACGGACTCCTGAGTCGACGTCCCGCCGCGGAGGATCCGGTTGGCGTGGTCGAAGTGCTCGTGCTCGACGAGGATCTCGTAGCGGGTGGCGATGACCTGGCTGACCGAGGTGAAGTCGCGCTTGCCCTGGGTGAACCCGTAGCCGATCGCGGCCCAGATCGCGAAGAAGAACCCGCCCGCGACCACGGAGGACAGGACGGTCATCCCCCAGTCCTGCTTGGAAAAGAACGACATGAGCAGCCCGACCATCAGGCCCAGCCACATGCCGCTGAGCGCGCCGCCCATGATGGCCTTGCCAACGCTCATCCGGCCGGTGACCCGCTCGACCTGACGCAGGTCGGTGCCGACGATGAGGACGTTCTGCACGGCAAAGTCGCGGTCGGACAGGTAGTCGACGGCGTGCTGCGCGTCGTCGTAGCTGTCGTACACCGCAAGGCTGCGGGGATTGCTCAACTGCAGAGCCGCGTTCGGAACTCGTCCCGACATGCCACCAGGTTGTGTCGCCATACCGCCCATCCCATCACATCCCGGTACAGACGCGAGCGGACCCCGTTCGGTGTGGGCGAGGTCCGCTCGATTGTGCGCGCGCGCAGACGCGAAGTGCAGGCGCCCTGCACGTAGCCGCTCGTCAGCTCTTGATCCTGTAGTCCTTGAGGAGGGCGCGGCCGATGATCATCTTCTGGATCTCGGCGGTGCCCTCACCGATGAGAAGCATCGGGGCCTCGCGGTAGAGACGCTCGATCTCGTACTCCTTGGAGTAGCCATAGCCGCCGTGAATGCGGAACGACTGCTCGACCACGTCGGCGCAGTACTCGGCGGCGAGGTACTTGGCCATGCCGGCCTCGACGTCGTTGCGCTTGCCGGAGTCCTTGAGGCGGGCGGCGCGCACCATCATCTGGTGGCAGGCCTCGACCTTGGTGGCCATGTCGGCGAGACGGAACATGATGGCCTGGTGGTCGGCGATCTTCTTGCCGAACGTCTCCCGCTGCTGGGCATAGGAGATGCCGAGCTCGAAGGCGCGACGGGAGACACCGCAGGCGCGGGCCGCGACGTTGACGCGGCCGACCTCGACGCCGTCCATCATCTGGTAGAAGCCCTTGCCGGGCTCTCCACCGAGCAGCTCCGCGTCGGTCGTCCTGTAGTCCTCGAGGACGAGCTCGGTCGTGTCGACGCCCTTGTAGCCCATCTTCTCGATCTTGCCGGGGATGGTGACACCCTCGCCGACCTTGCCGAAGCCCGGCTCCTTCTCGACGAGGAAGGTCGACATGTTCTTGTAGACCGAGTCGCTGCCGGTGTCGGTCTTGACGAGGACGGCGACGAGCGTCGAGCTGCCACCGTTGGTCAGCCACATCTTCTGCGCGTTGATGGTCCACTCGTCGCCGTTCTTGACGGCCTTGGACTTGATGCCGGAGACGTCGGAGCCACAGCCGGGCTCGGACATCGAGAACGCGCCGCGGACCTCACCGGTGGCCATGCGGGGCAGGTACTTCTGCTTCTGCTCCTCGGTGCCGTGCTGGAGCAGCATGTACGCCACGATGAAGTGGGTGTTGATGATGCCCGAGACGCTCATCCAGCCGCGGGCGATCTCCTCGACGCACAGCGCGTAGGTGAGCAGGGACTCGCCGAGTCCGCCGTACTCCTCGGGGATCATCAGGCCGAAGATCCCCATCTCCTTCATCGCCTCGACGATCTCGGTGGGGTACTCGTCTTTGTGCTCGAGTTCGGTGGCGACCGGGATGATCTGCTCCTCGACGAACTGTCGAACGAGCGAGACGAGCTCGGTCTGTTCCTCGGTGAGGCCTTCGGTCTTCTGCAGGCGGGACATGTGGCGCCCTTTCTCGGTCAGCGTCGTCCGATACTGCGTCGAGTATGCCGTCCCGGGCCCCCACGTCAGTCCGGTATGGCCTGTGAGCCCGCCCACGCGAGCAATGTCCGGCCCCATCGTGCGGTCGTTTCGGGCGCTCTCGCCCACCGTCTCGGGCGTACTCGCTGGTCGGCGGCACCAGAGTGGGGTTAACCGGGTGCGAGCGTCACCAGGTGCGGCGCAGCACCCCGATAGCCGCTTCGAGGTCGAGGCCCCGCGCCCGGGCTGCGGCAGCGAACTGCGTTGCTGCAGAACTGACATCATCGTCCCCGCCCGGAGTGCCACGCACGACGGTGCCATGCCGCCCCAGCGTCTCGACGTGACCTTCGGCCTCCAACTGCCTGTAGGCCTTGGCGACCGTGTTGACCGCCACGCCGACCTCGCCCGCGAGTCCGCGCACGGTCGGCAGCTTCTCCCCCGTCGCCAACCACCCCTCCCGCACCGCAGCGACGACCTCGTCGACGATCTGCTGGAACGGGGGAACGGCACTGCTCGGGTCGATGCGGATCTCCAGGCTCATAGCGTCATCATGCCGCCCGTGACAGCGCCGGCTCAGTTCGACGCGAGGCCCTGCAGAGCCCAGAGTGCGGTGAGGTTGTGCGGCGTCGGGATTCCGTGCCGACGCCCCAGCTCGACGACGTGCCCGGCTAGGATGTCGACCTCGGTCGGTCGCCCGGCGGCGACGTCCTGGAGCATCGAGGTCCATCCGTCCGCCGGCTGCGCCGCGAGAACAGCCTCCCACCGCTCGAGATCGGCGTCCCCGAGGTCGATGCCGTCAGCGCGGCCGACGGCGATCACCTCGTCCATGAGCGCGCGCATCAGGTCGCGGCACGGCCCCTCGGGAACGAAGGCGCCGTAGCCGGTCCGTGTCAGCGCGGAGGCCTGATTGACGCCGACATTGATCATGAACTTCCACCACATCTCGTGGCGCATGTCCGCTGGGCTCTCCCAGGCGAGGCCGGCCCGATCGAGCACGTTCTGCACGGCGCTCACCCGGTCGAGCTGCCCGTCAGGCAGGCCCGACCCGATGACGAGACGCCCCGCCTGGCGGTAGGTCACGCGGCCACCGTCGCGCCTCGCATCCATGGCGAGCGCGATGCACAGCAGCACCGGCTCCGGACCGAAGGCCTCGACCAGACGTTCCTCGCTCTTGAGCCCGTTGAGCACCGAGAGAATCGTCGTTTGCGGTCCGACCGCAGCTCGCATGTCGTCGATGGCCTCGCCCAGACGGGACGACTTCACTGCCACGAGAACGAGATCCGCCGGCTGCGCATCGCGCGGGTCGACGATCTGCGCAGCCAACGGCTCACCGTTGACGGTCAACCCCCGGAGCCTCTCGGCGCGCTCGCCCCGGGCGAGAAGTCGCACCTCGACCCCTGCTGCGGCCAGGTGAGCGGCGTACATCGCTCCCATGGCTCCGGCACCAACGACGGCCACACTCTCGATCGCTGCAGACACACGAGGATCGTAGGGCGCACGGCGCGCGCACAGGTGCGTCAGTAGATCCAGACGCGGTCGCCGTTGCGGAGGCCGGATTTGCTCCACATCATGTCCATCGCGGCCATGCTCACGCGGGTGCAGCCATGGGAGGCGGGATAGGCCGGGATGCCACCGTTGTTGACGCCGTGGACGGCATAGCCGTTGTAGAAGTACTTGGGGCGGTACAGCTTTCCGAGCGGGGCAACCCGCCACCCGTCCTGCTGCCGGTAGATGCGGTACGAACCGCGGGGCGTGGGCGTCGCGGGCGCACCCGTGCTCGTGTTGATCACGTACTGGAGCCTGCCGTTGATCGAGAACGTCATCACCTGACGCTGCAGATCGACCTCCAGCACCCGACCCGTCTTGCTGCGCACCGTGGGGCGGACCCCTCGGTCGAGGGCCTTCAACGTCGCGGGGCCCGCCACACCGTCCCGCCCCAACCCGGCCACCTTCTGCAACGCCATGACCGCCTGCGACGTCGAATGCCCATACTGGCCATCCGGAACGCCCACCCAGTAGCCCGCCTTGCCCAGACGGGTCTGCAGGGTGAGCACCGCCGGGCCGCGCATCCCCGGCCGCAGCACGGACCCCGGAGCCGGCTTGGGTGCAGGCTTTGGAGCCGGTTTCGGCGCGGGCTTGGGTGCAGGCTTCGGAACTGGCGCGGGCGTCGGCTTGGGCGTCACATGGACGCGACTCACGGCGGCACCGGTCGCAGGTGTTGCCGACGCGAGCGGCGCAGCAGTAATGGCCGCCCCGGGAGCGCTCAGAGCTGCAGCGGTGATCAACGCGATGACGAAACGACGAGACATCTCTTCCCCCTTGTTGTGCCGCCCCCACGGCGGCGTCCCCGTGCGGGCCTACCCGCACCGACCGATCAGGTCTGTCGCCCAACCTAGTCCGCCGAGGTCACTCCGCGGCGGCGACTCGGTCACGCGCCGGTGACGAAGTCGGCATGGTGAAGGTCACATCTTTTCCGTTGCGGAAACGGAAAGACACCTGTAGCGTTTCCGTCATGGAAACGAACTCCGGTGCATCCCAGTCCTACGACCCGGCCGCAGCCCTCTCCGATGTCGCTGCCTCCCGCGCAGCAATGGCCGACCGTCTCGTGACGCCGTGGTGGTACCACGTGATCCTCGGCGCCAACCTCGGGTTCCTCGTCGCCGTCGTCGCGACGGCCCCCACGGGGCTGTGGTTCTTTGCAGCCTGCGCAGTGAGTCTGCTGCTCTCCCTGTTCCTCATCACCCAGTACAAGCGCGTGACGGGCTCGTGGATCAGCCTGTCGGAGTGCGGGCCCGGCAGTCGGCGGCTCTGGCTGGCGTTCTGTGTGGTCATCGCCGTGGCGATGACTGCTGCATCAGTGGTGCGCCACCAGGGCGGTTCAGACGTCTGGGCGGCGGCGCTGGCCGTGATCTGCGCGGTGACGACAGTGATCATGGGCCGCCGCATCGACGCACGTATCCGCGACGAGATCCGGGCGGGAATGATGCCGGTCCCGTCGGCGCGAGCATGAGCCGCTCCGTGCCGGCGCAGTTCGACGAGCTCATCCACGCACCGTTGCGGTTGCGGGCCTGCGCCCTCCTCGCACCCGTGCAGAGCATGGCGTTCGCCGCGCTACGTGACGAGCTGGACGTCGCCGATTCCGTTCTCTCCAAGCACCTCAAGGCCCTCTCCGAGGCCGGGTACGTGAGCGTCGACCGCCCCACCGGGCAGGTGGGGCGCCCCAAGGCGTGGGTCAAGATCACGCCCACAGGTCGACGCGCCCTGGCCGGACACCTCGCCGCACTCGAAGAGCTTGCCGCCGCCGCCAGAGCAGCGAGCGGGCCCGGCCTCCCCTGATTCCTGCGCCATCCCCGCTGGTCACGACTGTGCGTCGATCATTGCCGCCCCTGATGGGTGCCGTTACCGTGGAGTGAAACCCGCGAGCGGGGTGCGCCGACGCGGCCGCCCGACGGCCTTGGGGCAGAGGGGGGAACACGCCATGCGGAGCGTCACGGCCTACGCCATCGGGGGTGTCCTCGCGGCCGGTCTGGCGGCGGGAACGGCCTTCGCCCCCACCGATCCGACACCCTCACCGAACACCTCGTCGGGACCGCACGACGCCGTTGCCTCCCCGCCGCTCATCCCCGAGGGGATGACGGTGCCGAGCGGATGGCGCGTCGAGACGTACGGACAGACGGCGTTCGCCGTACCCGCGACCTGGCAGAACTCGGGGCCGACTGCCTGCCGAGGCGCCGACATCCTCGACGTCCGCGATGCGACTCGCCCACCGCGCGTCGAACGTTCTGGACCGGTCATCGCGATCGGCTGTCCGCCCGCAGAAAGCCTTGAGCACCCCGAGACGAGCGTCGCCGGCGGTGGCACGTTCGTGTCGATCGACGATGCGCCCGTCACCGCCACGCTTCAATCACCGGACGTGAAGGACGACCGCGCGACGTTCGATGTCGACGGCACCACCTACACCGTGCAGGCCGAACCGAACCTCCGGCAGCAGATTCTCGCGACCTTCACCGCAGCCCCGCTGGGCGCGAACGGGTGCAACCCGACCTCGGACATCCAGCCTGGCGATCGCCCGGCCGGTGTCGGGCCGGACGCCATTGGAACGGCGACGCGGGTTTCCGCCTGCCGTTACGAGACTCCCTCCGAACAGATGATGACGCCGTGCCCGATCGTCGGTTGCGGCCCGACATCGTTGACCGAAGAGGTGAAGGCCCGGATCAGCGAGTCGGAGGCCACCGCCACGCATGCGCCTGGAGAGACGACCAGCACCCCGACCACCCCGCAGCGGCTGTTCTCCTCGCTCGTCCTGGAGGGGGAGGCGGCCCAGGCTGCTGTCGATGCGCTTCAGCAGGGCCCTCCGGGCAATCACCCCGACCAGCCGCAGAACTGCGCACCGGAGGTGGAGTACGGCGAGGAGATGCTCCTCGTCCACGTCATCGGCAGCGGCGGCAACACCGACGTCGTCGTGCGCTATCACGGCTGCAAGGACCGCGGCGTCGATGACGGCCACACCACGCGGCACCTCACGGCCGCGGGAGCCAAGGCAGTCTTGAACGGCCCCAACACCGTTCTCACCGCCCACATGGACATGGCCGACATCCTCATGCCCCGCTGAGCCCGCCGAAACTCGCAAGTGACTTTCTTTGGCAGAAAGAGAAAGAGACTCGTAGAGTTTCCGACAAGGAAAACATACTCCGCCGCAGACGCCCTGCGTGACGCCGACATCGCGCGCACCCAGGTTGCTGCCCGCGTTCTCGCCCCGGTCTCTACCCTGACCCGGGCCATCGAAATGGCGGGACCGGCGCTCCTCGTCGCCGCCATCGCACTGGCACCGGGGCGCAACGCCCTGGGGCTCCCGTTGTGCATGGTGCTGGGGTGCTGCGCCTTGGTGCTCGCAGTGGTTCGGCGCCGGAGGGAGACCGGGATCGACCCCAGCCTGCGCGCGGTGGGCGCCTCTGGCTGGCTCCTGCTCGCGGGCTGGGCGGCTCTGCTGCTGGTCATCTATCTGGTGGCGTTGGCGGTGGGCCTGGGCTGGTACTCCTGGAGCACCGTGGGCGCCGGACTCGGCCTGGTGATCCTGGCCGGCGTCTCCACCCTGGCCTTCTCGATTCTGTTCGACCGCACCCTGGCCCGGCGGATGTCCGCCGCCGCGCGTCCGTGAGCTCACAGCCGGGCGCCTTCGACGAGGTGATCCACGCCCCGCACCGGCTGCGCATCATGGTGGCGTTGTCAGCTGCGGACAAGGTGGAGTTCCAGGCTCTGCGCGACGATCTGGGGGTGCCCGACTCAGCGCTCTCCAAGCAGCTCAAGGTGCTCACCGAGGCGGGTTACGCCAAGCTCGACAAGCCCACCGGCCCCGGGGGTCGGCCACGCACCTGGGTGCAGACCACCCGGCAGGGGCGGAAGGCGCTCGCCTCCCACCTCGCCGTGCTGCGCGACCTGGCCCAGCAGGCCGGGGTGTAGGCCGTGGATACCCGACAAACGACGACCGAGCGCGGTCCCATCACCTCGATGGGACCGCGCTCGTGTTCGCGCCGCATCAAGCGGCAAGGTACCGATCAGGCCGTGAGCGTTGAATGCCTGGACGAGACGCGGCCGGTGAAGCGGCGCGTCCAGTCCGGGTCCTGCGTGCAGGTGGCGCTGACGTCGTACCAGCCGCCGGAGAGGATCCACGGCACCGCCACGGTGCCGCGCGCGCGGACGCGGACCGTCTTGCGGCGGTTGCCGTAGGCCTCGTCGGTGAGCGTGACCATGAGCGCCCGCTTGGACCTGTTGGTCAGCACGATCTCGACGTGCTTGCCACGAGTACGCGGCGACAGCGTCATGCCGAGCTCGACGCCCGCACCGGAGGCGTTGCCGGCCATGTCGACGACGAAACGGTCCGGGCCGCGCACGGCGAGGTCGTAGGCACCCTTCTTGAGCGGCACTGCGACGTTGACCTCGCCCTTGACGACGAGGTGGTCGGGCTCGTCGGGGAGGTTGGCGTAGTCGTAGACCGTGACGGCAGCACCGAGCGTGCCGGTGTTCGACACGGTGACGGCGAGGGAATCCCCGTGCACGACACCGGTGGCCGCGAGGGCGTAGGGCGTGGGGATGCTCCGACGACGCCGGGCGCGCTGCGCGGGCATGACCTGGCTGTCAGGAGCGTCGGGCTTCCACCGCACGCCGGGTTCGGCGGCTCTCTTGGCCTCGGGGATGCCGGGCGCGAGGCGCCGCGGTCGAAGTCGAGCGTGCTCATCAGGTCACCGACGACATCGCGGCGGAACCGGCTGATGTTGGGCTCCTTCACGCCCGTGACCTTCTCGAGGAACATCAACGTGCTGGTGATGTCGAAGACCTCGGAGTTGATGCGGCCACCGACCGACCACGGCGACACGACGGTCAGCGGCGTGCGCGGGCCGGGGCCCATCGGGTGGCCGTCGTACCAGTCGTCGCTGTAGCTGCGGGGAGGCGTCGGGGACGGCAGGTGGTCGAAGAGGCCGTCGTTCTCGTCGAACAGCAGGATGAAGACCGTGTGGTCCCAGACCGTCGGGTTGCTCGCGATGGCGTCAAGGAGCTCGTACGTGATGCGGGCGCCGAGCTCGGGGCTGGAGACGCTGGGGTGCTCCGAGAGCTTGGCGGGCGGCACGAGCCACGACACCTTGGGCAGGCGGCCCTTGGCGACGTCGTCCGCGAAGCGCCCGGAGAGCGATCCCGGCAGGCTGCGGTACATCGCCCGGTCGAACAGCGACTTCTCGGCCGCGGTGAGCGACTCACGGCCCTTGGCCATCTCGGCGAGGATGCGGTCACGCTCGGCCGCGTCTTCCAGCTTGTTCAGCGTGTCGTCGACGTGCTCGGTCGTGAGGAACGTGTCGACACCCTTCGGCGGGGTGATGTGCGCGAGGATCTTGTTGCCGACCTTCTTGAACGGCACGAAGTACTCGACGGAGTTGTCGCCGTAGTTGTCCCACTCCTGGTAGATCTGCCAAGAGATGCCCGCCGCCTCGAGACGCTCGGGGTAGGTCGTCCACTCATATCCGGGGTGGTCGTAGTCGTTGCCCGTGTTGAGCACGGCGCGCACGCCCGGCTTGTTCGGCTCGAAGCCCGTCGTACCCGACCACATGTAGTTGCGGTTCGGGTTCGTTCCGCCGTGCATCGAGCAGTAGGCGGCGTCGCAGAAGGTGAACGCGTTGCCGAGAGCGACCTGGAACGCGACGTCGCGACGCTCGAGGTGCGCCATGCACGTCTCGGTCTTGTGCTCGATCCAGCCGTCCCACCAGCCGCGGTTGGCAGCGCCCACGGCGTTCGGGTAGGTGTGCGGCGTGGACCCGAGGTTCTGCGTGTCCGACTGGGGGCGGTTGGTCTCGCTGGCGCGCTGGGCCAGGGAGAACGGCAGCACCGGAGCCTCGCCCTTGCGGGGCTGGTGGAAGACGTTCTCGCCGGTGCGCAGGCGCAGCGGACGACGGTCACCGAACCCGAGGACACCGGGGATCGTGCCGAAGTAGTGGTCGAACGAGCGGTTCTCCTGCATGAGGATGACGACGTGCTCGACGGCCTTGATGCCACCGCGCGGGGCGGGGCGGGCCATGGCGGTGTGGACCGAGGGCGGCAGGAGCGTGCCGAAGGCGGCCAGCGCAGCGGCAGCCGAACCGCCCTGCAGAACAGCGCGGCGAGAAAACAGTGGGAGACATCAGGGGTTCCATTCAGGCAGAGGGGACTTCGCTGAACGATCCTTGCCCCGCCCGACGAACCCCCGCTCCCCTTCTACGTGACGCTCCGGCAAACACTGAGCGCCGGGGCGAACGCGCGGTCATGAACCTGCGCGCACTCCCCTCTCACTCCCCCACCACACGACGAAGCGGGCAGCCGCGCCCCCTGGTGGAGGGGCGGCTACCCGCTGGGTCGAGCGAACTGTTGGTGGCGCGGATTGCTGAATGAACGCCTACCGGTTGCTGCGGACGATCAGTTCTCGGCGTCGAGGGCCTGGATCGAGTCGTGCATCGTGAGGATGCGCTGTGCGGACTCGACGTGCAGGTTCTCGATCATCTTGCCGTTGTACGTGACGACGCCTGCGCCCTTGCCCTCTTCCCAGGCGGCGAGGATGCCGCGGGCGTCCTCGACGGCCTCGGGGCTGGGGGCGAAGGCCTCGTTGGCGCCGGCGACCTGACCCGGGTGGATCAGGGTCTTGCCGTCGAAGCCCATCTGGCGGCCCTGGGCGCACTCGGCGAGAAAGCCCTCAGTGTTCTTGACGTCGTTGTAGACGCCGTCGAGGATCGCGGTGCCCGTCGCGCGGGCGGCGAGCAGCGCCATCCCGAGTCCGGTCAGCAGCGGCTGACGGCCGGGGACGTGCTCGGCGTACAGCTCCTTGACCAGGTCGTTCGTGCCCATGACGAGCACCGACAGGCGCGGCGAGGCGGCAGCGATCTCGTACGCGTTGAACATCGCGATGGGCGTCTCGACCATGGCCCACAGCGTCGTCTTCTCCGGCGCACCGGCCTTCTCCATGGCGGCCACGAGCGCACGAACCTCGTCGGCAGAGTTGACCTTGGGGACGACGATCGCGTCGGGCCCGGCCTGGGAGGCGGCGGCGATGTCGGCGTCGTGCCACTGAGTGCCGATGCCGTTCACGCGGATCGTCACCTCGCGGCGGCCGTACTCACCACTCGCGGCGGCGGCACAGGCAGCCTCACGGGCCGACTCCTTGGCGTCAGGCGCGACGGCGTCCTCGAGGTCGAGGATCAGGCCGTCACACGGCAGCGACTTGGCCTTCTCCAGTGCACGCGCATTGGAGCTCGGCATGTAGAGCACCGAGCGGCGGGGACGGAACGTCGTTGCTGCATCCATCACTTGCCCTCCACCTTCGCGATACCGGCCTTCTTGGCTGCGGCGTACTGCTCGCCCAGCTCGGGGTCGATGGCCGAGAGCGCCTCGGCGAGGTCGACGACGACCTGGCACTGCTTGCAGGAGGCGTC
>DAMDJY010000048.1:0-4095 GCA_032100225.1 Mobilicoccus sp.
CCGGCCTGGTGGGCCAGGCCGGGGTCGGGCGTCCCGGCGATGCCGACGACGAGTCCGCCGGGGCGGACCACCTCGAGCGAGCGCGGGGTGGTCTCGCCACCCTGCGTGTCGAGAACGAGGTCGACCAGGTCGCCGGCCAGGCGCTCCACGAAGTCCTCGGTGCGGTAGTCGATGACCTGGTCCGCGCCGAGCCCGCGCACGAAGTCGACGTTACGCCCGGAGGCGGTGGCGATCACCGTGACGCCCAGATGCTTGGCCAGCTGAACTGCGACGGAACCGACCCCACCGGAGCCGCCGTGAATGAGCACGCGCTGACCAGGTCCAACCCGCCCCAGGGTGACGAGAGCCTGCCAGGCCGTCAGGCCCACGACAGGTAGTGACGCCGCATCGACCAGGGAGATGCTCGACGGCGCGTGCGCCGCGGCGCCCTCGTCGACGACCGCGAACTCGGCGAAGGCTCCCATCGCCACCACGCCCACATACGCGATCACGGAGTCGCCGACGGTGAACCGGGTGACACCACTTCCTACCGCCACCACCTCGCCGGACAGCTCCCCACCAGCCACGGCCGGCAGCGTGGGCTTGAAGAGCATCTTGAACTCGCCCTCACGGCTTCGCTCGTCGGCGTGATTGATCCCCGCGGCCTCCATCCGCACCAGCAGCTGCCCCGGCCCTGGCGTGGGTTGCGGCATCGACACCTCGGCGAAGGGCTGGCCGTACTTGCGCAGGACGAAGGACTTCATGATGGACCCACCTCACGCGGGCAACACCCGCTAGTAGTTTCACTTTGTAACTACTAGCGACGCTACAGTGACTGGTAACGAAGTGCAACCACCAAGGAGGCCGTGATGATCACCGCACCCCGATCGGCCTGTCCGATCAACCGGTCCTTGGAGATGGTGGGCGACCAGTGGAGTCTGCTCATCCTGCGAGACATCGCCCTGTACGACCGCCGCTCGTTTCGTGAGCTACTGACCGGCAGCGACGAGGGCATCAGCGCACCTGTCCTGTCCCGCCGCCTCGCCGACCTCACGACTGCCGGATTCCTGACCAAGACCGAGGTGGCCCGCGGCAAGCAGGGCCGGTACTCCCTCACGGAGCTGGGCCTGGCCACCCTCCCCGTGCTTGTCGCGCTCGGTCGCCTGGGCCGCGCGATCGACCCCACGACCGAAGACCGCGAGTCCTCTCTCGGCGACCTCCAAGAGCACCTCACCTCACTGCGCCAGTCCCACCTCGGCGCCCCTGATTCGCCGGTCCTCACCTGATCCAACCTCCGCCGCCGGTGCGCGGTCGCCACCACCTCCCAGCTACGCCTGGGGCGTACAACCCGGAATTCCTCCCGTCCGCAGACACGTCGCGACGCCCGTCGCCAATCGTGGCCGTACCGTTCGTCCATGACCCTGTGGCTCGTGGCGGCTGTTGCCATCCTCATCGGCACGGTGTTGCAACGCGTGTCGGGTACGGGAGTCGGACTCGTCTGCGCCCCGATCCTGGCGCTACTCCTCGGCTCCGGTCAGGGCGTGCTCGTCACCAACGCGACGACGACCGTCTCGGGTCTGCTCATCGGCCTGTCGGTGCGGCACCTTGTCGATCGGCGTCTGGCCATCACGGTCTGCCTGGCCGCGATTCCGGGTGCCGTCGCCGGAGCCCTGATCGTCCGAGCCCTGCCCGCCGCCTGGCTCCAAGTCGTCATCGGCACGGTCGTCCTCCTCGGGCTCCTCACCGCCGTCGCCACCCCGAAGCTGCCGCATTGGCCCGGCCGCGGCGCGATGGTGGTCGCGGGCGTGATCGGCGGTCTCTTCAACACGACCGCCGGAGTCGCCGCCCCCGCGATGGTCGTCTACTCGCGGTTGGCACGCACCGAACAGCGCACCTTCGCGGCCACGCTGCAGCCGATCTTCATGACGATGGGGGCCCTGTCGGTGGCGTCCAAGACGCTGCTCGGGTCGACGCAGGGTGAATATCCGCCACCGTGGTTCGTCCTCGTCGTTCTCGTCGTCGTGGTGCTGGGCATCAGAATCGGCGCCTGGGTGGCGGAGCGGGTCAGCCCTGCCCGCGCCCGAACTCTCGCCCTGATCCTCGCCGGAGCAGGCGGCGCAGTGACCCTGATCCGCGGCCTCGTCACGCTGCTCTGAGTCTCCCGCCCGGGCCCCGTTGCGCCCCGCACGGCTTGACCGAGCAGCAGGCATAGCCGGAGACGGAAACGGGTAAGGGTGCAGAGAGCCGCATATGAGACACCGATCGAGTCTCGTGCGGCGACCCCTGACACCACCGAAAGAAGATGCTGATGAAGGCTCTGACCTGGCAAGGCACTGAGAAGGTCACCGTCGAGACCGTTCCCGACCCCGTTCTCGAGCAGCCGAACGACGCGATCATCCGGGTCACGTCCACCGCTATCTGCGGCTCCGACCTGCACCTGTACAAGGTCCTCGGCCCGTACCTCACCCCCGGTGATGTGCTCGGTCATGAGTTCATGGGCATCGTCGAGGAGGTCGGTCCGGAGGCCGGCAACCTCAAGGTCGGCGACCGCGTCGTCGTCCCCTTCACCATCTCCTGCGGCCACTGCTTCATGTGCCGCATCGGCAAGCAGTCCCAGTGCGAGACGACCCAGGTGACGAGCGAGGGCAAGGGCGCCGCCCTGTTCGGCTTCACCAAGATGTACGGCCAGGTCCCCGGCGGCCAGGCCGAGTACGTGCGGGTGCCGCAGGCGCAGTACGGCCCCGTGGTGCTGCCCGAGCACGGTGCCGACGAGCGCTACCTGTACCTCTCCGACATCCTGCCCACCGCCTGGCAGGCGGCGAAGTACGCGGACATCGCGCCGGACTCCACCGTCGCCGTGTTCGGCCTCGGGCCGGTGGGGCAGTTCGCGACGCGGTGCGCGCGTGAGCAGGGCGCGGGCCGCATCATCGCCGTCGACCTGGTCGACGAGCGCCTCGACCTGGCGCGGTCTTTCGGCATGGAGACCGTCGACCTGCGCGAGGTCAAGGACCCGGCCGAGGCCATCAAAGAGATGACGCAGGGGCGCGGCGCCGACTCCGTCATCGAAACCGTCGGCATGGAGGCGCACGGCGCACCGGTCGCTGCGGTCGCCACCGCCGGCGTGACCAAGCTGCCCAAGCCGTTGGCCCGCAAGGCCATGGAGACGGTCGGCATCGACCGCCTCGACGCCCTGCACGCGTCGTTCGAGGCGGTCCGCCGCGGCGGCACGGTCTCCATCGTCGGTGTCTACGGCGGCGCCGCGGACCCGATGGACATGATGACGATGTTCGACAAGAACCTGACCATCCGCATGGGTCAGGCCAACGTGCGCCACTGGACCGACGAGCTCCTCGCGATCGTCGAGCGCGACGAGGACATCCTCGGCACCGAGTCCCTTGCGACGCACCGACTTCCGCTCGAGGAGGCCCCGCAGGCCTACTCGACGTTCCAGAAGAAGGAGGACGGCTGCATCAAGGTCGTCCTCAAGCCGGGCGCCTGACCCGACAGCCCTCACCGCGCCGCACGAGCCGCGCGTCCCACCCCCCATTGGAAGGCAGAGAGACATGGCAGAAGCAGGAACGACGCAGAAGGTCACCGAGCTGATCAAGGGCATCAAGGTCGCGATGCTCACGTACGTCGACGGCGAGGGTCACCTCGTCAGCAAGCCGATGGGCACCCGCGACGTCGACTTCGACGGGGACTTGTGGTTCCTCGCCGAGCGCGACTCGCAGAAGGTCCAGGACATCCAGGCCAACCCCCACGTCAACGTCGCGTTCGCCGGCAAAGGCACGTGGGTGTCGGTGTGCGGCACGGCCGAGATCGTCGATGACAACGCCAAGATCGCCGAGCTGTGGTCGGGCATGGCCGAAGGGTTCATGGAGGGCGGCCCGGAGAACCCGAACAACATCCTGATCCGCGTGGACGCCGACGGCGCCGAGTACTGGGACTCTCCCGGCGGAATCGCTTCCACCGCAGTCGCGTTCGCCAAGGCCAAGGTCGCCGGCAAGCCCGTCGAGGGCGACAACGCCAAGGTCGACCTTCCCTGACCTGACGCGCACCCTCGGCTGACGCAGACCGAGATCTGACCGCCAGCGGCCGCTCCCCCTGGGAGCGGCC
>DAMDJY010000048.1:4105-21787 GCA_032100225.1 Mobilicoccus sp.
CCGCTGGCGGCATGCGCCCCTCTGTTCCCCGAGCACGAGTCGTAGATCGATATGGAATACGAGGAGAGGCATCGAAACCACCGGCCAGGCCTCTGACCTGCATGTTCTCATAGTGAGACGGCCTGTTCGTCTTTCTTATCGATCTACGTTCTGCGCGAACCTCGTGACGAGTCGTGGAAGGGCGATTCGACCGTCAGCCGAAGGGCACCGCTGCCGGGCGGGGAGACATGACGCGTTGTGCGATCCCGTCCTGCGTGGGCTCGAGTCGTCGGTAGGTGTGGCCCTGGGCCGGACGACGATCGCTCTCACCTCGAAGGGGCCAGAGTGAGAAGACGCGTTCGGCCTGCGCAGTGATGGTGAGCGCGGCGTTGACGCCGAGGTTGGCGCTCACGGCCGCCCCGTCGGCGATGGTGATTCCGGGATACCCCCAGACGCGGTGGTACGGATCGACAACCCCGCCGCTCGGGTCCTCGCTGATGACCGCACCTCCCAGGTAGTGCGCCGTCATCGGGATGTCGACGAGTTCCCCGATCGACCCGACCGGCATCGCCCGACCGCCCGCGACCTGCGCCAACCGTCGCGCCAGCGCCTGACACGCGGCGACACCCTGCGGGATCGATGTCGGGTTCGGCTCGCCGTGACCTTGACGGCTCGTCATCGTGTGCCCGCCGAAGACGCCTCGTCGATAGGACGTCGTCAGGGAGTTGTCGCGGCTCTGCATGACCAGCGCGATCACTGTGCGCTTGGACCATCCGCCGAACCGCTGCACCTTCGCCTGCGTGACCGGGTGCCGCACGAGCTCGGCCACCGTGGCCCCCAGCCGCTTCAGGCGCCCGCTCCCCGTCGTCAACGGCCCCATCAGCCCGCCCATGAGGTCGGAGCCCGGCCGGTAGCGGCAGTTCTCGACATGGGTGTCGGCGTCGACGTGGAACGAGCGCGTGATCGCGACGCCGCGAG
Source organism: Mobilicoccus sp. (assembly GCA_032100225.1). Lineage (GTDB taxonomy): Bacteria > Actinomycetota > Actinomycetes > Actinomycetales > Dermatophilaceae > Mobilicoccus. The sequence continues at coordinate 5,063 of DAMDJY010000048.1, forward strand.
TCAGATCGCCCTCGGGAACCTCGAGAAGCGACGCGCCGCCGAGCTGTTCGGAGTTCGTGCGCGTCAGTCGTCCCACCGCCTCCGACAACTCCGGAAGGTCGCCGGTCGCCCGCCAGCGGTGCAGCAGCCGCCCGGTGTTGAAGGCTCCCGCGCCACGACGACCTGACCCGCGCGGATCTGCTGCCGGTCGCGCCGCAGCCAGGCTCCCGTGCGTTCCGAGGTGACGACGAACCCGAAGTCGGGCCGAGCCGCGTCGACGGGTCGAACCGAGGTCACCGTGCGCAGTGGGTCGATCCGCACGCCGAGCCGTTCGGCGAGCGGCAGATAGTTTTTGACCAGCGTGTTCTTCGCCCCTACGCGGCAGCCGACCATGCAGTTGCCGCACTCCGTGCAGCCGGTGCGGGCCGGGCCGATGCCGCCGAAGTAGGGGTCGTCCACCCTCACGCCAGGCTCACCGAAGAACACTCCGACGGGTGTGTTGATGAGGCTGTCCTCGACACCGAGATCACGCGCAGCCAGCCGCATCACTTCTTCGGCGGGGCCGTCGCACGGGTTGGTGACGACGCCGAGCATCCGACTCGCGGTGGCGTAATGAGATTCGAGCTCGGCCTGCCAGTCGGTGATGTGGGCCCAGTGACCGTCGGTGAAAAACCGAGTGGGCGGCACGTAGAGGGTGCACGCGTAGTTGAGCGACCCGCCGCCGACGCCGGCACCCGCGAGGACGAGGATGTCGCGCAGCAGGTGGATCCGTTGCACGCCGAAGCACCCCAGGCGCGGCGCCCACAGAAACCGGCGGATGTCCCAACTCGTCTGCGCCATCTCGTGATCCGCGAACCGGCGGCCTGCCTCCAGGACGCGCACCGAGTACCCCTTTTCGGCCAGACGCAACGCTGCCACCGAGCCGCCGAATCCCGACCCGATGACGACGACATCGACATCGGGGCCTGTGTCGTCTCGGTCGACAGTCTGGGGTTCACGCGCGGCGTCGGACTGGGCGTGCATAGGGGCCTCCTTGCGTGCGGCAGCCGTCGGGCCCACCGTTCACGGGCACTGTGCCACGCATGGGCGCCGGCGGCCAGGGGTCCGCGGGGGCCATCGACATCCCAGTCGCTGGGCGCCGCGCAGGATCAGACGCGACCTCGGCGCCGCTGCAGCGCGGCGCGCCACCCCGACTCCGGACGTCCGACGATGAGCGCCGCGCAGAGGACGAGGGCGAAGCCGATGAGCTGCACGGGGTCGAGGCGTTCGTGCAGGATGAGGACGCCCAGCACCACCGACACCAGTGGGATCAGGTAGGTGACCGTCGAACCGACGACCGTGCCCGCGGCGCGCACGATGTCGAACTGCAGCGTGTAGGCGTATCCGGTGCCCACGGCTCCGAGGACGATCGTCGTGGCGAGCGCGAGCCATCCGTCGTGCGACGTGACCGGCGCCGTCATCGACCAGGGCGTCGCCACGTGGTCGCGGGAGGCCCACCACCAGACCAGTGTCATCGGGACGACGATGATCGATCCGGTGACGAGGATCGCTGCCGGCTGGGAGAGCCCGCCGAGGTCGACGTGGCCGAGGAACCGGCGCATGTAGGGCCAGCCGATGCCGTAGCAGCAGCCGCCCGCGATGGTGAGGCCGAATCCGAGTGGGTCTGGTCGTCCCGCTGCAGCCCAGAACTCGCTGATCACGAGCACGCCGACGAACCCGAGGACGACGGCGGAGAGCTTGGGGCGCGTGATGCGCTCGGTGGGGATCATGAAGAAGGTGACGATGACCATCGCGATCGGGGTGAAGGAGTTGCCGATCCCGGCGAGGGCCGAGGACACGCGTGTCTCGCCGAGTGCGAAGAACGTGAACGGCAGTGCGGTGAGAAAGAATCCGCTGACGAACAGGTGCGCCCACGTGCGCCCGCCGCGCGGGAGTCGCCCACCGCCGAGGCGGAGGAGCAGGAGCACGGTGGCCGCGCCGCAGAGGATGCGCAGCGCGGCGATCTGCACCGGAGCCAGGGCCCGCAGGCCGAACTTCATGAGCAGAAAGCTCGATCCCCAGATCGTCGCCAGGAGAACGAACTTCACCTGCCAGGGAACACCCTTGGTCGCAGCTGCGGAGGCGGCAGCCGTGGTCACTCCGAACCCCAGCGGGCAAGCATCACGTCGTAGGCGCCGGTCTGGGCACCCTCCGGGAGCATGTCGCGAGCCGACTCGGGGACGACATTGCGCATCACCATCGTGATCGGCGCTTCACCGGCTGCATCGAGGCCGTCGAGCTCGACCGTCCATCCCCAGTCGCCGGCGTAGGTGGCCGAGACGTCGACGTGGCCTCCGGCGCGGGTGCCGTGCAGGGTGCGCAGGCCGGGCTGTTGGTGCCATGAATCGGCCCAGGCGACGGTGATGGCGACCTGCTCCGCCGACGCATCGGCATCATCCGGCCCTTGTCCCTCCGGTCCGCCGCCGACCAGCAGAACGCCCTGTTGCGGCCCGTCGTCGGTGTGGATCCACTCGTAGGCGAGAGAGACGACGACCGGCCCGATGCGGGTGAGCGCGACGCTCGATTCCGCGGTGGTCATCGCGTCGTCCGGCATGAGACGAAAGGCGCAGGTGCCCGTGCGCAGGTCGGGTCGAAGGGTCATGGGATCAGGGTGCACCACGTCGGGCCGTCGAACCTCGGCGGAGCCGATGCCGAAGACTTGTCGGTCCCTCCTGACAAGGTGTCCCCATGGCGACGATCTACTGCACGGCCACCACCTTGGACGGGTTCATCGCTGATGACGACGAGAGCCTGTCCTGGTTGTTCGCGACGCCCGACCACGGAGCCGACCCGCAGGGCCGCTACGGACACGCCGACTCGTTGAGTTTCGACACGTTCATCGGGAACGTGGGAGCCGTGGCGATGGGCGCCAACACCTGCGAGTGGATCCGCCGCGAGATCACTAAAGGCACGGGAGAATTCACCTGGCCATACGAGCAACCGTCCTGGGTGGTCACGCACCGCGACCTGGATCTGCCTGCCGGTGTCGAACGCTTCGCCGGCGATGTCGCCACTCTGCACGCCCAGATGACGGAGGCTGCGAACGGTAAGGATGTGTGGGTGGTCGGCGGTGGCGATCTTGCGGGGCAGTTCTTCGACGCGGGACTGCTCGATCGGCTGTGGCTGCACGTCGCGCCGGTCGTCGTCGAGTCAGGAAAACCTTTGCTGCCCCGACGCGTACGCCTTCATCGACGTGAGGTCGAACGCGATGGGCAACTCACGGCGATGCTCTTCGATGTCGTCGGTCCCGAGCCACGCGCCGAGGCCGGCTGATCCTCGCGCCGAGCGACAGCAACGAGCCGCCGCTCCCGAGTGGGAGCGGGGATGTTGCGTGTTCAGTTCTCGGCCATATTCAGAAATGTTGAACACAGCCAAGAATCGAACACGTCGAAGAGAACCCGAGAAGCGTCAGTTCGTCACTTGCGGCTGCGGTCGGCGGCGACCATGAGCAGGCCGCCGACGACGCCGGCGTTGGCCATGAAGGCCGACATCTGGTGCTGCTTGGCGCCCGGGTCCTCGGCCTTCCAGAAGGCGTGGCCGACAACGGTCGTCGGGATGAGCATGCCTGCGAGCGACAGAGCCGAGAGGCGGGGCAGGACGCCGAGGGCCATACCCGTGCCGGCGACGAACATACCTGCGCCGTTGAGCTTGACGAGGTCCTGCCCGGAGACGGGGGCGTTCACGCCGTACGTCTCCTTGGCTGCGTCGACCATCGGGCCGAGCGCGGCGGGCGCCTTGAGCTGGTTCATGCCTCCGCCGACGAACACCGCCGCCAGGAGTCCACGGGCCACGAACTTCACCGGGTTCATCATGGGGAGTTTCCTCTCGTCACTGCGATCGGCGCCCGACCGTCTGCTCCGATTATCCGCGCAGGCTCTGTCCGATCGGCCATCGCCCCGGCAGAACACCGCCTCGCGATTCAGTGCACCTCTGGAGGAACGTGCGGAGGTCAGGAGCGAGGTCGGCCGGGCTGTCGCTGAGTGACGTGGGTCGGAGCACCCATGGCGCGGAAGGCGGGCAGGAACAGTGGCGCGAGGGTCACGACCAGGTACGTGACTCCGAGGACGAGCATCGCCGGACCGAGGCCGGTGCGGGTGGTGAGCACACCGCCGAGGAGTCCCCCAAACGGCAACAACGACCACGCACCTGCCGTGATCAGCGAACTCACCCGCCCAACAAGAGGACCCGGGATCCGCTCGAACTGCACCGCGGAGAGGATCGGGTTGAGAACACCCGACGCGACTCCCGCCACGACCAGCACACCCAGCACCATCGGCAGCTCGGCAGCTCGGCATCGAACGAGAACACCAGGTAGCGGGGCAATCCACACAGCAGATACCCGATCGCATACACCGGCAGGCGTGGCATCCGCGCCCCGAGCGCCGTCGCGAGCAGCGACCCGAGGACTGCCCCGCCTGTCATGGTGGCGAAAAGGAGACCGACGATCTCTGCCCCGTGTCCATGTGATGTCGCCCAGATGGGGACGAGGACGACGACCCACGCCTGGTCGAGCAGGTTGGTCACGGCGACCATCACGATGATCGAGAGCAGTACGCCATCACGTCTGAGGAACGACCACCCGTCGGCGAGATCGCGGCGATACCCACGGGACTCGACGGCCATGCTCGATTCGCGGGGTTCGGTGGCTAATCGCGGCCCCACAGCCCACCCGATCAGCGTCGCAGAGAGCAGGAACCCCAAAGCCGTGGCCGCCAGGGCCTGCGGCGCGCCGAGCACGGCGATGAGGACCCCGCCACCGGCGGCACCGACAGACGACGCCAGCCGCTCGGTCGTCCCCCCGATGCCCGTCACCCGCTCCAACGGCTGTCCGCTTGCGCGCGCCACGCTGGGAACAAGCGCGTACTTGGCCGCGTCGGCCGGGCCACGGAGCACACCCAGCGCCGCGACGATGATCATCAGAACAGGCAAGTTCAGCCACCCCGCGGCGGCGAACACCGGGATCAGGGCCGTGACGAGGGCGCTCGCCGCATCCAGCCCCACGGCCGCACGCGCCGGACCCATTCGATCCAGCAATGGTCCGGCCAGTGCCTTCGTCACGACCATCGGAGCCAGTTGCGCCAGCGCGACAAGACCTATCTGCGCCGCGCTGCCCGTCGTCGTGAGAACGAACCATGGCACAGCCAGAGTGGCGAGCCTGCTGCCGAGGACGGAGACGACGTCGGAGCATGACCAGCCGACGAAGACACCGACCCGCGCCCGGGCCGTGGTCATTGGTCGTCGCCGTCGTGCGGCACCCGCCCCGGCCGCGGGAACGCGTGCAACTGGAACATCACTTGCTCGGCGCCCTCGTCGTCGGCCTCGTCCTGCACCTGGGCGAGAAGGGCGGCGATCTGCTCGAGCAGTTCCTTGGCGCGGGACGGCGAGCAGGTGATGACCCAATCACTGTGCGTCGTCGCGCGCTTCCACTCCTCGGGCAGCTCGTCGAACTCCTCGACACCGGCCTGGAGCATCTGTGCATGCCGCACGACCACCGTCTGGAGATACGGCCCGGCGCCCTCGACGGCGGCGTCCTCGAGAGTCGTCGACCGGTGGGCCGCCCGCCACCACCGGTCGCGCCCCGTGCCGAGCTCTTCGGCCTCCACGACGAATCCGTGTCGGGCCAACTGCCGCAGGTGATAACTCGTCGCTCCCGTATTGAGCCCGAGACGGATTGCAAGTGCGGTCGCCGTCTGTGGCCCGTCCAGGCGCAGCATTCCCAGCATCTTGATGCGCGTGGGGTGAGCCACGCCCCTCAACTGCGCGGGGGTCGGCACGATGCGCGAGGTGTCCTCTTCCATACCGCAAACATACCTTTGCAAACATATCTTTGCCAGGGATCGGGCGGGAGATGCAGCACGGGATGGTGCCTGCGGACTGCCGACCTGTTGGGCTCAGCAGGAGGAAAGCCCCGACGGGATCGATAGTGTCGTTGCCATGACGCACCGGCCCCAGCTGTTCCAGGTCGTCCTCGACACGACGGACGTACGCAAATTGGCGGAGTTCTACCGCCAGTTCCTCGATCTGCCCTACCGCCCCGGCGACGAGCCACCGGCCGATGGTTCGCCGGACGACGCCGACTGGCTGGTGCTGGTCACCAGCAGCGGCGAGCGGGGCCTGGCGTTTCAGCAGGTCGATTCGTTGCCGCCCACGACCTGGCCCTCCACCGAGGTGCCGATGCAGATGCACCTCGACCTGACCGTCACCGACCGGGAGTCCTTGGAAGCGGCCCGCGAGCACGCTCTCTTGCTCGGGGCGCGCCTGATCCTCGACAGGTCGGACGACGACGAAGAGCCCCTCTACGTCCTGGCCGATCCTGCGGGCCACCCCTTCTGCATCTTCATCGTCTGACGGGAGGAACACGATGCCGGCGCCACTGACCATCCCGCTCGACGAGGCCCGCGCCGCCTTTCTCGCCGAACTCACTGCGTTCGAAGCCGCCGGCGAGTCTTTGGACGATATTTCCCTGCTCGGCGCGAGCCGCGCCCACGGTTGGTCACGGCTGGACTGCATCGTGCACGTCCGCATGGGGCTGCAGGAGTTGCTGGCCGGAATGAATGCGCAGACCGACGAGGCCTGTGATGTCGACGCCGCGTCGTACTGGACGACGTGGGAGGACAGCGCCGTCGACGACCCCGTGCCAGGGATTCTCATGACGCGGCGAACCGCGTCGGCGTACACGCGACCCACACATTGCCTGGAGCATCTGCGCCATGTCTGTACCGGACTCCGCCGGGCTGCCCAAGCACTCCCCGATGAGCCGGTGGCGTTCCAGAGTCACGTGCTGAGCGCCGGGGATCTCCTCGCCACATGGGCCGTCGAACTCGTCGTCCACCACCTCGACCTCGACCTGCCCGAGCCGAGTGCCCCAAGTCCGGCCCCCGCAGCTACTGCCTTGGCCCGCCGCACCGTCGTCGCTCTCGACGCGCAGGTCGAGTGCTCCGACGACACCGAAGCCGTCCTGCGCGGGTTCGGCCGCATCCCCTGACCTGCTCAGAGCCGGTTGCGCATCCGCCCACAGCGAGCCGTGATCGCGCTACCTCCGTACCCTCGATCCATGAAGACACGCACACTCGGCCCGTTCACCGTGTCGGCCATCGGACTCGGCGCCATGCCGTTGTCGATGGGCGCGAACAAGCGTCCCGATCGGGAGCAGGCCATCGCGACGGTGCATGCCGCGCTCGACGCCGGCGTCACCTACATCGACACGGCCGATATCTACGCCCCCACCTGGGACTCGATGGGTCACAACGAGGAGATCGTCGCCGAGGCGCTGGCCTCCTACGGCGGCACCGAGCACGTCATCGTGGGCACCAAGGGCGGCATCACCCGTGGCGAGGGCGAGACGTGGGGTCGGGACGGCTCCCCCGAGTACATCCGGCACGCGGTCGTGGCCTCCTTGAAGGCGCTGCGCACCGACGTCATCGACCTCTACCAGTGGCACCGGCCCGACCGGTGGCGCATCTACGGCGAGGTCATCCAGACGTTCAAGGAGCTCCTCGACGAGGGCAAGATCCGCGCCGTCGGCATCTCCAACGCCAACATCGAGGAGATCGACGTCGCGCTCGAAGTACTCGGAGAGGGCGGCCTCGCGTCGGTGCAGAACGAGTTCTCACCCCGATTCCGCAGCAGCCGTGACGAGTTGGAGCACTGTGGCAAGCACGGCGTCGCCTTCCTGCCGTGGAGCCCGCTGGGCGGCACCGGGGCACACAGCAAGGACGTCGGCCAGACGTACCCCGTGTTCCACGAGATCGGCCAGGAGCGCGGCGTGGGCCCGCAGCAGGTCGTCCTCGCGTGGGAACTCGCGCTCGGCGAGCACGTCATCCCCATCCCCGGCGCGAGCCGGCCCGAGTCGGTGCGCGATTCGGCGAAGGCTGCGGACCTGGACCTATTGGACGACGAGATCGCCCGCATCGAAGGTCAGTTCAGCTGAGTCACAACGGAGGTGCCCAGCAGGAGACATCGCGCCCTGCTGGCCACCTCCGGCGCGTCGTGGTCGGCTGGGTGTCGAGGACACGAGACCCTGGGGTGGTGAGCGTCACACCCGGACCCGACCTCCTCGGCGCCCTAGCCGCCCGGACTCGCGTCGTGCTGCCGCTCTCTTTCGCGGCCGTCGTCGTCGTGGCCGCGGTGTACATGCACGATCCGCACGGCGTGGGGGCACTACTCGCGTACGCCGGCATCATCGTCTGCGCGCTGTGCATCGCGTTCGGCCCGTTGCTCCGTGGCGCTCGACCACTCCGGATCTGGCTCCTCGTCACGGTCGGGATGCTGTTCCTCATCGCCGCCCTCGTGTCCAAACCGCTGAACGTGACGGTCGCGTCGGTCTCCATCGATCAAGTCTGTTTCCTGATCGGCTACCTGTCGTTGGCGGGGTGGCTGTGGCGGTTGTCGGCCTACATCGGCACCGGCGGTGCAACGCAGGTGCTCCTGGATGCGGCGGCGGCCACCGTCGGCGCATTCCTCGCGACGTGGACTCTGGCCGGCATCTTCGGAGACACCCGAGACCCCCACGCCCTCGTCTGGGCCCTGTACGTCGTCCTCGACGTGCTCGTGCTCGCCATGGCCGTCCACCTGGCCTTTCGCCTCCGCACTTTGCTGGCCGCGTGGCGTTGGCTGATCATCGCGCTCGTCGTCCAGATCGTGCTGGACACCTCATATTTCGTCGGCGGGCTGATGTCGCCGACCGGGCAGCCGCCCCAGCTGACCGGGCTGTACCTGTTCGCCTATTGGGGTCTGGCCGCGTCGGCGACCCACCCCACTGTCGTGGATCTGACCAGGCATGTGGACCGGCCGCGCCCGAAACGGGACAGTCGGCTGCGGGCATCGCTGATCATGCTGGGCGTGGTCCCCGCCGTCGCCGCGTTGGCGTCGCCGGTCACCGACGCCGTCGACACCATCGTCCGTTCCGTCCTCGTGTCGGCGCTACTCATCCTCATGTTCGCCCGGTTACTGTTGACGATGGCCGAGGTGTCGCGGGCCGAGGCCGAGAGCCGACACCGGTCACTGCACGATCCGCTGACGGGACTCGTCAACCGGGCCGGTCTGTTCGAGGTGCTGGGGCAGCGTCTGGAGCGTGACGCCGAGAACGGCTTGTCGACGGCGATCCTCTTTCTCGACTGCGACGACTTCAAACACGTCAACGACACGTGGGGTCACCCGGCCGGTGACGCATTGTTGTGCGGCATCGCCGACGGCCTACCGCAGCGTCTGCGCAAGGACGATCTCCTGGTACGCCTGGGAGGCGACGAGTTCGTCATCCTCGCGACCGTGCACGACCCGAGTGGCGCTGTGCGTGTGGCCGAGCGGGCCATCGACTTCTTCACCACGCCGCTGCCCGTCCGGCCGGAGCGCACCCACCTCATGACTCCGTCGATCGGGATCGCTGTCGCCTGCCCCACCCACGTTCGATCGGCGGTCGAGATCCTTGAAATGGCTGATGCGGCTCTGTATGAGGCCAAGTCCCGAGGTCGTGCCCAGTTCGTGTTGTTCGACGACGAGCTGGAGCAGCGAGCCAGGTATCGCGCCGCGGTCTCCGACGTGCTGCGCACCGCGATCACCGACGGCGGCATCTCGCTCTCCTACCAGCCCATCCTCGCGGGTGCCGGGTACGCCGATCTCGTCGGCTGGGAGGCACTGGCCCGGTGGACCGACCCGACGCTGGGCGAGATTCCCCCGTCTGTCTTCGTTCCCCTGGCCGAGGAGCACGGCCTCATCGACGCCCTGGGCGAGGCCATTCTGCGTCGGGCCTGCAAAGAGCTCGCCGTCCTGCGACGCGAACTCGACCTCCCCCATGCCACCGTGTCCGTCAACGTGGCCGCACCCCAGTTGCGCGCCCCTGACTTTCCCTTGCTCGTGACGGATGCTCTTGCCGCCGCCGGGCTCACCGGTGACGCGCTGTGGCTCGAGGTGACCGAGACCAGCCTGCTCGAGACCAGCTCGGCGCTGCTGTGCACGATCCGGCGGTTGCAGTCCACCGGTGTCAAGGTGTGCCTGGACGATTTCGGCACCGGCCATTCCTCCATCGACCTGTTCTTCTCCCGGTCCGTCGACTGCGTCAAGCTCGACAAGACCCTGGTGCAGCGCCTCGTCCCCGTCCCCGAGGCTCGCGAGCAGCTGTCGCTCTTCCTCGATCTGCTGTCGAGCCTGCACGTCACGATGGTCGTCGGTGAGGGCGTGGAGACCCCCGAGCAGGCTGCAGCACTCGAAGCGGTCGGTTGCCCCATGGCTCAGGGGTGGCTGTATGGACGTGCAGCATCGCTGGAACAGCTCCTCGCGCAGCGAGGCGTCGAGTCGTCCTGACCCGATGTGGGGGCCGTGGTCCACCCCTGGTTTTCGGAGATTCCTGGGCGGCACCGCACCGGGCCTGGTGCAATTTCCTTCATGACGAACCCGTTGCTCTCCCCGTCGACCCTGCCCCTCCAGCTGCCGGACTATGCGCGTCTCACCGACGCCCACTACCGCGACGGCCTGATCGACGGCATGCGTGAGCACCTGGACGAGATCCACGCGTTGGCGCATTCCGCGGAGCCCGCGACCGTCGAGATCGTCCTGCACGCCTGGGAGTCCTCCGGCGCGACGTTGACCCGTACCGGCAACGCGTTCACCGTGGCACGCTCGGCCCACACCACTCCGGAGCGCGATGCGATCGCCAGCGAGTTCGCCACCCGGTTCGCCGAGCACTCGGACGCGATCCAGCTCGACCATGCCCTCTACGAGCGGTTCGTGGAGCTGCAGCGTCGCGCCGACGCGGGTGAGGTCGAGCTCGACGAGCAGGACCGCTGGTTGCTGACCAAGCGGTTGCGTGAGCACCAGCGCGCCGGCGTCACCCTTCCCGACGCGGATCAGGAGCTGTTGCGCGACCTCAACGGCCGGTTGGCTGTTCTGGAGGACCAGTTCGAGCAGACCCTCATCAAGGGCCGTAATGCTGCGTCGGTGCACGTCACCGACGAGGCCGAACTCGCCGGGGTCCCCGACGACGAGCGGGCGGCCCTGGCCGAGAGCGCGAAGGCGGCCGGCCTGTCCGGGTGGCTGATCAGCATCGTCAACACCACCGGGCAGCCCATCCTGGACTCCCTCGAGAACCGTGAGCTGCGCGAACGCATCTTCCGGGCGTCGACCGAACGCGGCCTGAGCGGCGAGTACGACACCCGCGACATCGTCGTCCAGATCGCCCGCCTGCGCGCCGAACGCGCCCAACTCCTCGGCTACGACCACCCCGCTGCCTACGAGCACGAGGACTCCTGTGCCGGGTCGACGGCCGCCGTCAACGACCTGCTCGCCCGCGTCGCCCCTGGCGTGGTGGCCCTCGCCGAAGCGGAGGCGGCACCGCTGCGGGAGCGCCTCGCGTCGATCGACCCCGACGCGACCTTCGAACCGTGGGACTGGCAGTACCTGGCTGCGGCGCAGGCCGGCGAGGCGGGCGTCGACCCCGAGCTGCTCAAGCCGTACCTGGAATACACCCAGGTCCTCACTCGCGGTGTCTTCGCTGCGGCCACCGCCTTGTACGGCATCACCTTCCACGAGCGCGACGACCTCGTCGGATACACCCCGGAGTCCACCGTGTACGAGGTCCACGAGGAGGACGGCACGCTGCTCGGAGGCGTGATCCTCGACCCCTACACGCGCCCGACCAAGCGTGGTGGCGCATGGATGACGTCGATCGTCGACCAGTCGCACCTGTTCGGAGACCTGCCCGTGGTGACCAACACGTGCAACGTCCCGCCGCCCGCGCCGGGCGCGCCCAGCCTCATGACCTGGGACAACGTCATCACCTTGTTCCACGAGTTCGGGCACGACCTGCACGGCCTCCTCTCCGACGTGCGCTACCCCTCCTGCTCGGGCACCGCGGTTCCGCGCGACTTCGTCGAGTTCCCGAGCCAGGTCAACGAACTGTGGGCCTACGAACCGGCGATCATCTCCCAGTTCGCCGTGCATCACGAGACCGGTGAGCCGATCCCCGCCGAGTGGGTCGACGCGCTCGTCGCGGGCCGCCAGTCGACCGCGTTCCACACGCTCGAGCTGTTGAAGGCCATGGTGGTCGACCAGGCCTGGCACCAGAGTTCTCTCGACGACCTCCCCCAGGACGGCGAAGGCGTCGAGGCGTTCGAGGCAGCAGCACTCGACCGCGCGGGCCTGTCCTTCCCACTCATCCCGCCGCGCTACCGCTCCGCCTACTTCAGCCATGTCTTCGGCGGCGCCTACTCGGCCGGGTACTACTCCTACCTGTGGTCGGAGGTCATGGACGCCGACGCCGCCGCGTGGTTCGACGAGCAGGACGCTCACGGCACCGGGGCTGCCACCCGCGCTGCGGGTGAACGGTTCCGTCGAGAGCTCCTCGCCCCCGGCGGGTCCGTCGAGGCCATGACGACGTTCCGGCGCTTCCGCGGTGCCGACCCCGACGTGGCTCACCTGCTGCGGCGCATCGGCCTGGGCTGAGACCCAACCGGCGTTCGCCCCGGCATCCGGGCGCGGGCGGGGTGCGAGGACAATGGCGAGAGTCCTGATCCCGCCCATTCCTCTGGATGCCCATGCGTCAACTCATCGACTACCCGCTGCTCACGATCATGCTGGTGTTGTCGGCCGGTGCCCTCCTGGGCCAGATTCGCCTGGGCCCGTTGCGCTTCGGCGCAGCGGGGGCCCTGTTCATGGGGCTGGTCGTGGGGGCGTTCGACCCGCGGTTGGGCCAGGGCCTCGATCTGGTCAAGAGCCTCGGCGTCGTGCTGTTCTGCTACGCCGTCGGCCTGGCGGCGGGGTCGACCTTCGTGTCCGATCTGCGCCGCCAGTGGAGCCTCATGCTCGCCGGCGTCGCGGGACTGGCTGTCATGGCAGGCGCTGCGGCTGCGGCGGGTTCACTCATCGGCCTCGCCCCGGCGCATATCGCGGGCGCCTACGCCGGAGTCCTCACGTCTCCGGCCATCGACGCAGCCCTGAGCGCCACGCAGGGCTCGGGCGACACCCTCGTCGGGTATGCCCTGGCCTACCCGACCGGTGTCGTCGTCGGCATGCTGATGGTGGCCGTGGTGGTCAAGCGCCGCTGGCCGGGCACGCGAGACACCCGCTCCCTGGCGGAGGCGGGGCTGACCGCGGTGACCACCCACGTCACGCGCGAGGTGCCGATCCACGAGGTCCCCGGGTTCACCGAGCAGAGCGTCAAGTTCAGCTACCTCGAACGTGACGGCATGGTGCGGGTCGCGCGTGGCCGCGGCTCGTTTCTGCCCGACGACCGGGTGCTCGTCATCGGCTCTCCCGACGACGTCGCGCTCGCCGTGAATCACCTCGGGCACGAGAGCAGCCAGGGATCTCTCACCGACCAGCGTCGCGCCGTCGACTTTCGCCGGTTTCTCGTCAGTGCCCCCGACATCGTCGGGCGCAGCATCGGCGAGCTGAACGTCCACGGCCGCCTGCACGGTGTCGTCACCCGCGTACGCCGCGGCGACCTCGACATGCTGGCCCGCGACGACCTCGTGCTGCAGCCCGGCGACCGGGTGCTCGCGGTGGTTCCCCACGAGCAGATGGAGGACGCCGTCGACTTCTTCGGCGACTCCGAGCGACGCGTCAGCCAGGTCGATGCCCTGACGATGGGGCTCGGGATCGCCCTCGGCCTTGCCGCCGGCACCGTTGTCCTCGCCCTGCCCGGTGGGCTCACCTTTTCTCTCGGGGCCGCCGCTGGGCCGCTGGTCGTCGGCATGGTGCTGGGGGCGTTGCATCGAACCGGCCCGTTGCGCTGGGACCTGCCCCCGGCCGCTGCCGGCACGTTGCGGCAACTCGGCCTCATGATCTTTCTGGCGTGCGTGGGCCTCGCCTCCGGGCCGTCGTTCATGTCGCAGGCCTTCACCCTCACGGGCGTGAGCATCGTGGCGATCTCCGGCGCGAGTCTGATCCTCGGCGGCGTCATCGTGCTGGCCGCCGCGCGCCTGCTGGGCCTCTCGGCACAGCGAGCCACCGGTGCGCTGGCCGGGTTCATCGGGCAGCCCGCGATCCTCGCCTACGCCAATTCGGAGGTCAACGACGAACGCATCGACTCGGCCTACGGTGCGCTCTTCGCTCTCGGCACGATCGTGAAGATCCTCCTGGTCCAGATCATCGCCAGGTGACCTGCGAGGGGTGACCGGTGCGGATGCCAGGAGGAGAAGGCCCTGCGTCTCAAGCCGACCGCCACAGCCCGAAGGCCCGTCCACCTCAGCCCGAGGGTGAATCTGCCGATTCTAGGGACGTCTCATTCACCGAATCGCATGCCCTCCGGGCCTGCTCGGTGCCGACGTCCACGAAAAGGAATCCTCCATGGCGCTCTTCTCCCGCCGCAGCACCGCAATGTCGACGCCGGGAGCCGAGGAGGTCACCTAGTCCACGACGCCGGTCTCCGCCGGGGACGACGAGGTGAGCCGCCTCCGCGAGGAGATCGAGCAGTTGCGCGCCGCCAACGCGTTCACCGAAGAGCGGTACCAACTCATGATCCAGGCGTCCGACATCGGCCTCTGGGACATGGAGGTCGAGGCCGGTGACCCGGTGAACCCGAACAACGCGTTCTGGTGGAGCGACGAGTTCCGCCACATGCTCGGATTCACGGACGAGCGCGACTTTCCGAACAGGCTCGACAGCTGGGCGTCGCGTCTGCACCCCGAGGACTCCGACCGCACCCTCACGGCATTCGCCAATCACCTCAACGACCACTCGGGCCGTACTCCGTACGACCTGGAGTACCGCCTGGCACTCAAGAACGGGACGTACCGATGGTTCCGCGCGTCGGGGGCGACCGAGCGTGACAGCCGTGGCGTGCCCTTGCGCGTGGCAGGGGCGCTGCACGATATCGACCGCACCAAGGAGCTCGTCGACAACGCGAGCGACACCGCGGAGCGTCTGCGCGGCACGTCCTCGTCGCTGGCCTCGGTGAGCGACGACATGGCGACTGCCTCGCAGCGCGCCGTCGCCGCCGTCAACGCTTCCACCGAACGCATGAAGAAGCTCGACCAGTCGTCGACGAAGATCGGCGAGGTCGTCGAGCTGATCACCAAGATCGCCCAGCAGACCAACCTCCTGGCGCTCAACGCGACCATCGAGGCCGCTCGCGCCGGAGACGCCGGCAAGGGCTTCGCCGTGGTGGCCAACGAGGTCAAGGACCTCGCGAACGAGACCTCCGACGCCACGAGCGACATCGCCGCCCAGGTCGAGGCGATCCGCGCCGATGCCCAGAGCGCCATCGCCGGCATGAGCGAGATCACGGACATCATGTCGACCCTCGACGGCTACCAGCGCGCCATCAGCGATGCGGTGGAGGAGCAGCGCCGGGTCTCCGCGAACTGACGGATTCACGCCCCGGTGACCACCCCATTGGCTGAGTCAGCGTCTTCATCTACTTGCTGATGCGAGCCCTCGGCGAGATGGTTAACTACCGCCCGACGACCGGCGCGTACGTCTCCTACACGCGCGAGTTCGTCGGCGACCGGCTGGCGTTCATGACCGGCTGGATCTACGTCTCCTTGGCCGCGCTCGCGGGCATCGCCGAGGTGGCCGCCCTGGCCGTGTACGTGGAGTTCTGGTTCCCAGAGGTTCTGGGATGGATTCCGTCGACGATCGCCGCCCTCGTCATCGTCGGCAGCAATCTGCTCAGCGTACGGATCTTCGGCTACATCGAGCTGTGGGCCTCCGCGATCACGGTCCTTGCGATCCTGTGCTTCCTCGTCGCTGGCGTCATCATCATCGCGCTCGGGAGCACGGGAGTCGTCAACACCCAGGCGGATGTCGCGAACTTGTGGCAGAACGGCGGATTCGCACCTAAGGGCATCCTGCCGCTGGTCATCGTGATGTCCGGCGTCGTCTTCTCGTTCTCGGCGATCGAGATCGTCGGCCTCTCCGCGGGTGAGGCTTCGGACCCGCAGAAGGCGATGCCCCGCGCGATCAACTCTGTCGTGCTCCGTCTCGGGCTGTTCTACATCGGGTCGATCCTCGTCCTGTCGATGCTGCTGCCCACCGGCGCCTACGGTGGCGACCAGTCGGCGTTCGTCACCGCCCTCGCGTCTTCAATATCCCCGGGCTGGCGAGCATCATGAACTTCGTCGTGCTGACCGCCGCCATCTCGGGTGTCAACGCCACGCTGTGAGCCGCGGTTCGACTGCTCCGCAACCTCGCAGCCCACGGTCAGGCACCTCAGGCCGTGGCCGACGTCGGCGCACGTGGTGTCCCGACGGGTGCCTTGCTGAGTGTCGGAGTCGTGTACCTGCTCGGGATCTGCCTCGTGTTCTTCACGGGTGCAGCGCACGCGTTCGAGGTGGTCCTGTCGGCGGGTGCCGTCTTCATCCTCTTCGGATGGATCTCGATCTTTCTCTCTCGCCTGGGGTACCTCAAGCAGGTGAAGGCCGGACGCATTCAGCGCGGGACCTTCCGCATGCTGGAGCCCCCGTCACCAACTACGTCAGCTTGGCCTTCTTCATCGGAGTGGCTTTCTACATGATGTTCGACCTGAGCAACCCCACCTGGTACTACAGCCTCATCGCTGGCGTGGTCATCGTCGTCAGCACGAACGTCGGTTACGAGATCACCAAGCGTCAGCGCAACGCTCAGACAGCCGGCGCCTGAGCACAGCAATGCCCCTCTTCTGACGGCCCGGGTCGGCCGGTGGAAGAGGGGCGTAGCTCAGCTATTCTTTGGCATGCAGGAGAGGGTGCCCCGCAATGCGGGGCACCCTCTCCTAATGATTGTCCGGCGGCGTCC
>DAMDJY010000049.1:0-21637 GCA_032100225.1 Mobilicoccus sp.
CCGCCCTCGGGCCCTGGGCCGTTGCCGGTGAGGAACACGACGCCGACGTCCGCGGAGCGGCGCGCGTGGTCGAGGGCGCGGTACAGCTCGTCGACGGTGTGCGGCCGGAACGCGTTGAGCACGTCGGGCCGGTCGAACGCGATGCGCACCGCGCCGAGGGTGCGCCCCGGTACCGGGCCGTCGGCGATGCAGCGGTGATACGTGATGTCGGTGAAGTCGAAGCCCGGCACCTCCTCCCACGACGTGGGGTCGAAGGTTTCGCTGACGTCGTTACGGCTGCTCACCCGAGAAAGCGTAGCCCGGCAACGGACTTCCTCGACCGTGGTTTCTCCCGAGGTGACGGAATATGCCCCAGGGGGTATGCTGGGCGGGCCCGAACATCCTCGGGCTCGTCGATGTCAGGAGCAGGCCGTGCGCCCTTCCCCCGGAGCCAGGTTGCCCCGGTTCTCCGCCGGTGCGGGGGGTCCGTCATGACCTGGTGGCTCCCGCTGGTCGCCGTTGCCGTCGGTGTGCTGCTCGGGCTCCTCGGTGGCGGTGGCGCGATTCTCACCGTGCCGATCCTCACGACCCTGCTCGGTCAGACGCCGGCCCAGGCCACCGTGGGGTCCCTCGTCATCGTCGGGTTGTCCTCGCTCATCGGGGCACTCGGACATCTGCGCTCCGGCCGCGTTCGCGTGACCGAGGGGGTCGTGTTCGGTCTGCTCGGCATCGTCGGCGCGACGATCGGCTCGCGCTTGTCGACGCAGGTATCGGGGCCGGTGCTCATGAGCGCCTTCTCCGTCCTGCTCGTGCTCGTCGCGGGCCTGATGTGGCGCCGTCGGGGCGCCAGGACGACCGAGAGTGGCACTGAGCGAGGATGGCTCGTCAGAATCGCTGCCGCGACGGGCGTCGGTCTGCTCACCGGGTTCTTCGGTGTCGGTGGCGGTTTCGTCGTCGTCCCCGCTCTCACGCTGGTTCTCGGCCTGCCGATGTCGGCCGCCGTCGCCACCTCGCTGCTCGTCGTCGCCATCAACTCGACCTCCTCGCTCGCCGTCCGAGCCGTCTCCGGTCTGAGCCTCGACTGGGGCGTCGTGCTGCCGTTCGCCGTGCTGGCCGTCGTCGGCACCCTCTTCGGCTCACGCCTCTCGCCGCGCATCGACCAGCGCCGTCTGCAGCTCGCGTTCATCGTGCTGCTCCTTGCCGTCGCCGCCGTCGTCGGCATCCAGAACATTCCTCAGCTCGTCTGATCTCATCCACCCGAAGGGACCGACCATGAGTACCAGCACCCCCGCCTTCGCCACGATCGAGACCACCTCGCTCGGCGACCGCAGCTACCTCGTCCACGACGGCACCCACGCGTTCGTCGTCGACCCGCAGCGCGACATCGACCGCGTGCTCGACCTCGCCCGCGAGGCCGGGGTCGAGATCACCGATGTCTTCGAGACCCACATCCACAACGACTACGTCACCGGCGGCCTGGCCCTGGCGCAGGCCACGGGTGCCCGCTATCACGTCAACGCCGAGGACGAGGTGTCGTTCGAGCGCACCCCGATCCGCGACGGAGATGTCGTCGAAGTCGGCACGATGGCTGTGCGGGCCATCGCCACTCCCGGGCACACGTACACCCACCTGTCCTACGCGCTGGAGGGTGAGACGCCGGCCGTGTTCACCGGTGGCTCGCTGCTGTTCGGCTCCACAGGCCGCCCCGACCTGCTCGGTCACGAGCACGCCGAGGACCTCGCCCACCACCAGCATGCGAGTGCGCACCGCCTGGCCGAGGAGTTGTCCGATGACACCCAGGTCATGCCCACCCACGGGTTCGGCTCCTTCTGCTCGGCGACTCAGTCGTCGGGCGACTCGTCGACGATCGGGACGGAGAAGACGCAGAACCCCGCGCTGACGACGGACGAGGAGGAGTACGTCCGCGACATCCTCGACGGCCTCGACGTGTATCCCGCGTACTACGCGCACATGGCTCCGGCCAACGCCGCCGGACCGGATGCGGCCGACCTGACCGCTCCCGCGAGCGCCGACAAGGCCGAGCTGCGCCGCCGGATCGAGGCGGGGGAGTGGGTCGTCGACCTGCGCACCCGCACCGCCTTCGCCGCCGGCCACGCCCCGGGCACCGTCAACTTCGGGATCGACGGCCAGTTGGCCACCTACCTCGGCTGGATGTTCCCGTGGGGGACGCCGCTCACGCTCCTCGGCGAGTCACCCGAGCAGGTGGCGGAGGCGCAGCGCGAACTCGCTCGCATCGGCATCGACCGTCCCGCCGCCCAGGCCACCGGTCGTCCGCAGGACTGGACCGACGAACAGCTCGGCCACTTCAAGCGTGCGACCTTCGCCGACCTCGCCCAGGTGCGTCACCACCGGCCCGTCGTCGTCCTCGACGTGCGGCGCGCCAGTGAGCACGACGGCTCCCACATCGATGGGGCCGTCAACATTCCGCTGCACGAGTTCGCCTCCCGCGTGGAGGAGACCCCCGGTGGCGAGGTGTGGGTGCACTGCGCCGGCGGCTACCGCGCCTCGGTGGCCGCGTCGTTCCTCGCCGCTGCGGGACGTCACGTCGTCGCGATCGACGACTCTTTCGACAACGCCTCCGACGCGGGCCTCCCCCTCGTCTGACCGCGCAGCCTGACCCGAACGATCCCACCCTGATCCGAACGACCACACCCCTTCACTCCCAAGGAGCATCATGACCCGCCCCCAGAAGCTGACCTGCGACGACGCCCGCCAGTGGCTCGCCCAGGACGACGCACCCACCATCATCGACGTGCGCACCCCCGCCGAGTTCGGCAGTGATCACCTGCAGGGTGCGATCAACGTCCCCCTCGACCTCGTCGAGAAGAACCCCCAGCAGATTGCCGATGCCATCGACGGCGAGGTGCTGCTCGTCTGCCGCACCGACAACCGCGCCGGTCAGGCAGCTCGCCTGCTCGCCCCGACACTCGGGGCCCGCGTCCACGTGCTCACCGGAGGCATGTCCGGTTGGTCGGAGAAGGGCGGCCCCGTCGAAAGCGGTGAAGGCGGAGCCTGGGCGATGGACCGCCAGGTGCGCACCACGGCCGGTGCGCTCGCGCTGACCGGCATCGTCGCCAGCACCGTCGCGCCCAAGGCCAAGTGGCTCGCCGGTGGCATCGGCGCAGGTCTGCTCTACTCCGGCCTGTCCGACTCGTGCGCCATGGCGAAGGTGCTCGACAAGATGCCGTGGAACAGGGTGGACTCCACGCCCACCCTCGAGTCCGCCACCGCGGCCCTGCGATCGAGCCGGTCGGCCACCGCCTGATCTGTGCGAACCTGAGTGATTCGCGTGTTCTGGATCTGAGCGATCCGGTCAGGTCACGGTCGCGTCGATCACGGTCGCGCCGGTCAAGAACGCGACGTCGTCTCGAGCTGGTTGTCGGCGTGTGCCGAAGTCGCGGTGGATACCGCAGGCGCAGGGCGCCCGACCTGGGGTCGGTGCACCTCACGGTGCAGATATCGGGCGCTGGCGATGCACATTCCGATCATGATGACGCTGAGCGGAGCGGCGGCAAGGATGGCCATGGTCTGCAGGGCGGCGAGTCCGTCCGTCAGCTCGCCGCGTCCGGCACCCACCCACAGCAGCACTGCGGCGACGCAGCCCTCGAGGAGCGCCCAGAAGATGCGGGTCGCGACCGGCGGGTTCTCGTCGCCGCCTGAGGCGAGCATGTCCACCACGAACGAGCCGGAGTCCGAGCTCGTCACGAAGAAGACCACGATGAGCAGCAGGAACAGGCCGCAGATGATGGGGCCACCGGGCAGCCCTTCGAGGAGGGTGAAGAGGGCGGTCGAGCTGTCGACCGAGCCGTCCGCACCGATGAGGCCGCCGCCGGTCATCTCTCGGTAGATCGCCGATCCGCCGAGGATGGAGAACCAGAGGAAGGTCACCATCGTGGGGACGAGGAGCACACCGGCGATGAACTCACGCACGGTGCGACCGCGGGAGATGCGGGCGATGAACACACCGACGAACGGCGACCAGCTCATCCACCAGCCCCAGTAGTAGGTGGTCCAGCTGTCGAGCCACAGCTGGCCCTGGTCTCCCTGGTAGGGCATGGTCCGAAAGCTCAACCCGATGAAGCCCTGAACGTAGGCGCCGATGTTCTGCACGAAGCCGCGCAGCAGGAACAGCGTGGGTCCCAGCACGAGGACGGTGAGCAGCAGGACGGCGGCGAGGGCGATGTTGCCGTTGGACAGCCACTTGATCCCCACGTCGAGGCCGCTGGCCACCGAGATCGTGGCGAGCGCAGTGATGACGGCGATGAGGATGAGCAGCATGGTGAGCGAGGCGTCGCCGAGGCCCAGGAAGGCCAGACCGCTGGCGAGCTGGTTGACGCCGAAGCCCAGCGAGGTGGCGACACCGAAGAGGGTTCCCACGATGGCGATGACGTCGATCAGGTCGCCCAAAGCGCCCTTGACCCGGTCGCCGAGCAGCGGCTCCAGAGCCCAGCGGATCGAGACCGGGCGGCCTCGCCGGTGAACGGCCAGGGCGACGGCGAGGGCGACGACGACGTAGATCGCCCAGGCGTGCAGTCCCCAGTGCAGGAACGTGGTCGACATGGCGGTCTGGGCACGCTGTGCGTCGGTGGCGCTGGCCGCACCGGGCGGCGGGGCGGCGTAGTGGTTGAGGGGTTCGGCCACTCCCCAGTAGACGAGGCCGATGCCCATGCCGGCGGCGAACAGCATGGCGAACCAGCTCACCAACCCGTAGGTGGGTGCTTCGTCGTCGGGACCGAGGCGGACGTTGCCCCATCGGGAGAGCGCGGCGTAGCCGCTGAAGAAGACGAACGAGCTGACGAGCAGCACGTAGTACCAGCCGAGGTCCTGAACGACGACGGTATTCGCCGCAGCGAGAGCCGTCTTCATCCGGCCTGGGAAGAGGGCTGCGAGGGCGACGAAGACCACGGTCACGGCGGCAGCCGGGTAGAACACCCGGGGTGCGACCGACCTGAGGGCGGACTTACCTGGTGGTTGAGATTCTTGCGTGTCGGCAGTAGATGACATGCGGCAATTCTTGCATGTGGGCATGCATCGGCCGATGCGCGGTGGATGCGACGGGCGTCAGAGGGGCCAGGCCTCGTCATCCGTCGAGGGGTCGGCGATGTCGTCGGCACGCAGCAGCGCCAGGTGCTCGGTGAGTCCCGCTCGTTGATCGGGAGTCAGCGTCGTCAACGCCGTCCGGAGCCCTTGAATTCGACGTTCGGTCACGCCATCGATGAGTTCGCGTCCGGACGTGGTGAGCTCCAGCTCGGCGACTCGGCGGTCGGTGGGGCGGCGCCTGCGTTGCAGCAGTCCCTTGGTCTCCAAGCGGTCCGCCATCCGCACGACGGTCGAGGGGTTGACCCCGAGATCGGCGGCGAGTTGCGTTCCGGAACGCGACTCGTCGTACAGGTGCAGGAGCAGTCGATATTGCGGCAGAGTGACGACCTCGTCGATGGGCGCGATCGACCGTGCAGCGATGTGCACCAGCACCCTCGAGGCGGCGAGGGCAGCCTGGACCTCCGCGTCGGTCGGCGCGAGGTGGGGGGTCGTCGGGGCGGACACATCGACAGCATCGCACGCGCGGTCAAGCGCTCTCGCTCGGGGCAGCCAACGTCAATCCGGGACGACTCCCGAGCCGCCGAGCGTCACTGACCTTGGTCGTCGGCCGTTCCACGAGCCCGGTCTCGCTCCTGCAGGATGGATCGCAGGGCGGGGCCGGGCTCGATGACGACCACGTCGGAGCCGGTCGCCACGCCGGCGGCGCGCAGAGCGCCGAGGACGGCACTGATCACCTCGTGCCGGGCCGAGCGGGTTTCGAGCTGGAGGGCACCGGACCAGAAGCGCAGCTCGAGCCGCACCGTCGTGGTGCCGACGTCGGCGAGGAGGGCATCTGGTGGCGGGTCGGTGAGGACGAGCGGCACACCCTTCATCGCCTCGATCGCCACCCGCCGGGCGAGGTCGAGATCGGAGGCGTCGTCGATGTCGACGGCCACCGTCGTGCGCACCTGCTCGAATCCCGTCTGCACCGTGACGATCTGGGAGTGCAGCACCCCGTTGGGCACGATGACGAGCCGCCCGTCGAAGGTGCGCAGGGTCGACGACGTCAGGTCGATGCGGGTGATGGTGCCGCGGTGGTCGCCGACGGCGATCTGATCGCCCACACGAAAGATGTCTCGGGAGACCAGCACGATGCCGGCGAACATGTTGCCGAGCACCGTCTGAAACGCGATACCGGCGGCGATGGACACGACTCCCACGCCACCGAGGACGTCGACGGGACGCACGCTGGGAAAGGTGATCGTCAGCCCCGCGCCGACGCCCAGGACGAGGACCGCCCACCCGGCCAACCGGCCGAACACGGCGGCCGAGCTGGGGCTGCGTCCCCTCCACGACACCAGAGCGCGGACCACGACCCGGACAACTCGGGATACGGCCCAGCCCACCGCGATGGCGGCAGCGCCGAGGAGTGCCCCGTTCATGGTGATGGGCGGAAGCTGATTCATGACGTCTCCTCCCAGCGTTCGATCTCGCGGCGGGCGTCGGCCAGCGCGCCGTAGTACTGGGGGAGTGAGACGGTCTGCAGGTCGTCGACCAGCGCCTTCAGCCGCGGGGGGATCTGCAATGACGAGCGGCCCCAATAGGCGAGTTCATTCACGGCCAGCGCCAGGTGCTGCTCAACCGTCTGCGGCCGGTACACGAGGCGGACGGCGCCGTCGTCGTCGGTGACGTGCGCGTTGGGTACCTCGCGCTGCACCAACACCCGCAGCACCGCATGGAGAGCGTCGACGACCTGCGCGGCCGTCGTCGGGTCGTTGGTTCCCGGCGACAGGGCTCGCTCGCCGATGTCGACGAGTTGACGGATCCCGAAGGCGACGTCCTGACGAAGGGTGCGGTCCGTGCCGAGGGTCAGGTGACCGGAGACGTCGTCGACCAGAGCGTCGACGTCCTCGGGTTCATCGTCGACCCACACCTGCGCGAGGGCGGATCCGTGCGGCACGAAGTCGCCGACCCGTCGCGTCACCGTGACGACGACGCCGGCTTTCGCCGCAGTGTCGACCAGCCGCCGATAGTCGATGTCGGTGAGGTACAGGTCTTCGCCGTCGTTGGGGACGTCGAGGGGTCGTCCACCGCTCGGCTCCCACTGTGGGGGCTCCCCACGGGTCGCCGTGTCCTGCTGGTCCTCGGGGATCATCCGGTCCAGTGTGCGCCGGGTCGCGAGCTTGGTGCGCCGCACGACGTGGGACACCTGGATGGACGTGGTGATGTGGTGGATGAACGCGAGGAAGAACGCGACGCTGGCGAGCACGCCGACATAGGCGGCGCCGGTCGCGAGCTGAGGCACGAACCCGGGATCGTCACCGATCGGGTTGCGCACGGAGCGCAGCACCGTCAGCGCGTAGAGGAAAGTCGCGGCGAACACGCCGAGGGTCGCCTGCGTGATGCGACTGTCGAGGAACGACCCGAGGACGCGGGGCGAGAACTGGCTGCTGGCCAGTTGGAGCACGACCATCGTGATCGAGAAGACCAGACCGGTCACCGAGATCATCGACGTGGTGACGGTGCCCAACACGCTGCGGGCCCCGGCCGCGCCGCCGTCGAACAACACCGGCATCCACGGCCAGATGACCTGGTCCAGGGCGGGCAACGCCACGCCGAGAACGACGGCACCGGCACTCGTGGCGAGAGGGATGGCCCAGAAGGGCTCCCACATGCGCTGCCACCAGGGCATCTGGGACACTTCGGGCACCCACCCGCCGCGCCGATGCTCGACGGCGTCGCCTCGCCCGACCTTGTGAGAACTGATGTGATCCCCTCCTGTTCAGCGCAACACCGACTGCATCGGCCCCCTCGTGGGCCACTACGCTAGGCCACCGCATCGCAGTCCGCGTCATGCGCATTGCCTGGTGTGGCATGGCCGCTCATCAGGCGTGCGCTCCTGAATCGCACCGCTGCCCCCGCGCGCACCCAACGCGCGCGCCGCGCATTGTCCGAGGCACCCCTGAAGGAGTCATCGTGTGGCTGCCCACCCTTGATCAACTGATCCGTGTCCTGCTGGTCACCCCGGCTGCCTACATCGCTGCGGTCATCGTCATCCGCATCAGCGGCAAGCGGTCGCTGGCCAAGTTGAACGCGTTCGACCTGGTCGTCACGGTCGCGCTCGGCTCGATCCTCGCCAGCATCATCACCTCCTCCGACCTGGCCGCGCTGAACGGCGTTGCCGGCATGGCGGCGCTCCTGCTCATGCAGATCGTCATCTCCTGGTACACCTCCCGCTTTCCGCAACACGACGGTTCGGTGCGTGCCGAGCCGACGCTGCTGGTACGTCACGGGCACCTCCTCGAGGACGCCGTCGAACAGGCCCGCCTCACCCCGGCCGAGGTGCACCAGGCCGTCCGCTCCAGCGGCCAAGGCGGTCTGTCGGAGATCGCCGCCGTGTGCCTCGAATCCGACGGCACTCTCTCCGTGATCTCCTCCAGCAGCCTCGGCGACGCCTCCGCCCTGGACGACATGCCCGGGTGGCGGTGAGCGTTCGTCGAACGGCCTAGCCTGGGCACGTGACCCGCCCCCCGATTGTCGACCTGTGCCTCGGCGGCGTCGGCATGGCACTCGGCGGGTTGTACGTGTGGGACGCGGCGGACGCCGGATTCCCTTGGTACGACGTCCTCTTCACCCTGATCCACGTCGGGCTGGCGGCGGCTCTGTTCGTGCGGAGTACCTGGCGGAGAGGGTCGTTCGTCCTGACGTACGCGCTGTTGGCGGCGATGGCTGCCCTCATGTACGAGGCCCCGATCAATCTCGGCGTGAGCCCGGCGATTCTGTGCGCGCCGCTGGCGCTCTACACGGTCGCCCGCCACGACCCCACACCCTGGGGCGCGACCGCGCTGCTGTTCGGGGTCGCCGGCTCGTTCGTCAGCCCGATCAGTCACCTGCCCAGCGGGGGCAACCGGCCGCTCATCGCCCTGCTCATCGTCGGGATGGTCGGCACCTATCTCTGGGCGAGTGGCCGCCGCCGCACCGAACTCGCCTACGACGCCCAACTCGCACAGGCCCGCACCGCGCACGAGCAGGAATCCGCCCGCCGGGTGGTGCAGGCCCAGGTCGACGAACGGGCCCGCATCGCCCGCGAGATCCACGACATCGTCGCCCACAGCCTCGCCGTCGTGAACGTGCAGGCGAGCACTGCTCTGGCCATCGGCACCGAGACGCAGATGCGCGACTCCCTCACCGGGGTCCGCGACGCCAGCAAGGGTGCTCTCAACGAATTGCGTTCTCTCGTCACGGTGCTGCGGGACGACTCTTCGGGCACCGAGGTCGCCGGCGACCTGCGCGCCGTGCCGGAACTGATCGACGCCGCTCGCCGCGCGGGGGTTCACATCGACAGGGACCTCCCCGGCGCCGACACCCTGGCCCGCTGGCAAGCCGAATGGCCCGCTGCGGCTCGGTTGGCTGTCGTGCGCGTGGTGCAGGAGGGGCTGGGCAACGTCATCAAACACGGCGGCCCACACCCCCACGCAGAGGTCTCGTGGCAGCTCGACGGCACCGTGTGCGACGTCGTCATCCACAACGATGCGCGTCTCCAGGGCGAGTCGGGCGGCTTCGGTCTCGTGGGACTCCGCGAACGACTCACGCTCATCGGCGGCAGCCTCGACGCCGGACCCGACGACGATGCTGGATCCGAAAACTCAGGTTTCCGCCTTCACGCCCGCATCCGCACCGTGCAGGAGCAGCCATGACATCGAGTGCAGGCGACGGTGCGATTCGGGTCGCCGTGGTGGATGACCAGCCGTTGTTGGTGTCGGCGTTCGCTGCGTTGATCGAGCACGAGCCCGACATGCATGTCGTCGGTACCGGTGTGGACGGCGACGAGGCGGTGGCTCTCGCCGAGCAGGGTGGCATCGACGTGCTGATCATGGACATTCGCATGCCGCGCCTCGACGGGGTGGAGGCGACGCGCCGCATCACCGCCCGCGCAGACCGGCCACGGGTCCTCGTGCTCACGACGTTCAACGTGGACCACCTCGTGCTGGGAGCCGTGCGGGCCGGAGCGCGCGGTTTTCTGCTGAAGGACTC
Organism: Mobilicoccus sp.; assembly: GCA_032100225.1. Taxonomy (GTDB): domain Bacteria; phylum Actinomycetota; class Actinomycetes; order Actinomycetales; family Dermatophilaceae; genus Mobilicoccus. The sequence continues at coordinate 10,054 of DAMDJY010000049.1, forward strand.
CGACCCGGTCGAGGTCGTCGGCGCCATCCGCGCCGTTCACCGCGGCGAAGCCGTCATCGCCAGCCAAGCGGCACCCGCGCTGCTGGCCGCTGTGCAGCACACCGAGCTCACCCCGGTCGACGACGATGGCGAACACGGTGCCTGCGGCGGCCTTGACGCGAATGGAGTCTCCGACGAGCTGTCCATCGTCGGACTGACCGCGCGGGAGACCGAGGTGTTGCGGCTCATCGCGGTGGGGCGCACCAATGCCGAGATCGCCGACGAGCTGTTCATCGCGCCGACCACGGTGAAGAGCCACGTGGGCAACCTGCTCCTCAAGCTCGACGCTCGTGACCGGGTGGCGCTCGTCGTCCTCGCGCACAGCGTCGGACTCGTCGGCAGCGGGTCCACCCACATCGATCTGGGCTGAGGCGTCTCCTCCTACCTCCTCCCACGGGAGGAGGCGCACGCGGCGGGGCTGGGCCGAAGACCCTCCCACGGTAGGATGTGCCGCTGACCTGCGCGGACGACGCTGGAGCCATGACCACGACGCATGCTCCCGCCTTCGGCTGCCGAGGACTCACGAAGTCCTTCGGTGGCACTCCCGTCCTCGATCACCTCGACCTGTCGGTGACTCCGGGTCGTGTCTACGCGCTGCTCGGCCGTAACGGCTCAGGCAAGTCGACGAGCCTGAAGATCATGCTCGGACTGCTGAACGCCGACGAGGGCCAGGCGTACCTCATGGGGGAGCCATACACGCGGGCCGCGCTCGCCCATGTCGGTGCGAGCATCGACGGCCCTGCGCTGTACGGGCACCTGAGCGCTCGCGACAACATGCGGGTCCACGCGCGGCTGACCGGGGTGGACGACGCGCGGGCCGACGAGGTCCTCGAGATCGTGGGCCTGGGCGCCTCCGATCGCAACACCGGCCGCAAGAAGGCCCGCTCGTTCTCCACCGGGATGAAGGCCCGCCTCGCGCTGGCGATCGCGCTGCTCACCGACCCCGAGATCCTCGTCCTCGACGAACCCCAGAACGGCCTCGACCCCGAGGGGATCATCGAGTTGCGCAGCCTCATCCGCGCTCTCGCTGCCCGCGGCCGCACCGTGCTGATCTCTTCGCACCAACTCGGCGAGGTCGTGCGTCTCGCCGACGACATCGGCGTCCTCGCCGGTGGGCGCCTCGTCTACGAAGGGCCCTTGGACGACTTCACCGACGGCGACCTCGAAGCTGCCTACCTTGCCGCGACGACTGGCGGCGCCCGATGAGCGCCTCGTCGCAACCGGCGCCCGGCGGGCTCGTGCCGATCGGGGCAGCAATCCGCGCCGAAATGGCGCGGGCGAAGGGGAGTGCGTCGGCACGGTTCGCGGCGTTCGGGCTGCTGATCGCCGTGCTGCAGGGCGTCGGCTGGTTCACCGTGGCGACGGGTCCGATGCGCGACTGGCTCGGCCTCCTCGGCTGGCAATCTTTGTACGCCACAGGGTTGTTCGCGCCTGTGGTCGCGCTGCTCGCTGCCACCACCACTGCACGTGAGGCGCGCGCCCGCGAGGGTGGAACGTGGGCTCGACCTCTGGCGCCGCGGACGTCGGTCGTCGCTCGTCTGGTCGTGCTGGCCTGGCAATCGCTCCTGCTGCAGGCGTCGTTGACGCTTCCCATGCTCGGGTTCGGGCTTGCCGGCGGCCTGACGAACGCGCCGGTCGGTCGGTTCGTCGCGATGTGGCTCGTCCTGTGGGCGACGTCGTTGCTGCCGCTCACCATCGGGTACGTCCTTTCGCGGCGGATCGGACTCATCGCCACTGTCGGACTCGCCCTGGTATGGCAGATCGTCGGTGCGGTCCGCGCGGAAACCGCCACCTGGTGGGCCGAGCCGTGGACCTGGTCGGTGCGCGCCATGTTGCCGATCCTCGGCATTCACCAGAACGGCGTGCGGCTCGTGGCAGACTCGCCGATCTGGTCGTGGAACCCGATTTGGCCGGTGCTGCTCACCCTTGTCACCGGACTGCTCGTCGCCGCACTCGCCGCATGGCGCGCACGCGTCGACGCGACACCTAGCCTCGGCCTGGCCGGACTGCTTCGCCGCCGCACGCGGATCAACTCGACGCCGAGTGGTTCTGGCCACGCACCGTCCCCCGCCCGTCCCGCCCGTCCCGACCTTCTGGGCACTGGGACGAGTGAAGGGACGAGCTCAGACGCATCTGTGGTCCCGGTCGTGATCGGGCGTCCTCGCCCGTTCGCAGCTCAGGCGATCGTCCTGCGTGCCACGGCGATTCCCGCACTGGTCGCGGCAGCCCTGCTGGTTCTGGCACTGGTGGCGGTGTTGTGGACCTCCGGGTACGTCACCGGGATGGCCACGTGGCTGATCGTGCCCCTCGGTGCGTGCATCCTGGCGTGTCTCGTGTGGTCGGCGAATGCAGACGGATGGCGCATCGCCGCGCTGCGTCTCCCGGTCGCGGCGTCGGCGCGAAGCATGTCGGTGTGGTGTTTGGGGCTGCTCGCCCTGGTCGTCGCCGCGGCCACGGTGTTCGCCCAGGTGTCTCGCGGGTCCGGCGTCCCGGCCATGTTCGCCGTGCTCCTGTTCGCGACGGGCGCGATGACTCTCGCCGTGAGCCTGGCGCTCGCCACCCGATGTGGAACGGGAGCCGCGCTCGGGGTGACGCTGGTGGTGCTCGTGTTCAGCCTGGTGTTCGGCAGCACGTGGATCGCGGAGACGAACGCGTGGATCGCGGGTGTCTACGGCTGGCCCCTGACGGCATCGTCCGACCCCACTCGCACCGCCATAGCCCTCACGATCTCGGTCGTCGTCACCTGCGTGGCCCTTGCAGCGTGGCTCCGCGCCATTCGCCGCGCCGCCGCTTGATACGGCCGGGCCGGCTCTCGCAGCCCTTGGCCCAAGGTCTAGCCGGGCGAGCAGATGTCGGCGACGATGGCGGAATCACGAGGACGAGGCGACCGAGGAGATGATCGCCCCGTGGCCCATCCGAGGGTCACATCCGGTCCCCTCACCGGATCAGGCGGCGCTCGCGGGCGATTTGGGTTGCGGCAGTGCGGTTGTCGACGCCGAGTTTGGCGTACAGGTTGACCAGGTGGCCTTTGACGGTGGACTCGGAGATGAAGAGGCGGCGGGCGATGTCGCGGTTGGTGGCTCCTGTGGCCAACAGTGCCAGGATTTCGGTCTCGCGGTTGCTGAGGCCGGCGTCGGGGCGGGTGGCGCGACCCATGACGCGCATCGCGACCTCCGGGGAGAGGACCGGACGCCCCACGGCGGCGTCGAGGATCGATCGGATGAGCGTGTCGGTCCGCGTGTCCTTGAGGAGATAGCCCACGGCGCCCGCATCGAGTGCACCGAAGATGTCGGTGTCCGCATCGAAGGTCGTCAGGACCAGCACGTGCAGCCCCGGATGCGCCGCCATCAACCGACGCGTCGCCTCGATGCCGCTGATCCCGGCGCCGAGCTGCAGATCCATGAGCACGACGTCTGGGCCCTCACCGCGACACCGCAACGTGTCGGCGAGAACCACGGCTTCCTCCCCGGATGCCGCCTGCCCCACCACCTCGATGCTCGGATCGCCCGTCAGCAACATCCGCATCCCGTCTCGGAGGATCGGATGGTCGTCGACCAACATGACGCGCACAGTCACGAGATCGCCTCTGCTGCACTATCGTTGGGGGGCAACGCGGGCGCGGCGAGAGGTGCGGAGAGCGCCACCGTCGTCCCCTCGCCGGGTGCCGAGTCGAGTGTGACGTCGATACCGGCCTCGGCAGCGCGGGAATGGAGGGCGGTGAGCCCGAAATGCTCGCGATCATCGATGCTGCGCGGGTCGAACCCGACGCCGTCGTCCACGACGTCGACGACGACGTGGTCGGCGAACCAGGCGAGTCCGATGCGGCACCGAGTGGCGTGGGCGTGCTGGATGACGTTGGCCACCGACGCCTGCACGCCGCGGTGCAGCGCCGCGGTCAATCGGTCGTCCATATCGCTGGGCGCCCTTCCCTCCACGGCGAATTCGACATCCAACGGTTCCCCGGCAGCAGCGGTGCGGCGCTGAGCGTCCTGCGCGAGCAGCCGCAACGACTCCTCGAGACTCGCCTCTCCCGGATGCCCCAGATCACGGATGAACCGGCGCGCCTCGGCGAGGTTGTCCCGGGCCGTCGATTCGATGAGCGCCAAGGCCTCCGCCCGGCTCCGAGCGCGCGTGTCGGCAACCTGACCGTCGGCTGCGCCGTCTGCGCTGGCTGCGTCGGTTCCGTCGCTCGTGTTCGTGGAGCCCGAATCGGCAGTGCGCGCGAGGACGACGATGGAGGCGAGGCCCTGCCCGATGGTGTCGTGGATCTCGCGGGCGAGGCGTTCGCGCTCGGCGAGAACGCCCTGCGTCCGCTCGGTGGCGGCCAGCGAATCGTGCGCTGCGGCAAGCCGGGCCGCGAGTTCGCGGTGGCGTCGTGCATCGAGTCGGAGCTGGACGAACACGACGCGCCCCACGAGCGCCACGCAGGCGGGGACGAGCATCCCGAGCCACACCTCGGACGACGTCGCGACTCCGGCCACACGCCCGTGCAGGAGTCCGAGTCCTACCGACATCACCATGAGGGCGAACGCCGCGACTGCACCCGCACGGTCGGGGAGCAACCCCAGGACCAGCAGATACAGGGGCAGTGCGACCCACACGAACCCGTCGCTCACCATGACGCCCGCGCCCCAGATGAGCGACAGCGCGCTCAGCCACACCCACACGCCCGAGCTCGCCCGCGTGGCCGTCGACCACCCAGAGCCGACGCCGCCGACGAGGTCGGTGTCGGAGTGGAGAAAGCGCAGGCCGGCGAGGTACACGCCGAAGAACACGATCGCGACGAGCGTTGCAGCGGTGGTTCGCCCGAGGCCGTGGACCAGGCCGCCGCCGACTGCCGCGGCGCGCAGAACGGCCGCGCCCAACAACACGACGACCACGAAGTGCATCGCGTGCTGCAGCGTGAACGCCAGGTGGTCGGCGTCCTCGCTCGGACGCACCTCGATCGGATGCACCTCACCACGCTAACCGTGCAGGCCGCTCAGCCTGCAGCAGAAACCACCGGCCGCGTGAGAACGGTCCGTTCGGACCGGTTGGGGGGTGGACACACGGACGCGTGAGTCCGTCCCCGAGACGTCCTGGACCCGGTCCGACGCGCACTCAGGCTTGAACCATGTTCGTCGCGCTCAGAGAGATCCGCACCGCATGGGGCCGTTTCGCCCTCATGGTCGGTGCGGTTGCCATGATCACCTTTCTGCTGGTCGTCCTGACCGGCCTGACCCAGGGGTTGGGTCGTCAATCCACCTCTGCCATCGAGGCCCTGCCCGCCGACCGGGTCGTGCTCACCACCTCCGGTGACCAGCAGGCCTCGTACGGCGACTCCGTCATCGACCGCAGCCAGCAGGACGCCTGGTCCGGCACGCCGGGTGTCACGGTGACGCCCTTGTCCATCGGCCACGCCCGCCTCGAGATGCCCTCGGGGACGGCGACGAGTGACGCCCTGTTCGGCGCGGCCCCCCGCGGTGTCTACGCAGGCAACGGCAGCGCGGATACCGGCGCCACCACCGACCTGACCGACACGCAGATCGCGCTCCCGGAAGAGACCGCGGACGTCCTTGGTGCGAAAGCCGGTGCGCGCGTCACCCTCAACGGGACGGAGCTGACCGTCGCCCGTGTCGAGCCGACCCGCTGGTACGCCCATTCACCGGTGGCCACCGTCACCGCAGCGACGTTCGCGGCGACCAACCACCTCGACCCCAAGCAGGTCGGATCGGTGCTGCTGGCCGACGTCGACCCCAGCATCGACGACGCGACCCTCGCGGCCCTCGACACGAAGGCCGGCACGACGTCATTCGCGACCGCGGACTCCCTCGCGGCCATCCCCGGCTACCGCAGCGAGCACTCGTCCCTGCTGCTCATCCAGGCGTTCCTCTACGGCATCTCCGCGCTGGTCGTGCTGTCGTTCGTCAGCGTCTGGACCATCCAACGCACCCGCGACCTCGCCGTGCTGCGCGCCCTCGGCGCCTCCCGTCGCTACGTCCTGCGCGACGCCCTCGGCCAGGCCGCACTGCTCTTGTTCATCGGCGCCCTGACCGGCGGAATCCTCGGCGCAGCCCTCGTCGCCGGCCTCGCCTCCGTCGCCCCGATCCTGCTCACCGTGCTCGTCGTCACCGGCCCCGTCGTCGGTATCGCCGCCCTCGGCCTCGCCGGATCCTGGCTCGCCACCGCCCGCGTCTCACGCGTCGACCCCCTGCTCGCACTCGGAGGAAACTGATGAACACCCCACTCGCCACCGCGACGTCCGACGCCACCACGCCCGACACCGCGAAGCCCGACACCGCGAGGCCCGACACCGCGAGGCCCACCCCCGTCGCGGCTGCTCCCGCCGAGTCAGCGCGGGCAGGGTCTGCGCCTTCCGATGACCCGCATCGCACCGTTCTCGACCTGCGCGACGTGAGCGTCCGGTACCCGGACGGCACAGACGCCGATGGTCAGACTCGGTGGGTCTACGCCCTGAACGAGGTGTCGTTGCAGGCGAAATCGGGAACCACCACGGCCGTGCTCGGCCCGTCGGGATCGGGCAAGTCGACGTTGCTGTCGGTCGTCGCTGGGCTCGCGGTGCCGACCTCCGGTGAGGTGAGCGTGGCCGGTACCCGCCTCGACTGGTTGGACGAGGTGGCCCGCACGACGGTCCGTCGCGACCACGTCGGCATCGCGTTCCAGCAGCCCAACCTGTTGCCCTCGCTCACCGCCGCCGAGCAGCTCCTCGTCATGGCGCACCTGGCCGGGGCGTCACGCACTGAGATGCGTGCGGCGCGGGTTCGCGCCGATGAACTCCTCGATCTCGTCGGGCTCGGCGATCAGCGCAGCCGGCGTCCGCACCAGCTCTCGGGCGGCCAGTGTCAGCGCGTCAACATTGCCCGCGCCCTGATGCGCCGCCCTGCCGTGCTACTCGCCGACGAACCCACCAGCGCCCTCGACCACGAGCGATCGGCCGCCATCGTCGACCTCATCGTCGAGCTCACCCGCACCACCGGCGTCGCGACGCTCATGGTCACCCACGACACCGAGTTCGCCGCCGACGCCGACTCCGTCTTCCACATGCGCGACGGCCGGCTCACCGCCTGACGTCTCTGCGGAGGTCTGCGCGGCCTGAGGCACCCAGCCACCCGCACATGTGCGCGACCTACCCTGAGTCACATGCCGATTCCAGAGTTCATCGTCGACCTGCGTGCGCATGTCGGGCACGCCCCGCTCTGGCTGATCGGCATGACGGCGATCGTGCTCAAGGACGACCCGGAGCGCCCCGAGACGCCGCTCGTGCTCGTGGTCAGGCGCAGCGACGACGGCCGGTACACGCCGGTCAGCGGCATCGTCGATCCGTGTGAACACCCTGCCGACACGGCCGTGCGGGAGGCGATGGAGGAGACGCGCGTCGTCATCGAGGTGGAGCGCCTCATCGCGGTGCGCGTCGTCGGCCCCATCATCTACCCCAACGGTGACGCCAGCAACTACGTCGACCACACGTTCAGGTGTCGCTGGGTCTCCGGTGAGCCGGAGGTCGGCGACGACGAGGCCACCGAAGCTCGCTGGTTCCCGGTCGACGCCCTGCCGGAGATGGGAGGCGACCACGTCGACCTCATCCGCCGCGCTGTCGCCGACGAGGTCGACCCCTATCTGGAGCCGACGGTTCGCTGACCGGACGGCATGCCTGTTCTGCTGCAGCCGACCCGAATCGGGCCGATAGGCAGGAACAGCGCTCATGCGCGGGCGCCCATGTCGGCTGCCTGCGCAGGGTCGGATCGCCGTCACGAAGGAGAACCATGGCCCGCCGGATCCTCGTCGTGCCCGTCACGGATGGCGCGGGCGTCACCGCCGCCTGTCTGGGACTGGCCCAGGCCCTCCACTCGCGACGGGTGGCCGTGGCGTACGCCAAGCCGTTCGAGCAGCTGCCGGAGCACGGCTACGACCAGTCGACCGAGCTCTTTCGCCTGACGATGGCGCTGCGTCCTCCGCAGCCGATCGAGGCCGCCGAGCTGGAGAAGGGCCTCGCCGGTGGGCGACTCCTCGAGACGATGCGGGATGCGATCGAACTCACCGACGAACTGGACGCCAGCAGTAGGGTGCTCGTGCTCGAGGGCCTGGCCCCCACTCTGCGTCAACCCGGCGCCGACCGGATCGACGTCGAACTGGCACAGGCCTACGACGCCGAGGTCGTTCTCGTCGCGTCCGCCGACACCCTCGGCCCCGAGCAGCTCGCCGAACGCATGGAGACGATGACCCGCACCTACACGGTGCGCGGCGAATCCCGCGTCATCGGCGCCGTGATCAACCGGTTGCCGCACGATGACGACCGCGAGCGCTATACCCAGGCCGTCGAGGCCCGCGGACTCAAGGTCGTCGCCGCCGTGCCGTCGCACGCCCAGCTGATGATGCGTCGCGTCTCCGACATCGTGCGCGAGCTAGACCTTCAGGTCGTGCGCGAGGGACAGCTCGACCGCCGCGTGGTCAGCACGTCGATCATCGCGGAGAACGCCCCCACCTTCTTGACGTCGTTCGAGGCCGGCCGGTTCATCCTCGTGCCCGGCAACCGCCACGAGGTGCTCATGGGTGCTGCGCTCGCCGAGGCAGGCGGAACCGAACTGGCCGGAGTGCTGCTCACCGGTGGGTTCGAGCCCGACCCGAGCGTGCTCATGCTGTGCGAGGCAGCCGCACCGTCACGGCTACCCATCCTCAGCACGCCACACCGCACCTTCGAATCGGCCCAGCGGGTGCTGGCTCTCAACTCGCAGGTGCCGGGCGACGACGAGGAACGCGCTCGCCGCCTCATGGACACCTTCGCCGATGCCTTCGACCAGGAGTGGATCGCCTCGCTGCCCACCGGTGACCGCCCCGCCCGCATGACGCCCGCCCGCTTCGAGCGAGTGAGCGGCGACCGCGCCTTCGCCGGGGTGACTCGCGTGGCAATCTCCGACGGCACCGATGCCCGGGTCCTGCGGGCCGTCTGCGCCCTGGGCGGCCTGACCTACCTGCGCTGCGTCATCGTGTCGCCCCAGGACGAGGTCGAGCGTGTCCTCGACGAGAACGGGCTGCGCCTCCCGGCCAACGTCGACGTCGCCGACCCAGCCGCCATGAACGAGGACGTCACCTCGCGGATGGCGCAGGTGCAGGAGCGCAACCCCAACCCGTTCTCGGACGACACGTCGTTCATGTGCGCGCTCGCGCTTCAGGCCGCCGGGGAGGTCGACGCCGTCGTCGGTGGAATCTCGCTGGACCGCGCCCACGCCCGTTCGCTCATCCGCACGTTCGTGGACCTCCGGTCCGACGTGACGGATGCCTCGGCGTCGCAGTTCGTGCAGTTGCCGGACGAGGTGCTCGCGTTCGCCGACACCGCGCTGATCGCCGAGCCCACCGCAGACCAGTTGGCCAGCATCGCCGCTCAGACGGCCGGGACCGCCGAACTGTTCGGCCTCGAGCCCCGCATCGCGTTCATCCGACCGAGCTCGTCCTCGCCGCACGCCGCCGAGCAGGGGCAACGCATCACCGAAGCCATGGAGATGCTGCGCCAGCGTCGCCCCGACCTCACCGCCCGCGGCCCGATGGCGTTCCGCCGCGCGATCTCCCGCGTGTCGCACACGACCGACGAGGTCGGCAACGCCACCGTTCTCGTGTTCCCCGAGATCGCCTCCGCGACAGCCACGGTGCGTGCCGTCGCCGGCGGTGTCGGCGTCTGGGCCTGTCCGCCGCTGTTCCAGGGACTGTCCCGCGCCGTCAACACTCTGCCCTCCGACGCGCAGGTCCGCGACGTCGCCCAGGTCATCGTCGGCACCGCCGTCCAGGCTGCCGCCATCTCCTGACCTACCTGTTGCCAGGCAAGCCTTCCGTGGAACCGGTGGCGGATACTACGGGCGTGATAGACCCCGTATCCCACGCTCATCGGTCCGTCGACGCGTCGTCGTCGGGAACCTCGGACATCCCCGCCCTCGAGGACCTTCTGGCCGGGGCGCGGGTGGTGCGGATCCCCATGCGAACGCGCTTCCGTGGACTCACTTCACGCGAGTCTTTGCTGGTGCAGGGGCCCGCGGGGTGGGGTGAGTTCGGCCCGTTCCCCGAGTACGAGGACGCCGGAGCCTCCCGGTGGCTCGCGGCTGCTCTGGAGGCGGCGTTCGTCGGACATCTGACGCCGGTGCGGGAGGTCGTCCCGGTCAACGCGACGGTCCCGGCGGTGAGCGCTGCCGAAGTGCCCGAGATCATCGGCCGCTTCGGTGGGGCGACGACCGCCAAGGTCAAGGTCGCCGAATCGGGTCAGGCGTTGAGTGACGACGTCGAGCGCGTCGCGGCGGTGCGCGACGTCATGGGCGCCGACGGTCGCGTCCGTGTCGACGCGAACGGCGCGTGGGATCTGGAACAGGCGGTGGAGGCCGTGCGCGCGCTGGCGCCGTACGGGCTGGAGTATGTCGAACAGCCGTGCCGCGACGTCGAGGATCTCGCGCGACTGCGAATTCGCTTGGCCCGAGCCGGACTCGACGTGCCGGTGGCGGCGGACGAGTCGATCCGCCGGGCGGAGGATCCCGAGAAGGTCCGCAGGTTGGAGGCCGCCGACGTCATGGTCGTCAAGGTCGCTCCGCTGGGCGGGGTTCGTGCGGCGTTGGGCGTCATCGACCGGGTGGGTCTGCCCGCGGTGGTCTCCAGCGCGATTGACACGTCGGTCGGGATCGCGGCGGGTGTCGCGCTCGCGGCTGCCCTGCCGGAGCTGCCGTATGCCTGTGGTCTCGGGACCGTGGCCCTGCTCGGCGGGGACGTGACCGGTGAGTCCGCCCGCCCTGTCGGCGGCGCACTCCCGGCAGGCCGCACGGTGGAGGTGTCCGAGGCGCTGCTCACGCAGTTCGCTGCACCCCCCGACCGCGCCGCCTGGTGGCTCGACCGTCTCATTCGCTGCCACTCCCTCCTCGCCGGGCAGCGCATCTGACGCTGCACGGTTGGGCGGCGGGGGATTTCGGCCCTCGTCGCATCACCCTCGGGCCGCTGGCGTCGTGACCTGGGGTGTCTGTAACGCCGGATCGAAGGGCGAACAGGCGAAGGGGTTACCTTCGGGGAATGGGAGGCCAGGGGTCTCACCGACTGACCGGGTGGCTCCTGACTCGCGGTGTCCTGACTCGGTGTCCTGACTCGGTGTCCTGACTCGGTGCCCCGACTCGGTGTCCCGACTCGCGGTGTCCTGACGATCGGCTGAGACTCCGGCGCAGGCTTCGGCACGAGGGTGGCGTCGACGGGACGGGCGGCGACGCGTTGGGGCCGGCCGCGCCCACGCTCAGGCGCCACGCCGAATGCCGGCGGCACCGAGTATCGCGCCACGTCAGCTGCCGCCGGGAGCATCCGCAAAGCCCACGGCTCAGCCTGCGTGCTGCGTGCTGCGTCGCGAAGTTCGCAGACTTCTCCAGCGTCGCGTCACGCAGACACGGGGTGTGGCGGCGTTGCCTCTCGTGACACAGCTGGTTGGGGATAAAAGGTGACCCATTTCGTGTTGAGGCGTTCGCCGGTTGGTGGTGAGAACACCGGGGATCCGTGGGTGGTGGCGTGCAGCGTGACGTCGTCGATGGCGGTG
>DAMDJY010000050.1:0-21601 GCA_032100225.1 Mobilicoccus sp.
ACGACCTTGCCGCAGGCGATGTAGTCGGTCATGAACAGCGGCTCGGCGCCGCAGACCACGATGTCGTCGACGACCATGCCGACGAGGTCGAAGCCGATCGTGTCGTGCTTGTCCATCGCCTGAGCGACGGCCACCTTGGTGCCAACACCGTCGGTGCTGGTCGCGAGCACGGGGCGGCGCATGTCGCGTAGCGCCGAGGCGTCGAACATTCCGGCGAACCCGCCGAGTCCGCCGAGGACCTCCGGTCGCTGGGCCGAGCGCACCGAGGCCTTCATGAGCTCGACGGCGCGGTCACCCGCCTCGACGTCGACTCCGGCAGCGGCGTAGGTGAGGCCGTCGGTCATGAGGTCTCCTCGGGGTTGTCAATGGAGATGGCTGCGGCGCGGCGGGGCACCAATTCGGCGGGGGTCGTCATCAGCGATGCGTCGGGGTTGCCGGGAAACAGCGGAGTGGCCGAGCCCTTTTCGAACATGAACTTGCCGAGCTTGGTGGATTCGGGGAGCTCCATGGGGTACTCGCCCGTGAAGCACGCGGTGCAGAGGCGCTCGACCGGCTGGTTCGTCGCCGCGACCATGCCGTCCTCGGAGATGTAGCCCAGGCTGTCGGCGCCGATGCTGCGGCAGATGTCCTCGACGCCCAGGCCGGTCGCGATGAGCTCGGCGCGAGAGGCGAAGTCGATGCCGAAGAAGCACGGCCACGTCACCGGCGGGGAGGAGATCCGCACGTGCACCTCGGCTGCGCCGGCCTCCCGCAGCATCCGCACGAGGGCGCGCTGCGTGTTGCCGCGCACGATCGAGTCGTCGACGACGATGAGCCGCTTGCCCTTGATGACGTCGCGCAGCGGGTTGAGCTTGAGGCGGATGCCGAGCTGGCGGATGGTCTGGCTCGGGGCGATGAACGTGCGCCCCACGTAGTTGTTCTTGACCAGGCCCTGCCCGTAGGGAATGCCGGAGGCCTCGGCGTACCCGATGGCCGACGGGATGCCCGAGTCGGGCGTCGGCATGACGAGGTCTGCGTCGACGGGGTGCTCACGGGCGAGCGTGCGGCCCATCTCGACGCGGGATTCGTAGATTCCGCGGCCGTTGATGGAGGTGTCCGGGCGAGCCAGGTACACGTACTCGAAGACGCATCCACGCGGGCGCGCCTCGGCAAACCTCTGGCTTCGCAGCCCGTTCTCGTCGATGGCGATCAACTCGCCGGGTTCGACCTCGCGCACGAAGCTCGCGCCGACGATGTCGAGCCCCGCGGTCTCGCTCGCGACGACCCAGCCACGCTCGAGGCGGCCGAGGACGAGGGGGCGGATGCCTTGGGGGTCGCGGGCAGCGAACAGCGTGTTCTCGTCCATGAAGACGAAGCAGAAGGCGCCGCGGACTGCGGGCAGGACCTCCATGGCGCGAGTCTCGAGGTCTTTGCCGTCACTCTCGGAGAGCAGGGTGGTGACGATCGCGGTGTCGGTGGTGTTGCCGCGCCGCAGCTCGCCACGCACGGCGCCGTCGGTGGTGTCACCGAGCAGGTCGCGTAGCTCGGGGGCGTTGACGAGATTGCCGTTGTGCACGAGGGCGATGGTGTGGTGATCCGCGCCCGCGAGGGTCGGCTGGGCGTTCTCCCAGGTGCTGCCACCGGTGGTGGAGTAGCGGGCGTGTCCGACGGCGACGTGCCCCCGCAACTGCGCGAGGCTCCGCTCGTCGAAGACCTGGCTGACGAGGCCCATGTCCTTGTAGACCAGCACCCGCTCGCCGTCGCTGGCCGCGATACCGGCCGACTCCTGACCGCGGTGCTGCAGTGCGTAGAGCCCGTAATAGGCGAGTTTGGCGACCTCTTCACCCGGAGCCCAGACCCCGAAGACGCCGCAGGCGTCCTGTGGGCCGGATTCACCGGGAAGGATGTCGTGATTCAGCCGTCCGTCGCCGCGTAGCACGCGGCTCATCCTTCCACACGCGCGAGGGCCTCGACTCCCCCTGCGGCTGACGCGGGCCGCCCGGCGAGGGGGCAGGGAGCCGAATGTCGTTCAGCGGCGGGAGATCACGGCATCGGCGACGACACCGGCAAGGCCGCCCAGAAGGCCGCCGATGAGGGCTCCGAAGGCGGCGAAGAACAGGATCGACGTGCTCATGCCGTACGACGGCACCGTCGGACCGAGAAGGTGCAGCAGCCCGCCGAGGATCACGCCGAGGACGACGCCGGTGCCGATGAAGGAGACCCAGTTGACCGTGCGCACCGTGCGGCGCGGTGATCGGGTCATCTCGGTCGGGGCAGGCGTGTCGGGGGTCGGTGCAGTGCTGGCCATGTCCGACACCGTAGACGGCACCCGGCGGCTGCGCCGCATCAGGCATCAAGGTGCGTCAGGTTTTGGTCCTGACGTAGGAGACGTGGGGCGTCAGGCGCCACCATCGCCTGGGGCTCGGCGCGCCAGCAGCGGGAGCCACTCCGACAGGTCGGCGCGCTCGCCACCGGCGCGGACCGATCCGGAGGTGCGGGCTTGCTCCCAGGTCAGGTCGCCGACGGCCAGGGCGAGCCAGGTGGCGGCGTCGGTCTCGATGACGGCCGGTGGCGTCCCCCGCCGATGCCGCGGGCCCTCGATGCACTGCACTGCACCGAACGGCGGCACGCGCACCTCGACCGAGCGACCCGGGACCCGCTGGGCGAGCTCCTCCAGGGTGTACCGGACGGCGGTCGCCCTGGTCGGGCGGGGCACCTCCGGGTCGGCGCACCAGGCCTGCACGGACGCGCGTCCGTCGTCGATGGGAACTCGTCGTGGCATGTCGCCCATCGTCGCATCGCGCGAGAAGATGGCGTGATGAAGGCAACGATCCTGCACGCGCCCCGCGACGTCCGACTCGAAGAGGTCGAGGACCCCCGCATCGTCCTGCCCACCGACGCCGTCGTCGACGTGACCGCCTCGTGCGTGTGCGGCTCCGATCTGTGGCCCTACCGCGGCATCAACGACGTGCCCGAGCCGCGCCGTATCGGTCACGAGTACGTGGGTGTCGTGCGGGAGGTCGGCTCGGGGGTGCGCAGCCTGCGCCCGGGTGACTTCGTCATCTCCCCGTTCACCATCAGCGACAACACGTGCGCGCACTGCCAGGTGGGGATGCAGACGGCCTGCACCCACCTCACGTCGTACGGCTCCCCCGACCGCGACGGCCACATGGTCGACGCCTGCCAGGGCGAGGCCATCCGGGTGCCGTTCGCCGACGGAACGCTCGTCTCCACGCGGGAGATGCCCTCGCCCGAGCTCATCCCCTCGCTGCTCACCCTCTCCGACGTGATGGGCACCGGGTGGCACGCCGCCGTCAGCGCGAACGTGCGTGAAGGCGACACGGTGGTCGTCGTGGGCGACGGAGCGGTCGGCCTGTGCGGCGTCCTCGCAGCTCGTCAGCTCGGCGCCGAGCGCATCATCGCGATGTCGCGGCACGAGTCGCGCCAGATGATCGCCCGTGAGTTCGGCGCCACCGACATCGTCGCCGAACGCGGCGAGGAGGGGTCCACCGCCGTCCTCGAGATGACGAACGGCATCGGCGCCGACGCCGTCCTCGAATGCGTCGGCACCGGAGACTCCATCGACCTCGCGTTCGCCTGCGCACGCCCCGGCTCGACCGTCGGATTCGTCGGCGTCCCGCACGGCGTCGAACCGCCCGTGGAGCGGATGTTCCGCAAGAACATCGGCCTCGCCGGCGGCATGGCGCCCGTGCGCCAGTACCTCCCCCAACTGCGTGACGCCGTCCTCGCCGGCCAGATCGAGCCCGGCCTGGTGTTCGATCTCGAACTCCCCCTCGCCGAGGTCGCCGAGGCCTACGCCGCGATGGACGAGCGCCGCGCGATCAAAGTTCTCCTGCGCCCCTGACGCGTCAGCGCCGACACGCGAGCGCCGGGTAGCGTGCGCGGGTGGCCGAATTCATCCCCGACGAGTACGGCGTGACGGTGCTCGCCGGCGGGCATCCCCAGTCGCACATCCCCCACGACCCGGACTTTCTCGTCTTCGAGTACATGCGGCACCTCGCCGATGCCCTCGAACTCGTGCGCCCCGCGCCGCCGGATCGCATCGCCGTCACCCACATCGGGGGCGCTGGACTGACGCTGCCGCGCTATGTCGAGCACACCCGCCCGGGCTCACCGCAGATCGTGCTCGAACCGGATGCGGCACTCACCGAGGCCGTGCGTGCCGAGGTGCCGCTGCCGCGGGGGCACCGCATCCGGGTGCGCGCCACGACCGGGGAGGCCGGTATTGCCGCACTGCGCGACGACACCGCCGACGCGGTCGTGCTCGACGCCTTCGCCGAGGGGCAGATCCCCGCGGGCGTCACCACGCGGGAGTTCCTCGGCGAGGTCCATCGGGTGCTGCGCCCCGGGTGCCTCTTCGCCGCCAACCTCGCCGACGCCCCCGGTCTCGACTACGTGCGCCGCGTCGCCGCCACTGCCGGGGCTGCAGGGTTGACGCACCGGGTGCTCGTGGCCACCCACGACGTCCTCAAGGGCCGGCGGTTCGGCAACGTCGTGCTCGTGGCGTCCGACACCGAACTCGACACCGACGACCTGTCCAGGCGCCTGCGCCGCAGCCCGTTCCCCACCGGCATGCGCGCAGGGATCGAGGCGTGGTGCCGAGGCTCGGATCTGCTGACCGAGGCCGACCCAGCGGCGTCGCCGATGGCTCCCGACCTCGGGCGCTGGCGGGTCCGGTAGCCGTTCCCGCCAGGCCTGTTCGACGTGGTCGGCTAGTTTCCGGCCGCTTCGTCGGCGGCGCGCTGTGCGTCGCTCGTCACGTCTTCGGCGCGGCCGTAGTACGAGCCGGCCTGCACGTCACCCAGCATCGACTCGTCGATCTGGTGGTGCTTGGGCAAGGCACGGGGTGTGTGGCCAGACACATCGCCGGTCACGGTGTCACCCGCGCCCCAGTACTCCATGTCGGTCCAGTCGGTGTCGACGTCATCGTCGAGATCGGTCGCGTCGCCGGCCTCACGCACCGAAACGAGTTCGTCGACCCCGGGGGTGACGAGCGCCGCCTCGGCGAGCTGACGCGCGGCGTCCAGGACCTGGCGGGTCACCTCGCCTTCGACGGTCAGGACGAAACGCTTGCCCTGGCGCACGTCGACGAACTGCGGAAACCCGAGGCCGGGCATCGCCAGCGAGACGGCGCGTCCCAGCGGATCGAGCTGCGCGGACTTCGGCATGACATCGACGACGACGCTTCCCACGGTGTTCCCCTTCGCTACGACCGACCGGTCTCTTCAGCCTATCGACGACGGACCTGCGGATCGCCTCAACGCCCCGCCACGTTGCGGATCACACGAAGGTCACACGAACACGGTGCCCGTGATCGCCTCGTACGCGGCGACATACGTGGCGCGGGTGGCCTCGATGACGTCCTGCGGCAGCGCGGGGGGCGCCTCACCGGAGGTTCGATCCCACCCGGACTCCGGTGAGGTCAGCCAGTCGCGCACGTACTGCTTGTCGTAGGACTTCTGCGGGCGGCCCTCGCTGTAGTCCTCCGCGCGCCAGAACCGCGAGGAGTCGGGGGTGAGCACCTCGTCGGCGAGCACGAGTTCACCGTCGGCCACACCGAACTCGACCTTGGTGTCGGCAATGAGGATGCCGCGCTCTGCCGCGATCTCGTTGCCGCGAGCGAGGATCGCCGTCGTCATCTGCTCGACCTTGGCCGCGAGCTCGGGGCCGATCTCGGCCTCCACCTCCGCGTACGTCACGGGCTGGTCGTGCTGCCCGAGCGGCGCCTTCGTGGTGGGCGTGAAGATCGTGTGCGGCAGCCGGGAGGCCTCGGTCAGACCGTCGGGCAGCTCGACGCCACACACGGATCCGGTCTCCCGGTACTCGCCCAGGCCGCTACCGGTGAGGTATGCGCGGCCGATGCACTCGACGGGGAGCATCGGCAGGCGTCGCACGAGGATGGCGCGCCCTTCGACCTCGGCGGGCACATCGGTGGAGACGACGTGGTTGGGCACGAGATCGGCGAACTGCTCGAACCACCACAACGAGAGCTGCGTGAGCACCCGTCCCTTGTCGGGGATGAGGGAGTCGAGAACGTAGTCGTAGGCCGAGATGCGGTCGGAGGCGACCAGCAGAATGACGTCCTCGCGCGGCGTGCCCGCCTCGTCGAGCGGTGCGTAGAGCTCACGCACCTTGCCCGAATAGACCAGCTCGTAGCCGGGCAACTGCGTACCTGCGGGGTTGGTCATCGAGCATCCTTCTGAGGCAGAGCGATACGGTTCTGAGCCGCGGCGAGCGCGATATCGCTGCGGTGCTGCGATCCGGGGATCTGGACGACGGCGACACCCGCATAGGCGCGGTCACGCGCGGCGGTGAGGTCGGCTCCGGTGGAGACGACGCAGAGCACGCGGCCACCATTGGTGACGAGACCGTCCGGGCCGGTGCGGGTGCCGGCGTGCAACACCCAGGACTCCCCCAGATCCCCGATGGTGATGGGGTCGCCCTTGCGCGGCGCCTCCGGGTAGCCACGGGCGGCGACGACCACGGTGACCGCGGCATCGTCCGACCATTCGAGCGGACCCATCTCGGCCAACCGCCCCTGCGCAGCAGCCAGGAGCACGCCACCCAGGCCGGTGCGCAGGCGAGCGAGAACGACCTGCGTCTCTGGGTCCCCGAAGCGGGCGTTGAATTCGACGACGCGCAGCCCATCTGCGGTGAGCGAGAGCCCCACGTAGAGCACCCCCGAGAACGGGGTGCCGCGCCGACGCATCTCGTCGACGGTCGGCTGGGCGATGGTGGCGACAACCTCCTCGGTGAGGTCGGCAGGGGCCCAGTCGAGCGGCGAGTACGCGCCCATGCCCCCGGTGTTCGGCCCGCGCCCGCCGTCCGAAAGGCGCTTGAAGTCCTGCGCGGGTGCCAGCGGCACGACGGTCTCGCCATCAGTGATGCAGAACAGTGAGATCTCGGGGCCGTCGAGAAACTCCTCGACGACGACCTGCGGGGCGGGCTCGCCGGGAGCCACCTGCCGCTCGAGGCACTGCGCCGCGTGCGCCAACGCCTGGGTACGCACGTCGGTGACGACGACACCCTTGCCGGCGGCGAGCCCATCGTCCTTGACCACGAACGGTGCACCGAACTCGTCGAAGGCCTCCATCACCTCGTCGACCCTCGTGCAGGCACGGGAACGGGCTGTCGGGACACCGGCGGCGGCCATGATCTCCTTGGCAAACGCCTTGCTGCCCTCGAGTCGCGCAGCCTTAGCAGTGGGGCCGAACGCAGGAATTCCCTTGGCACTCACCGCATCCACGGCACCAGCGACAAGCGGCGCTTCAGGGCCGACGACGACCAGGTCGACGCGCTGTGCCACGGCGAGCGCAGCCACCGCGTCGGGGTCGGAGCCACCCCCAGCCAGCGGGAGACACGTGGCCACGGGCTCCATGCCGGGGTTACCCGGAGCGACGATCACCTTCTCGACCGCCGGGTCGCGGGAGAGGGAGAGAGCCAGAGCATGTTCGCGAGCGCCGCTACCGATGACGAGGACCTTCACGGCCCCCAGCCTAGGTGCTACGTCCCCGGCGGAGTACTCGGACCGCTGCGACCAGTAACCTCGGTCGAGGCACCATCACCACGATGGCTGTACGGATTTTGTTGTCTCACAACAGAATTGCGGGCAGCCTGACGTCGGCCCCGGCCGAGGAGGTTCACGCATGTCCGATGCACACCCGGCAGACGAGGCCGTCACCATCCACCCCTGGGCCCCCCTGCTCCCCTGGGATCCCGATGATCGGGGGACGCCACCCACCTCTACCTGCTCGCGGTCCGCAATCCCGGGCTCACACGCCTCCACATGATCGCCGCGGGGATCCCTGCGGAGCGGATCGACTCCACCCTCCAGATGCTGGGCAGCCACGGGCTGATGCGGCAGACAGGAGCCGACACCTGGGAGGCCATGCCCCCCGATCTGGTGCTCCCCGCTCTCGCGAGCGTGTTCGAGGCCCGGGCGACGTACATGCGCGACGCCGCCGACGCACTTGCCCACGTCTACCGCACCACACGATTGCCCGAGATGGCCGATAGACAGGGCGTGACGATCCTGCGCAACAACGAGGAGCTCGGCACCGCGATCCAGGTCGTCTCCGGCGCGGCTCGCACCGAGCTATGGGCGGCCTATGACGATTCGCCCTTCACCAGCCACCTGTTCGGCAACGACCTTGCCTGGCATCGCGAGCGACCCCTCACGCGGGACGGCAGCCCGCCGCAACGCCGCACGACCTTCGACACCGAGATGCTCCACCACGAACACGCGAGCGCGGTGTTGATGGCGCGCGCCGAGAGCGGGGAGGACAACCGCTTTCTCGCAGGGATCCCGTTCTCGGTGATGGTGGCCGACGACGCCTGCGCAGTGGTGGATCTGACCTCGTTCGACACCTCCGGCGCCGGTTCGCTCATGGTGCGGGACCGGCGAATCGTCCTCGCACTGCGGGGTCTGTGCGAGACATGGTGGCGACTCGGCACCCCATTGGCCTGGGAGTCCGGCGGCGAACTCGACGAGGACAGCTCGTTCATCGTCTCCATGCTGGCGGCCGGTGCCACCGACGCGATGATGGCGTCGCAGGCCGGACTGTCTCAGCGCACCGTCGAACGGCGAGTTCGTGCCCTGATGAACCGGCTCGGCGCTACGACACGGTTTCAGGCCGGGGTGCTCGCCGTACGACGCGGCTGGATCTGATCGCGGCCCTCCCGCACGCCCGCCGATGGTCGGCGGGAGCATCCGGAGCGCCGTAAAGTTGAGGGCTCGTGTCTCAACGTGGGGGTGCGAGAGGCGAGGGGCGAACTCCGGCGATGGGGATGGACGATCCAGTGAGCGAACGCGACACCGCACCAGAGGACAGCACGGCGGGGCAGGATGCCGCCGCGGCCGATGTCCTCGCCGAACAGTTGGCCATCGAACAACGACATGTCGACCGCGTGTACGCCGAGCTGCTCAAGGCCGGCGAGCGTGCGGCGCTCATCGAGGCCGAGGGCATGTCACGGGGCCGCACCGAGCGCACGGGTGACATCCGCGACGAGGAGATGTCCGGACTCTTCGCGCGTGACGCCCTCGTGTTCCGCGCCGGCAAGCGCCGTCTCGACCTCGAACGCCAGCATGAGGGACTCGTGTTCGGCCGTCTCGACCTCCAGGACTCCCACGGTCGTGAGGTGCGTTACGTCGGCCGCCTCGGTGTGCGCGATGACGACTACGAGCCGCTGGTCATCGACTGGCGCGCCCCGGCTGCCTCCCCGTTCTATCGGGCCACCCCCGTCGATCCGCAGAACGTGCTGCGACGACGCGTGCTGCGTTGTCGCGACGACCGGGTCATCGGCGCCGAGGACGACCTCATGGTCGCCGACGCACCCGATGACCTCGTCGTACTCGGCGAGGGTGCGCTCATGGCAGCGCTGGGCCGCAGCCGTAGCGCCCGGATGCGCGACATCGTCGCCACCATCCAGGCGCACCAGGACGAGGCGATCCGCGCCCCTGCCCGCGGCGTCACCCAGATCACCGGCGGCCCGGGCACCGGCAAGACCGTCGTCGCCCTGCACCGCGCGGCTTACCTGCTCTATTCGGAGCGGCGCCGATTCGAGGCGGGCGGCGTGCTCGTCGTCGGCCCGTCATCGGCCTACACCGCGTACATCGAACGCGTGCTGCCTTCTCTCGGTGAGGACTCCGTCGTGCTGCGCGCCCTCGGCGACGTCGTCGACGCCTGCACTGCGGTCCGCCTGGATCCACCTGCGGCGGCGGCAGTCAAGGGTTCGCTCCGCATCCGCCGCGTTCTGGCCCGTGCGGCCCGGGACACGATTCCGGGCGCTCCCTCCACGTTGCGCGCCATGGTCTCCGGGCGCGCAGTCCGCCTCGAATCACGGCGCCTCGACCGCGTGCGCGCCCAGGTGTTGCGCCGCCACCACCGCAACTCCTCGATGGAGGCGATGGCCCTTGCTCTAGCGGCCGACGCGTGGTCGCAGGTGCGCCGCCCCGACGACCGCGACACCGACCGCGAGGAGTTCATCTCCACCTTCGTCGACCACCTCGACGTCGACGCGTTCCTCAACGCCTGGTGGCGACCGGTGGATCCGCGCGAGGTGCTGCTGTGGCTCGCCGACACCTCCCGCACCCGGGGCTACGCGCGCGGCGTGCTGAGCGAGAAGGAGGCCGACCTGGTCTCCGCATCGATCCGGGAGACACTGCGATCCGGCGCCTGGTCGGTCGCCGACGTCGCACTCGTGGACGACCTCGACGTACGGCTCGGTGAGGTCAAGGAGATCAAGACCGAACGCGGCTTCTTCGAGGTCGAGGAGCTCGACGAGCTCGAGGCGCAACGCTCGCTGCGGGTCGGCGTGCAGAACTCCCGGCCCGATCCGGTGCACGCGGCGATCGCCGTTCCGGACGTCGTGCACGGAGACGCCCGCGATGCGTTGCTGCGCGGACACATCAGCTCGCCGGCGGAGTACGCGCACGTGCTCATCGACGAGGCGCAGGACGTCACCCCGATGCAGTGGCGGATGTTGGCGCGCCGCGGCCGGTGGGCGAGTTGGACCGTGGTCGGTGACGCTGCTCAGGCGTCGTGGGACGACGCGGCAGAGGCGACCGAGGCGCGTGAGGAGGCGTTCGGCACGGCACCGCGCCGCACGTTCCACATGGCCACCAACTACCGCAACGCCCGCGAGGTCTTCGCCTACGCCGAGAAGATGATCCGCGAGCATGTGCCCGACGCTGACATCCCCGACGCCGTGCGCGAGACCGGGGTCGACCCGGTGGACGAGCAGGTGTCGGTCGCTGAACTCTCCACCGCTGCACGGGATCACCTCGGACGGCTGGCGGACGGGGTCGACGGCAGCGTCGCCATCATCGCCCCCGCCCGCTGGGCGGCCGACATGCAGCGCCTCGTCGAATCGGCGGAGGACATCGCCGAAGGTCTGGGCGATCGGCTCGTGCTCGTCGACCCTCTGTCGAGCAAGGGCTTGGAGTACGACGCGACACTCGTCGTCGACCCCGACGAGATCGTGGCCGAGTCCCCCGGCGGTGTCCGGGTGCTCTACGTCGTCCTCACTCGCGCAGCCCACCGCATGCACGTCCTGCGCCCCAGCTGAGACGAGACACGGCAGGCTTCAGCAGCGAGCCCAAGAACGAACTCAAGGATGTGGTGATCAGGTCGCCATCGTGACCCGATCACCACATAATTGGACTCATCCTTCAGAGCTTCGCTCCGTCCGGCCTCGCCAGCGTCTCCTGCGCTGAGAGGCCTGCGCGACACCAGGTCCGCGGGCTGGTCGGACCATCGACGCCTCGTTGGCGGCAGCTCAAAGCTGCGGAAATCTCCTTCCGAACTGCGGAAACAGGCATCTGCCTGCACACGTCGCGGTACCGGTGAACCGGGTGCGATGCCCACGTTCGGTGGATCGATGCACCGCAAAGGAGCGTGCGCATGGAACCCTCGGAGCGCCCGACGCCTCCGTCCGGCTCGGGACCTGCCCCCACCCCGCATCCTCACCAGCCCACTGGGCCGCCCGGCGCGACACCGCTCAGGGTGGCGTCGGCGACGACCCCCGTCGGTGAACAGCTGGAGAACGCCTACGACCGGATCGGCATCACGGGATCTCACCGATTCATCATGGGGATGATCCTGCTCGGGGTGTTCTTCGACGCGATCGAGCAGAACGCAGTGGGGATCACCGGTCCGGTGGTCCGCGAGTACTGGGGACTGCACACTGGCGAGGTCGGCCTTCTCAACACGATGACGTTCACGGCGACGGCCCTCGGGCGAATCATCATGGGGATCATCGCGGACAAGTACGGCCGCCGCCGGATGCTCGTGATCAACCTCCTGATCTTCGCCTTCGGCTCGTTGCTGTGCGCGCTTGCTCCGTCGTACGGCGTACTGCTTGGCGCCCGCTTCATCGTCGGATTCGGACTCGGTGGCGAGATCGCCGTGGCCGTCGTCATGGCATCGGAGTACTTCTCGGCGCGCCATCGTGGCACCGCCGTCGGTCTCATCAATGTGACCGCAGCCGGATTCGGAAACATGTTGGCCCCCGCTTTCGGGATTGCCGTCTACGCGATCTTCGATGGCCCCGAGCGTTGGCGCTGGGTCTTCGGGCTCCTCTTTCTCCCCGCACTGCTCGTCATCTATTTCCGCCGGTACGTGCCGGAGATGCCCCGATACCTCGCCAAACGTGGGGA
Source organism: Mobilicoccus sp. (assembly GCA_032100225.1). Taxonomy (GTDB): domain Bacteria; phylum Actinomycetota; class Actinomycetes; order Actinomycetales; family Dermatophilaceae; genus Mobilicoccus. The sequence continues at coordinate 12,158 of DAMDJY010000050.1, forward strand.
AATCGAGCGTGCCAACGAAGCACTCACCCTGTTGCAGCGCGGCCACCTCAAGGGGCGGTTGGAGCAGGTAAAACCGTTCCTCGTGGTCGACGCGACCACCCCGGGATTTACGGCCGAGGTTCGCGGCGCCTGGTACGACCCCCTGCGCGACATCTATGCGAAGCGCACATTCCTGCTCATCGTCGCAGTGGCCTGCTCCTATGCAGCGCAAATCTCGATGCTCACTCTCATGCCGACGATCCTTGTCGACAGCGGCCACAAAGTGAGCTCAAGCCTCTGGTACACGCTCGTGATGCAGTCGGGCTCGCTGGTCGGCGCTGCCACGGCGGCCTACCTGGCAAGTCGGTGGGCTCGCAAACGCACCCTCACGATCGCGGCCGTCATCGGCCTCACAGCTGGCCTCTCCCTGGCATTCCTGCCGCATACGCTGGGGATCATCATCGCCTTCGGTTGGCTCTTCAATTTCGCCGTCATCATCTTGAACACGACGATCTGGCTGTTCGCTCCCGAGAACTACCCGACGCGCATCCGCGGCTTCGGCACGTCGATCATCCTCGCGGCGGGCTCGTTGTCCGGCGGTTTGTTCCCGCTGGTGGCGGGCATGCTCTTCGACGTCGGCGGCTTGGCAGCAATGTTTGCCACTCTCGCTGTGCTGTTCGCCATACTCGGCGTGACGGTGCAGTTCCTCGCCGAGAAATTAGGCGGCCGTTGGAGGAGGAAGACCTTGAATCGCGCTGACGAACCTACAGTCCTTCTCGTCAATCCGAACACCAACACCGCAACAACGCGGATGATGGCGGACTACCCGCGAACATGCCTGCCGGATATGCGGATCGTCGAACTCACGGTCGCCGAGGGTCCGCCCATGATCATCGATCCTGACGCGCTGCGGGCTTCTGCAGAACACGTCGTGTCGGCCATACGGGGTTACGTGGCCGACCACGATGCGGAGCAGATCAAGGCCGTGGTCGTCGGAGCGATCGGCGACCCCGGGCGGGCCGAGCTCGCCAGCGAGCTCTCGGTGCCGGTCATCGGAATCGGCGAGGCGTCCATCACGGCGGCCGCCGGTGGCGGGCGTCCCTTCGGGATGGCGACGAGCACGCCGAACCTCGTTGAGTCGCTCACCGAGCTCGTACGGTCTTGCGGTCACACGGAGCACTTTTGCGGTGTCACCTTTACCCCGTCTCCGCCTTTGGTGCTTGCCGCGGACCCCGAACGACAGTTCACGGAGCTCGACGATGCCGTCAGACGCAGTGTCGAGTCGGGCGCCGAGGCTGTGATCATCGCCGGCGGACCGCTCTCCGACACGGTCCGCCTCATCGCCGAGTCGAGCAGCGCTCACATCGTCGAGCCGATCCCCAGCGCGGCGCAAGCGATTCGCGCGGCGCTGCAGACCGGCACATCGAGCACGCCTGCCTGACCCAGCGCACGGACATGGACGAAGGGTGTGGGATCACATCGCAACCGCGATCTGATCCCACACCCTTCTCTCGTCCTTATCCAGTGGCCGTTTCGGCCTGTGTGATCAGGCAGGAGTGATGAGGTGACGGACCCGCTCGGCGCCGAGGCAGAGGAGCAGGGTGGGGATGCGCGGGCCCGTGTCGGAGCCGACGAGCAGGCGGTAGAGCAGGGCGAACAGCTCACGCTGCGCAGCCTTGACCTCCGGAGGCAGCTTCTTCTCCGCCACGTCGAACCCGGCCTGCCGCTTGGGCACGCCGTAGACCAGCGTCGTGAGTCCGTCCAGCGACCAATCGTTCTCGAGGTCGGCCGACAACATCTCCAGGGCCTCACGCTGCTGCGGCTCCAGTGAGGCGAGCAGCTCGTTGTCGGGCTCGGTGCGGACCTGGGTGCGGTCAGCAGCGGGCATCTGGGTGAGCACCCACGTGCGGGCGCAGTCGAGACGCGGACGCAACTGGTCGAGGCTCGTGAGTTCGGCGTCGTCACCGACCATGCCCTGGACGATGCGCAGGGTCTGTTCGGGGTCGCCGCCGGTGATGTCGACCACCGACGCCAATGCGCGGTAGGGCACCTGAACCGGAGTCGCGGGCAGCAGCCCGGCAGCAGTGCCGACGGCACGGGCGTGCATCGCCAGGTCGCCGGGCTGCGCGGCGGGGGTGGTCACCTTGCGACCCAGCGCATCCCACTCGTCGTAGAGACGCTGGATCTCGGCGTCGAAGGCCACGGAGAAGGACTGGTTGGGGCGACGACGCGTGTAGAGCCACCGCAGCACGGCGGGCTCCATGATCTTCATCGCGTCGCTCGGAGTCGGGACTCCACCCTTGGACGAGCTCATCTTGGCCATGCCGGCGATGCCGACGAAGGCGTACATCGGCCCGATGGGCTGGTGACCACCGAAGATCGGTCCGACGAGCTGGCCGCCGACCTGGAAGGACGACCCAGGCGACGAGTGGTCCACGCCGGAGGGCTCGAAGTCGACGCCCTCGTAGGCCCAGCGCATCGGCCAGTCGACCTTCCACACGAGCTTGCCGTGAAAGTCGGTGTCGAGGCGCATCGACTCGGTGACCTCTTCACCGTTCGGGCCGGTGGCCACGTAGGTGAGTTCGGTCGTGTCGTCGTCGTAGGAGACCACGAGGGTGGCGTCGGTGCCGAACGCCTTGCTGTAGGGGCGGAACGGGAAGTACCCGGCAGCGCTGCCACCGTCCTCCTCGCTGGCGGCACCGCTGCCCTCGGCGGCGCGCGCCACAGCCTCGGCGTCGTCCGCACCTTCGTGACCCTCGGCAGCGACGGCGGCATCGCTCGCCGTCGGAGCGGCATCGACCTTGGTGCGGTACTGACCGAGCACCGCGTCGATCTCGGCACGCTTGCTCATGGCGTGCAGCACCTGGTCGCGGTAGGCGCCCGACGTGTACTGCTCGGTCTGGCTGATGCCCCGGAAGACCACCCCCATGTCGGCGAGCGCCTGGGCCATCGCGGCCTTGAAGTGCTCGGCCCAGTTGGGGTACTCGCTTCCGCGAGGCGCGGGGACGCTGGTCAGCGGCTTGCCGATGTGCTCGGCCCACGACTCGTCGACTCCCTCGACACCGACCGGAACCTTGCGGTATCGGTCGTAGTCGTCCCAACTGATGACGTGCTCGACGGCGATACCGCGGCGCGCGATCTCGTCGGCGACGAGGTGCGGCGTCATGACCTCACGCAGGTTGCCCAGGTGAATCGGACCCGACGGCGACAGGCCCGAGGCGCACACGATGGTGCGCTTCGGGTCGCGGGCGTGTGCGGCAGCGATGACCTCGTCGGCGAACCGCGCCACCCAGTCGACCTCCGCCTGGCCGTCCTTCTTCTTGCGGCCACGCGGCTGACGGGCGTCGGGAGTCGGGCGAGCACTGTCGTTCATGAAGGGTCCTTGCGGTGAGTCGTGGAACGCGCCTGTGGCCGGGGCCCAGGGCAGTCGTGGAGCAGGCTCAGTCGTGGAGCAGGCTCAGTCGTGGAGCAGGCTGTGCCGTTCGATGACCTCGTCGCGGCCGGGGCCCACGCCGATGACGGAGATCCGGGCGCCGATGAGCTCCTCGAGGCGCAGCACGTACTTTTGCGCGTTCTCAGGAAGGTCCTCGAAGGCGCGGGCCTTGGTGATGTCCTCGGTCCAGCCCGGCATGTTCTCGTACACGGGCTTGGCGTGGTGGAAGTCGCTCTGGTTGGCCGGCATGTCGTCGAAGTGCTTGCCGTTGACCTCGTAACCGACGCAGATCGGCACGGTCTCGAAGCCGGTGAGCACGTCGAGCTTGGTGACCACGTAGTCGGTGACGCCGTTGATGCGGGTGGCGTAGCGGCCGACGACGGCGTCGGCCCAGCCGCAGCGGCGGGGACGGCCGGTCGTCGTGCCGAACTCGAAACCGTTGGCGCGCAGACGCTCTCCGAACTCGTCGTTGAGCTCGGTGGGGAACGGACCCTCACCGACGCGAGTCGTGTACGCCTTGAACACGGCCACCACGCGGTCGACGCGGGTCGGGCCGATGCCCGACCCGGTGCAGGCACCGGCAGCGGTCGCGCTGGAAGACGTCACGTACGGGTAGGTGCCGTGGTCGACGTCGAGCATCGTGGCCTGACCGGCCTCGAACAGCACCGTCTTGCCCTCGTCCAACGCGTTCGACAGCTCGAGGCCGGTGTCGACGACCATCGGGGCCACCCGGTCGCGGTAGGAGAGCAGCTCGGCCACGACCTCGTCGGCGTCGACCGCGCGACGGTTGTAAATCTTGACGAGCAGGTGGTTCTTGACCTCGAGCGCGGCCTCGATCTTCTGCCGCAGGATCGACTCGTCGAAGAGGTCCTGCACGCGGATGCCGACGCGGTTCATCTTGTCGGCGTACGTGGGGCCGATGCCGCGACCCGTGGTGCCGAGGCGTCGCTTACCGAGGAACCGCTCGGTGACCTTGTCGAGGGTGCGGTTGTACGAGGGGATGACGTGCGCGTTGGCGCTGATGCGCAGCTTGGACACGTCGACGCCACGGGCGGTGAGCGCCTCGAGCTCGTGGAAGAGCACCTCGAGGTCGATGACCACGCCGTTGCCGATCACCGGGGTCACCCCGGGGGTGAGGATGCCGCTGGGCAGCAGGTGCAGGGCGTACTTCTCGCCACCGATGACGATGGTGTGCCCGGCGTTGTTGCCACCGTTGAACTTGACGACGTAATCGACGTCCTTGCCCAACAGGTCCGTCGCCTTGCCCTTGCCTTCGTCGCCCCACTGGGCTCCGATGAGGACGATCGCCGGCATCGTGGGCCACCTTCTTCCCGTGTTCACGAACTGCAGTTCGCTGGTGTCGCTGACTGGTGTTGCTCTGGCTGCTCGCTGCGCGCGACGTGCGCCGCACAACGAAAGCGGACCCCTGTACGGGGCCCGTACCACCCGAGCCTACCGCGTGCGACCGACAGGCCCAGGGGCCGAGTGCTCTGCCCTGCTCGTTCCCATGCCGGCCTCGGCTGAGGTCCCCCACCAACAGGCGTCGATGCCAGGGAATGCGGCCACCGCACCTCACATCAGCAGGTCCACGCGTGCAACTGGGCGAATCTTGCGCGAGTTCTCCTCAGATGCGGCGGAATCCGGCCGAAATGGGGTGAGCTGACTTGTGTCCGCACCGACGACGCAACCCGTCGCCCCCTCGATCCCGGTCTCGACCGAGCTAGGAGCACCCGTGAAGACCTCCCTGTCGACCGCCGCCATCGCCCTCGCCGCCTGCGGCCTGCTGGCCGGTTGTGGCCAGAACGAGCAGGTGACAACGACCACGTCCACAGCCGTCTCCACCTCGACGCCGCAGGCCACTGCCACGACGACGGCCGAGTCACCGACGACCACCGCCGAAGCGACCGCGCCGGGCGGCAGTGACGCGACCGAGACGAAGACCTCGGCCGCGGCCCCCACGCGAAGCCCGTCCGCGGTCACCCGAACGGACTCGGCAAAGGCCCTGGCGAAGGAGGGAGCCACCGTGTCGCAGAAGGACCCGGGTGACTATGCCGATGCTGCCGTCGCGGCCTGGTCGGCACGCGATGCCGCCACGTTGAAGAAGTACGTCTCCCCCAAGGCCACCGCAGGTGTGACGGGCGCTCCCCCGGCCGGCGAGTTGCTGCGCACCGCGTGCGACGGCGACATGTGCAGCTACACGACCGAGGACGGCAAGCGCGTCACTCTGACGATGGACCTCGACGCCGTCAAGGCCGGACGCACCGGCGCCATCACCGGCGTCAAGGTCGGCTGAACGCACACCGCTCTGCACGCGAAAGACGCCGCACCCCAGAACGATTCGGGGTGCGGCGCCTTCATCGTGTCGGTCGCCTGATGACGTGGCGACCTGACGGTCAGAACCCCAGGGCGTCGGCTGCCTCGGGGCTGGAGTCGCGAAGGAGGGTCTCGCAGCGCTGCTGCTCGTCGGTCTCACCGATCTGACCCGCGGCGCGCGAGAGGGCCGCGACGCTGCGCAGGAATCCGCGGTTGGGCTCGTGACGCCACGGCACCGGGCCTGCGCCCTTCCAGCCTGCACGGCGGAGCTGGTCGAGGCTGCGGTGATAACCGGTGCGCGCGTAGGCGTACGCCTCGACGGTGAACCCCATGACGAGAGCGGCCTCCGCGAGCGTGGCCCAGGCGAGGGCCGACTCCGGGTAACGGCCGGCGGTGATAGCGGCATCGGCGCCGGCGAGGAGTTCTGCTGCTGCAGGGTCGACCTCGAGCAGCGTCTCCGGCGGCTCCAGCAGGTTCTGGTGTGTCATGGGTCCTCCGTGGATGCGTCGGGTGCGGAACAGGTTGGCGGCCGTGCCCGCACCATGTCTGCCAAGTCAGCCATGTCGACGATGCGGGCAGGGCGCGAACGCTCCTGTACGCCCATGGTCTCCCGAAATCCCCTGCGCGGCCAACGCCCCCGCATACAGCCACCTCGACGTGGAGCCGCGCGGTGTTGGCGGATATCGCTCGGCCCAGACGCCCCCGGTCCGAGAACGGGCGCGGCAGACTACCCGCATGAACGCCTTCGCAGCTGCACAGATCCCCGCCGCCCTGGGACGTCTCGAGCGTGAGACAGGCATGTTGCTCGCCACCACCGACAGCCTCTCCGAGGAGGAGTTGCGCGGACCCTCGAAGTGCGAGGGCTGGACCCGCGCACACGTGGTCACGCACGTGGCCCGCAACGCCGACGCCTTCTGCAACCTCGTCGAATGGGCGCGTACGGGGGTGGAGAAGCCCGGCTACGCCTCCCGCCAGGTGCGCGATCAGGAGATCGAGGACGGCGCCAAGCGCCCCGGCGCCGAGATCAAGGCCGACGCGCGAGCCGCGTGCGAGCGGTTCGCGCAGGTGGCGCCGCAGCTACGCGGAGAGCTCGCTGCCGACGAGGTGCAGATCGGCTCCGGGCCGGTGCCTCCGCACAGCCTGTTGGCCGTGCGCATGACCGAGGTCCTCGTCCACCACGACGACGTCGACACCGTGTGGACGCTCGACGAGGCCGACCCTGATGCGCAGCTCGACGTGCTGGAGGAGGCGGTCCGCCGCCTCAAGACGCGTGACGACATTCCCGCGTTCTCGATCCGCACTCTCGAGAAGGACGAGTGGACGTTCGGCGAGGGTGGCCCGCTCGTGCGCGGCGAACGCGCAGGCGTCATCGCCTGGGTCACCCGCCACGTGACCGATGGCGTCACCTGCGACGGCGAACTCCCGAACGTCTCGATGTTCTGAGCACGCCGGCAAGGTCGTATCGCGACGACCCTGAGGACCGATCCGACGACGAACGACGAGGTCCCCGCCACCGAGACGGTGGCGGGGACCTCGTTCATGACACGTGCGCCCAGTGAGCGCGGTGTGTCAGTGAGCCATCGAGCTCACTTGTGGGTGCCGGCGGAACGCAGAGCCTCGCAGGCCTCGACGACGCGCTTGGCCATGCCGGCCTCGGCGTCCTTGCCCCAGGCGCGGGGGTCGTACTGCTTCTTGTTGCCGACCTCGCCGTCGATCTTGAGGACGCCGTTGTAGTTCTGGAACATCCAGTTGGCGACCGGACGGGTGAAGGCGTACTGGGTGTCGGTGTCGACGTTCATCTTGACGACGCCGTAGTCGACCGCGTCGCTGATCTCCTGCGGCAGCGAGCCCGAACCACCGTGGAACACGAGGTCGAGTGGCTTGTCGCCCTTGTCGGAGCCGTACTTGGCGACGATGGCCTCCTGGCACTCCTTGAGCACCTCGGGGCGGAGCTTGACGTTGCCCGGCTTGTAGACGCCGTGCACGTTGCCGAAGGTGAGGGCGGCCATGTAGCGGCCGTTCTCGCCGAGACCGAGGGCCTCGACCGTCTTGAGGGCGTCCTCTGCGGTCGTGTAGAGCTGGTCGTTGATCTCGTTGGCAACGCCGTCCTCTTCGCCACCGACGACGCCGATCTCGACCTCGAGGATGATGTTGGCGGCCTTGGCGAGGGCGAGAAGCTCCTCGGCGATCTGCAGGTTCTCGTCCAGCGGTACAGCCGAGCCGTCCCACATGTGCGACTGGAAGATCGGGTCGCGACCTGCCTTGACCTCTTCGGCCGAGAGGGCGAGCAGCGGGCGGACGAAGCCGTCCAGCTTGTCTTTGGGGCAGTGGTCGGTGTGCAGCGCGATGTTGACGTCGTAGTTCTTGGCGACCTCACGGGCGTAGGCGGCGAGCGCCAGCGACCCCGTGACCATGTGCTTGATCGTCGAACCCGACGCGTACTCGGCGCCACCGGTGGAGACCTGGATGATGCCGTCGCTGCCGGCCTCGGCGAAACCGCGGATGGCGGCGGTGACCGTCTGGCTGGAGGTGATGTTGATGGCCGGGTAGGCGAAGGAACCAGCCTTCGCCCGGTCGAGCATGTCGCGGTAGACCTCGGGGGTTGCGATGGGCACGTTCTGCTCCTTCGTCAGTCGACTCGTCCGAGCTGATTGCCCGGACCAGGGCTACCCACATCGTAGTCCGGGAGAGCCGGTCACTGCGGGCGAGGGGCTGCCCGTCCGAGACCGCGCCGGTATATCGGAAGATCCGCCACCGCACGGGCGTAGTCGGCGGACCATTGGTCCCGATCCACGCGGTGCTCGGCCATCACGCATCCGAGCCCGTTCGGCTTCCACCCGATGTTCTCTGCCGCCCAGTGCGGAGCCACCTCGCTGCGCAGATGCGCGGGCACGTCACCCGCGGCGTTGACGACCCGCCACCACGCCACGTTGGTGCCGTAGAACCGCATGACCGATCCCACCTGGCGCGCGGTTCCACCCATGAGCTCGGCGATCGCCCCATACGAGGTGACCCGCCCGGGCGGCACACACTCGACCGCCCGCAGGACATGCTCGACCATCAGATCGTCCACGCGGCCACCACCTGCCGGTCGTCCACGAGTCCGCCGCCCGCTCAGTCGATCTGCGCGTGGGCGCGGATCCACGCGTGCATGGCGATCGCCGCAGCAGCACCAGCGTTCATCGATCGGGTCGAGCCGAACTGGCTGATGTGCAACACCACCTCGGCACCGGCGAGTGCCTCAGGCGAGAGACCCGGACCCTCCTGCCCGAAGAGCATCAGCGAGCGGCGCGGAAGGGCGGCCGTCTCGATGGGGACGCTGCCGGGGACGTTGTCGATGGCGAGCACCGTGTGGTCCTCGGCTCGAGCCCACTGGAGCAGCTCGGCGACGTCGGCGTGGTGATGCTCGTGCTGGTAGCGGTCGGTGACCATGGCGCCACGGCGGTTCCATCGCCTCTTGCCGACAATGTGGAACGCAGCGACGTTGAACGCGTTGGCCGTGCGGATGATCGACCCGATATTGAAGTCGTGTTCCCAGTTCTCCACCGCGATGTGCAGGTCATGGCGGCGCGTGTCGAGGTCCGCGACGATCGCCTCGTGGGTCCAGTAGCGGTAGGCGTCGACGACATTGCGCGTGTCCCCGTTGGCCAGGAGTTCGGGGTCGTACGGCGCGGCGACCTCGCCGGTCGCCGTCCTCGGCCACGCGGCCTCACCCCCGG
>DAMDJY010000051.1:0-10943 GCA_032100225.1 Mobilicoccus sp.
CGGCGAATCCGTCGACGGCTGCGCGGACGCCCTCGCCGCCGAGGACAGCGATGAGGGTGCGGCCCTGGACGCCGAGCAGACAGGAGACGTGGCGGCGTTCGGCGCGGCTTCGGATGGCGTCGAGCGCGACGTCGACAAGGTCGGGCGTGCGGCCGACCACGACGAGAACGGGAGCGGTGTCCTCCCACCCGAGCGCGTTGGCGCGAAGTGCGATGTTCTCGTCGCCGTCGCCGCGCACGAGGGCGTCGACGACCAGCGCCTCCAGACGCGCGTCCCAGGCGCCGCGCCGTTCGTAGGCGTGGGCGTAGACGTGCGCGGCGGCGAAGGCCACCTCGCGGGAGTAGCGCAGCACCGTCTCGGAGAACCCGGCCTCGTCGCCGGGTTCGGCGATGTCGTCGACGCGGGACTCGACGACCTCGAACACGCCGCGGATGAGGTCGAGCGTCTGGGAGAGCGAGATCGAGCGGGTCAGCTCGGTGGGGGCGGCACCGAACACGGTGGCGTTGAGGCGCCGGATGTCGTCGGAGCCTCGGCACCAGCCGATGAACGACGTGATGCCGGTGTGCGCGACGGCCGAGACCCACGAGCGCTGATCTGCGGGGAGTTCGCGGTACCACTCACGGGTGGCCTCGAGGTGCTGGTTGCAGGTGGTGATGAGCGAGCCGACCGAGCGCTCCAGCCGCGTCACGGTCTCTGCACTGCACGTGGCCTCGCTCATCCCCGCAGCGTAGTGGTCGAATCGTCGGCGCCGCGCGTGACCATCGCGGACCGGGCCACGTGCGGGCCGCGCGGGGTTCGTCCTCAGTCCGCTCTGACGTCACCCGCTGGATGCATGAATGTCTCCGGGGCAGAGTGGTATCGGCGCATGAACCGACTTCTCACCACCGCCGCCGTCGCTGCGGTCATGGCTCTCGCCGGAACCTCCGTCGCCGTCGCCGCACCCGCCGGCACCACCGGACACGACAAGGGCCGCGGCCGCAACAACTCGACGGGTCGCCACGGCTCCACCTACACCAGCGCCAAGGGCATGCCCTCCCCGCTGATCGTCGCGCACCGCGGCGCCTCCGGTTACCGCCCCGAGCACACGCTGGCCGCCTACGAACTCGCCGCTGCGATGGGCGCCGACTTCATCGAGCCCGACCTCGTGCTCACCAAGGACGGCGTCCTCGTCGACCGCCACGAGCCCGAGATCTCCGGCACGACCGACGTCGCCTCCCGCCCGGAATTCGCCGCCCGCAAGACCACGAAGAACCTCGACGGCACGCCCGTGACCGGCTGGTTCACCGAGGACTTCACCCTGGCCGAGCTCAAGACGCTGCGCGCCAAGGAGCGCCTCGCCGACGTGCGCCAGCGCAACATGGTCTACGACGGCCGCTACCAGGTGCCGACGTACGAAGAGGTGCTCAAGCTCCGCGAGCAGCTCTCCAAGAAGCACCGCCGCACGATCGGGATCATCCCCGAGATCAAGCACTCCACGTACTTCCACACCCAGGGCCTCAACCCCGAGAAGCCGTTCGTCAAGCTCACGAGCCAGTACGGCCTCAACAAGCGCACCGCCCCGATGTGGCTGCAGTCGTTCGAGATCACCAACCTCAAGGCCGTCCGCACGATGGGCTACAAGGCCAACTCGACGTTCCTCACCTGGACCGGCGACGGCCCGCTCGACGGCCCGTACGACCTCATCTCCAGGGGCGACAAGCGCAAGTACCACGACTGGATGACACCGAAGGGCCTCAAGGAGATCTCCCGCTTCGCCGACGGCATCGGCCCGGAGAAGTTCTTCGTCATCCCCAAGAAGGCCGACGGCACCCTGGGTCAACCGACCTCCGTCGTGAGCGACGCTCACCGGGTCGGCCTCAAGGTCGTGCCGTGGACGTTCCGCAACGAGAACCAGTTCATGGCCAAGGACTTCTGGAACGGCACCAACCCGGGCGACTACGGCAAGGCCATCGAGGAGATGGACGTTTACTTGCGCACCGGAATCGACGGCCTGTTCACCGACAACCCCGACACCGGGGTCGAGGCGCGCGAGCAGTTCTGGCCCAAGCGCTGAGCCGGAACCAACGGCTGAGCGTCATTCCGTGAATACCCCTGATGTCGAGTGACCCGTCACTCGGCTTCGGGGCAGACGAATCACGTGGGCTCAGGTCGACGCCGGCAGACGCTGCCACGGCTTCGATCTGAGCCCACGTCGTCGGGTCGATCGGGATGCCGTTCGCGCGGCGGTCCTCGCGGCCACGACGCTCGGGCTCGCCGGGCAACAGGACCGCCTCGACGCCGTCACGGGTCGGGGAGGCCTGCACCCAGTGCAGGAACGTGTCGGCCTGGGCCTGAGCATCGTCGGTGCCGAACGCTGCCGGGTCGAGGATGAGCGAGAACATCGAGTTGACGATTCCGTGGGGTGCAGCGATGGCATCGGCGCTGGTCACGCCGCCACCGACCATGGCGCCGGCGAGCAGCTCGATGAGCACGGCCAGGGCCGATCCCGTGTGCTGACCGGTCGTGAGCCAGGCGCCCTGCGGGTCGCGCCACATGACTCCGGGGTCTGTCGTCGGCTGCCGTCGGCGTCGAGCAAAGTCCCCTCCGCGACCTGACGGCCGGAGTTGTGCGCCACGCGCGTCTTGCCCAGCGCCAGGTGGCTGGTGGCGAAGTCCGCGAGGATCGGGTCGCTGCCCGGGCGAGGGAACGCCGCGCAGAACGGGTTGGTGCCGAACCGGGCGTCGCTGCCGCCGAACGGCGCGACGAGGGCATCGCCCGGCACGCTGACGAGGTGGATCGAGGCGAATCCAGCGGCAGCGCACTGCTCGGCCCAGTGACCGATGCGGCCGATGTGGTGCGGTCGACGCAGCCCCACGATCGCGGCGCCGTGCTGACGGGCGCGCTCGATGCCGAGGTTCATCGCGTCGTACGCGGCGACCTGCCCGAGCCCGTAGCCCGCGTCGAGCGTGACGACGACGCCCGTGTCGTTGACGACCTCGGGGTGACGACCGAGCTGCAACGAGCCCGCTGCCAGGGACGATGCGTACTCCGGCAGCATCCCGACGCCGTGCTGTCGTGCCCGGCAAGGTTGGCCGCGACGAGGTGATCGGCCAGCAGGCGCGACTCCTCGGGCGTCGATCCGAGCCCCTGCCAGATACGCACGACGTCGGCGTGGAGGCGGTCGGGGTTCACGCGGGGAAAGGTCGATGCAGTCACCCGCAGACCGTAACCCTCGCCACCGACAACGAGACGAGCGCCCCGGCCAGATGCGGCCGGGACGCCCGAAACGATGTGGAGCTCAGAGAAGTTCAGCGCAGGTCAGCTCTCGCCGCCTGCGTTGCCGGAGGCTCCGGCGGTGACGTCGAGCAGCTTGTACTTCTGCGCTGCAGCGAACGGCACCGAGTCCTCGACCTCGCCACGCTCGGCGAGCATCTGCAGCGCCCGCACGACCATGGAGGGGCCGTCGATGTGGAAGAACCGGCGTGCGGCCTGACGGGTGTCGGAGAAGCCGAACCCGTCGGCACCGAGGGCCGAGAAGTCACCGGGCACCCACGGAGCGATGAAGTCGTGCAGCTCGCTCGCGTAGTCGCTGGTGGCGACGACCGGGCCGGGACGGTCCTGCAGGCACTTGGTGACGTAGGGGATGCGGCGGTCGGTCTCGGGGTGGAGGAACCGCTGCTCGTCGCAGGCCTTGGCCTCGCGACGCAGTTCGCCCCAGCTCGTGACGCTCCAGACGTCGGCGATGACGCCCCAGTCCTCCTTGAGGAGCTGCTGCGCCTCGAGGGCCCACGGCACACCGACGCCGGAGGCGAGAAGCTGTGCGTGCGGCGCGGAGTCGGGGTTGTCCAGGCCTTCGCCGGTCCCCTCGCGGAACAGGTACATGCCGCGGCGAATGCCCTCGGCGTCGACGTTGTCGGGCTCTGCAGGCTGCTGCATCGGCTCGTTGTAGACCGTCAGGTAGAAGATGACGTCCTCGGGGTCGTCGCCGTACATGCGCTCGAGGCCGCTCTGCACGATGTGCGCGATCTCGAACCCGAACGCCGGGTCGTAGTGCACGACGGCCGGGTTGGTGTTGGCGAGGATCGGGGAGTGGCCGTCCATGTGCTGCAGACCCTCACCCGCGAGGGTCGTGCGGCCCGCGGTGGCACCGATGAGGAAGCCGCGCGCCATCTGGTCGGCGGCGGCCCAGATGCCGTCACCGGTGCGTTGGAAGCCGAACATCGAGTAGAAGACGTAGACGGGCAGCATCGGCTCGTGGTGCGTCGAGTAGCTCGTGCCCGCTGCGGTGAACGCCGCGATGGATCCGGCCTCGTTGATGCCGAGGTGCAGCATCTGACCCTGCGCGGACTCCTTGTAGGCGAGCATCAGCTCCGCGTCGACGGCCGTGTAGTTCTGGCCGTGCGGGTTGTAGATCTTGGCCGTCGGGAAGAAGGAGTCCATCCCGAACGTGCGGGCCTCGTCGGGGATGATCGGCACGACTCGCTTGCCGAACTCCTTGTCGCGCATGAGGTCCTTGAGCAGACGCACGAACGCCATCGTGGTGGCGACCTGCTGCTTGCCCGAGCCCTTCTTGACCGCCTGGTAGGCCGAGTCGTCGGGGAGGTGGATGTGCTGGGTGCCGCTGTGGCGCTCGGGCACGAATCCGCCGAGCTTCGAACGACGCTCCATGAGGTACTGGATGCGCTCGTCGTCGGGCCCGGGGTTGTAGTACGGCGGCGCGTACGGGTCGGACTCGATCTGCTCGTCGGTGACGGGGATGTGCAGGGTGTCGCGCAACGCCTTGAGGTCGTCCAGGGCGAGCTTCTTCATCTGGTGCGTCGCGTTGCGGCCCGCGAAGGAGGATCCGAGCGTGAAGCCCTTGATCGTCTTGGCGAGGATGACCGTCGGCTGGCCGGTGTGGCGCATGGCGCGGTCGTAGGCGGCGTACACCTTGCGGTAGTCGTGGCCGCCGCGGCGCAGCTTCCACCAGATGTCCTCGTCGCTCCAGTCGGCGACCATCTTGGCGGTGCGGGGGTCGCGGCCGAAGAAGAAGTCGCGCACGTACTTGCCGTCGTTGGCGCGGAAGGTCTGGTAGTCGCCGTCGGGCGTGCTGTTCATCAGGTGACGCAGGGCGCCCTGGTTGTCGGCGGCGAGGAGCTGGTCCCAGCCACTGCCCCAGACGACCTTGATGACGTTCCAGCCGGCGCCGCGGAAGAAGGCTTCGAGCTCCTGGATGATCTTGCCGTTACCGCGCACCGGGCCGTCGAGGCGCTGGAGGTTGCAGTTGACGACGAAGGTCAGGTTGTCGAGCTGCTCCATGGCGGCCCACTGCAGCGCGCCGCGGCTCTCGACCTCGTCCATCTCGCCATCACCGAGGAACGCCCACACATGCTGGTCGCTCGTGTCCTTGATGCCGCGGTTGTGCAGGTAGCGGTTGAACTGCGCCTGGTAGATGGCGTTCAGCGGGCCCAGACCCATGGACACGGTGGGGAACTGCCAGAAGTCCGGCATGAGGCGCGGGTGCGGGTAGCTCGGCAGCGCGACGGGCTTGCCGTCGATGACGTGGCTGTGCTCCTGACGGAACCCGTCGAGGCGCTGCTCGGGGATACGTCCCTCGAGGAACGCGCGGGCGTACATGCCGGGGGAGGCGTGGCCCTGGAAGAAGACGTGGTCTCCGCCGCCGGGGTGGTTCGGGCCACGGAAGAAGTGGTTCATGCCGACCTCGTACAGCGTCGCGGCGGACGCGTAGGTCGAGATGTGGCCGCCGACACCGATGCCGGGACGCTGGGCGCGGTGCACGAGCACGGCCGCGTTCCACCGGATCAGGCGACGGAACGCCCGCTCCATGTCCTCATCGCCGGGGAACCAGGGCTCCTGCTCGATGGGGATGGTGTTGACGTAGTCGGTCGTCGTCAGGGACGGGACGCCCACCTGGCGGACGCGAGAGTGCTCCAGGAGGCTGAGCATGATGTAGCGGGCGCGTTGCTGCCCGTGCTCAGCGATGAGGGCGTCGAGCGAATCGCGCCACTCCTGGGTCTCGTCGGGGTCGATGTCCGGGAAGCTGCTGGGAAGGCCGTTGATGATGGGGCCTGCATCGTCCGGGCGCACGAGGTTCCTTTCTGCCGGCGATTGCGGTCGCATCGTGCGACCTTCGTCACGGTCAGGATAGTCGAACGGCCGGGGATGCTCGCCTGCGGTATGCCCCGGGTGATGCGGTCAGTCGATTCCGAGCCGATATGAGCCGGAATATACCGTGAATTTAGGGGGGCGGAGGAAGCCGACGAGGGTCAGTCCGGAACGCTTGGCCAACTCGACCGCGAGTGAGGTGGGTGCAGAGACCGCGGCCATGACGGGGATGCCGGCCAGCACGCACTTCTGCACGAGTTCGAACCCCGCGCGGCCGCTCACGAGCAGGATCTGCCCGGTGCCGGGCCGTAACCCCTCCTTGGCGGCCCACCCGAGAACCTTGTCGACGGCGTTGTGACGGCCGATGTCCTCGCGCAGGCACAGCAACTCACCCTCGGGGGTGAACAGGGCGGCGGCGTGGACCCCGCCGGTTTGATCGAATCCGACCTGGTGAGTGCGCATCTCGTCGACCAGGCTGGCGAGCACCTCGGGACGGACGGGCGTGTCATCGGCCGTCAGATCGTGCCGTCCGGCCTTCATGATCGCGTCGATGCTCTCGCTGCCACAGACTCCGCACGCGCTGGTGGTGACGTGGCTGCGGGCCGAGACTCCGGGGGTCAGTGACGACCCGGGGCGGAGAGAGACCTGGACGACGTTGTAGGTCGGACTGCCGGACTCGTCGACGTCGGTGCAGTGCATCATGGTCGAGACGGAACGGGCGTCAGGGATGGCCTCTTCACCCAGGAGCCACCCGAGCGTCAGCTCGAAATCGTCACCCGGAGTACGCATCGTCGTCGTCAGCGTAGTGCCGCCGACGCGGATCTCCAGGGGTTCTTCGACGGCCACGGTGTCGGGGCGGGATCGCTCGATCGGTGCGTCATCGGTGAGCTCGACACGCAGGCTCGGGGTGCGGCTGGTTCGTCGTCCCACGTGCCGTCCTCCTCGGTGTGAGCGATCGACCTCCGAAACCCGACATGTCGGACTCTGTCGGGACTCCGACCGGGCCGATAGTGCTTGTCTGCTTGCAAGATCGCATGTGAAACGCTGCACTAGAAACGAAACCGTACAACGGGACGGCCTGGCCGACCCTTTCTGAGAGGTAGACACGCGTGGTTGAGGCGGCGGTCGGTCCGGTCTCCAAGCTGGGCTTCACCGAGGACCAGGTCGTCCTCGAACTCGGGTACGACGATGATGTCGACGACGAGGTGCGAGAGCAGATCGAGGATCTTCTCGGTGGACAACTCCAGGAGGAGGACTACGACGATGTCGTCGACGCGGTGCTTCTGTGGTGGCGCGACAACGACGGCGATCTCACCGACGCTCTCGTCGACGCGCTGGCCACCCTGGAGGATCACGGGTTCATCGTGCTGCTCACGCCCAAGGTGGGGTTACCCGGACAGGTCGACCCGAGCGATGTGGCCGAAGCTGCGGACACGGCGGGGCTGCACGCCTCGGCGAGTGTCAACCTGACACGCGAATGGTCCGCGACCCGTCTCGTGGCGCCCAAGACCGCGCGTCGCTGATCGGTCCACGCAGACCGTCATCGAGCCGTGCTCCATCGAGCGGAGCCACCTCGCCTGGCACACTAGGCACATGAGTCTCGCTGTGGGTGATGTCGCGCCGTCGTTCGCACTGTCGAACCAGTTCGGCAAGGTCATCTCGTTGGAGGAGTTGACGGCCGACCGGGCCGCGCTCCTCGTGTTCTACCCGTTCGCGTTCTCCGGTGTGTGCACCGGCGAACTGGAGGAGATCCGCGACGACTTGGCTCGCTTTCAGAGCGAGCACGTGACGACGGTCGCGATCAGTTGCGACCCCATGTTCACGTTGCGGGCCTGGGACGACCGTGAGGCGTTCTTCTTTCCCCTCCTCTCCGACTTCTGGCCGCACGGCGAGGTAGCGCGCGCATACGGCGTGTTCGACGAGCAGGGCGGCTACGCCGGGCGCGGCACGTACCTCGTCGTCCCCGACGGAACGATCGCCTGGACGTTGACCACCGGCCCTGGCCAGGCCCGCGACTTCTCCGGATTTCACTCCGCCCTGGCCACTCTCATCGGCTGAGGACGTCGGCGCTGCCGGCGCGGTCGATGGCGGGGCAGCCTGTCGATGTATGCGCCCTGGTGGCGCTTGCGATCGGACGGTCGGTCGAGTGACTCCACGGCCTCTAGGCTGGCCGAGTGTCGACACGGTGGGGGATCTGGTTCGCGATCGGGGCTGCGGCGGCGTTCAGCCTGTCGGGCTCGCTCGGTAGTGGCCTCATGGCTGCGGGGTGGAGCGCGGGGGCTGCGTCGTGTGTGCGCATCCTCGTCGGCGCGGTCGTGCTGCTGCCGTTGTGCCTGGTGGCGATGCGAGGACACTGGTCGCGGGTGCCGGGGGCGTTGCCGCGCGTGATCGTCTACGGCGTGCTCGCGGTGGCCGGTCCGCAGCTCGCCTACTTTCAGGCGGTGCGGTACATGCCGGTGGCGGTGGCTCTGCTCGTGGAGTTCGTCGCCCCGGTCGTCGTGCTCGTGTGGCTGTGGCTGACCGGTGGTCAGCGGCCGTCGACGGCCACCGTGATCGGTACCCTGTTGGCGCTGGTGGGCCTCGTCGTGGTTCTGGACCTGGTCTCGGGCGCACCGGTGAGTCTCGTGGGCATCGCGTGGGCGTCGGCCGCGATGGTGGGGCTGGCGGTCTACTTCTTGTTGTCGGCGGATGATTCACACGGACTTCCGCCGGTGGCGTTCGCGACGGGTGGCCTCATCGTGGCTGGGGCGACTCTGGCGCTGGCCGGTGCGGGCGGCGTCCTGGATTTCACGATGACGCGCGCCGACCCGATGTACGCCGGTCGTGAGGTGCCTTGGTGGTTGGCCGTGCTCCTGTTGGGTGCTGTGGCCAGCGGTGCCGCCTATGCGCTGGGTATTGAGGGTGCACGCCGGTTGGGTGCTCGGTTGGCGGGTTTCGTCGGGCTGACCGAGGTGCTGTTCGTGGCACTCGTCGCCTGGTGGCTCGTGGGGGAGACCCCGACCGCTGTCCAAGCTGTCGGTGGCGCGCTCGTGCTGGCCGGTGTGGCGCTGGTCAAGCTGGGTGAGCCCGCCACCGTGCACGCCGACGGCACCGCAGCCCCTCCCGTCGTGAGCGAGTAGGCGACCCGCGCCGTGTTGGCATCGACGCGACCTTGCGAGATGCCACAATGGCGGTCGGCACCGGCACGATCCGGGGCCTGGGGCCTGTAGCTCAGTTGGTAGAGCACCGCGTTTACACCGCGGGTGTCGTCGGTTCGAGCCCGGCCGGGCCCACCGATCTGATCCAATCCGATCTGATCCAACTCGATCCGATCCGTTCGGTCGGCGCGATGAGAGGTCCCGGATGAGCGAGCACGTGGTTCTGCGTGAGGTGCTGGAGATCCTCGAGGGGTTCTACCCGAAGGACACGGCGCAGTCGTGGGACCGGGTCGGGCTGACCACGGGTGACCCCGACCAGCCGGTGCAGCGCATCCACTACGCCGTCGACCCGACGCTGGCCGTCGTCGAAGTGGCCCGCGATGCCGAAGCGGACCTGCTCATCACCCACCACCCGCTGCTGCTGCGCGGCGTGACCTCCGTGGCCACGACCAGCGCCAAAGGCGCCACCGTGACGGGCCTGATCGTCGCCGACATCGCTCTGTACTCCGCTCACACCAACGCCGATGTCGCCTGGCCCGGCGTGTGTGACGCGCTCGGCGCCGCCTGTGGACTCACCGACCTGCGCACCCTCACCGTCGAAGAAGGCGCCGACATGGGCCGCATCGGCGACCTCCCCGAGGCCATCTCCCTCGGCGACCTCGCCCGACGCCTTACCTCCCACCTGCCCGCCACCGCCGGCGGCATCCGCGTCTCTGGGCCGCCCGACGCCCCCGTGCGCAGGATCGCCGTCCTCGGCGGGGCCGGTGATTCCCTCTTCGATGCCGTGCGCACCAGCGGGGCCGACGTCTACGTCACCTCCGACCTGCGCCACCACCCCGCACTCGAAGCCCGCGAGGAGGCTCGCGGCGGAACACCCTACCTCATCGACGCCGGCCACTACGCCACCGAATACCTGTGGCTGGACAGCGTCCGATCCCGGCTGACCGACGCCTTGTCCGAGCTGGGCCCCCGAGGCGTTAGCGTGGAGCACCACGTCAGCGCCCTGGTCACCGACCCCTGGACGTTCACCGTCGGAGCGCTCGACCTCGACGACGCCCGGTGACTTCACCGGCGCCGACCCCGACGAAAGGGACCGCCGTGAAGGCCGACCAGCAGCTGCAGTGGCGACTCCTCGATCTGCAGGCCATCGACACGCGCCTCGGGCAGATCCGCCACCGCACCAAGAACCTCCCCGAGGCCGCCCAGGTCGCCGGCATCACCGAGCGCATCGGGGAGGTCGACTCCAAGCTCACCCGTGCCCGCGTCATCGCCGACGACAGCGGGCGCGAGGCCGCCAAGGCCGAGAACGATGTCGCCCTCGTCCGTGAGCGCGCTGCTCGCAACCAGTCCCGCCTCGACGCCGGGCAGGGATCCGCCAAGGACATGCAGGCCCTGACGCACGAGCTCGAATCGCTGGCGCGCCGCCAGTCCGAACTCGAAGAGGTCGAACTCGAGGCCATGGAGCGCGTCGAGGCCGCCGACGCGTCCGTCGCCGCCCTCGAGGCCGAACGAGCCCCCCTCGACGCCCAGCTGCAGGAGGCCAAGGCCGCGCAGGCGGCAGCCACCGCCGACCTCGACGCCGAAGCCGCAGAGCTCAACCGCAAGCGCGCCGACGTCTCCGCCGGGATCGGCGGTGAACTCCTCGCGCTGTACGAGAAGATCCGCGAGACCACCGGCATCGGCGCCGCCGCACTGCGCCAGCGCCGCTGCGAGGCCTGCAAC